>NZ_JBHJWG010000001.1:0-50672 GCF_042266305.1 Kitasatospora sp. NPDC056076
TCAAGTGGTTATCAACCCCAACTTACATCGTGTGCTGTTTTTAAATCATCCAGCCGCCGGAGCACCCACCCCCGGAACCGCCCCCGGACCAACCCACCCTCCCGAGAGCCCACCCCCGAACCAAAGCCCCGCGCAGCGGCCCCCACCCGCTAGCCCCCAGTTAGCATCCTGCTTGCAATTGCAAGCACGATCCCGCACCCTGTCCCCATGGCCTCACTCAACGTCGCCTCCCTGGGCGAGTACATCCGCGAGCAGCGCCGCAACGCGCAGTTCTCGCTGCGCCAGCTGGCGGAGGCCGCCGGCGTGTCCAACCCGTACCTCAGCCAGATCGAGCGAGGGTTGCGCAGGCCGAGCGCGGAGATCCTGCAGCAGATCGCGAAGGCGCTGCGGATCTCGGCGGAAACGCTGTACGTCCAGGCCGGGATCCTGGAGGAGCGGCGGGGCGAGGGCCTGGAACTGCGGGCCTCGATCCTGGCCGATCCGCTGATCAACGAGCAGCAGAAGCAGGCGCTGCTCGCGGTCTACGACGCCTTCCTCAAGGAGAACGCCGCCTCGGCCTCCACCCCGACGACCGACGGCGCGGCCACCCAGAACACCCACCGGGAGGACCGGTAAGCATGCCGATCACCGACGAGATCAAGAAGACCCTCACCGACCCGACCCCGCTGTACGCCCTGGCCGGCGCCGGGGACCTCGCGTACGAGAAGCTGCGCGAGGTGCCGGGCCGGGTCGAGGCCCTGGCGGCGGACCGCCAGGGTGCCCAGGAGAAGGCGACCGCCAGGCTCCACGAGGCGCAGGAGCTGCTGGCCGGCGCTCCGGCCAAGGTCACCGGGGCCGTCACGGCCTTCCCGACCGACCTCAAGGTCCTCCAGGAGCGGGCCCAGGGCTTCGCCCTGCAGCAGGTGGCCCGCGCGCTGGAGCTGGCGGTCCGGGCCAAGGAGACCTACGACGAACTGGCCGAGCGCGGCAAGGTCGTCGTGGACAAGGCCCGCCCCCACACCGACGCCGACCCCACCCAGGTCCCCGTCGACCCGGCCGTCGACCCCGCCTTCGAGACCGCCTTCGAGGCCGCCCCCGTCGAGGCCGAGCTGCTGGACGCCCCCGCCGCCCCGGCGGACCCGGCCGCGGACCCCGCCGCCCCCGCCCCGAAGAAGCCCGCCAGGCCCCGGAAGAACACCCCCTCCGCCACGGAGTGACCGCCGCCCGCCACCCCGGGGCACATCCACCGGCGGCGGGACGTTCACACCCTGCGGGCGGCCGCCGTGCCAGGATGGGCGGCGGCCGGGGCGCAGCAAGCCGAGAGACGTAGGAGACCGCGATGACCGGAGTGTTCCAGATCCTGGCCTTTTCCTACCTGAACCCGTTCTGGTGGATGGCCGTCGCGATCCTGGGCTACAAGTTCTTCGCGCTGATCGACGCGGCCACCCGCCGCGAGGACGCCTACCGGGCGGCCGACAAGAAGACCAAGGGCTTCTGGCTGGCGATCCTCGGGATCAGCTTCGGGTGGGACCTGCTGTTCGGGGCGAACTTCCTCGGCAGCATCGGCACCCTGGCCGGCCTGGTCGCCTCGATCGTCTACGTGGTGGACGTCCGCCCCGCGATCCGGGCGCTGACCGGCGGCACCGGCCGGAGCAACACCGGCCCGTACGGCCCCTGGTAGGCCGACCCCACGGACAACGCCGTGGCCCGGGAGGGCAGTTCACCCTCCCGGGCCGTAGCGTGTCCGCGCCGTTGTCCGCGACGTGTCCGCGACGCCTCCGCGGCGCGTCCGCAGCCACCTCAGCCGAGGATCAGCTGCACCGGGTTGCGCTCCAGCAGCAGCACCGCGACGTCGTCCGTCAGCGCCCCGCCGTTCAGTTCCTCGACCTCGGCGATCGCGCTGTCGACGAGCCGGCCCCGGGTGAGCCCGGCGGACTGGTGGTCGGCGATCAGGTCGGCCAGTCCGTCCTGGCCGAGGCGCCGCGACCCGGCCCCGACCCGGCCTTCGATCAGTCCGTCGGTGTAGAGCAACAGCCGCCAGCCGGGCTGGAGTTCGACCTCGTGGGCGGGCCAGGCGGCCCCGCCGTCGTGGCACGGCAGCAGGCCGAGGGCGGGCCCGGCCTGGTCCGCGGGCAGGGTGGCCGGGGCGTGGTCGCGGCCGAGCAGCAGCGGCGCCGGGTGCCCGGCGAGGTAGAGCCGGGCGCGTTCGCCGGTGCCGAGCGAGTCGAGGTCGGTGGTGCCGCCGGGCTCGATGACGAGCATGCAGAGCGTCGCGAAGATCTCGTCGCTGCGCCGTTCGTGCTCCAGCACGTGCTGGAGGGTGGTGAGCAGGGTCTCGCCGGTGAGGCCGGCGAAGACCAGGGTGCGCCACGCTATCCGGAGTGCGACGCCGAGCGCGGCTTCGTCGGGGCCGTGGCCGCAGACGTCGCCGATCACGACGTGGACGGTGCCGTCGTCGGTGCGCACGGCGTCGTAGAAGTCGCCGCCGAGCAGGGCGCGGCGGCGGCCGGGGCGGTAGCGCCGGGTGAAGGAGAGCCCGGCGCCGTCGAGCAGCGGGGTGGGCAGCAGGTGGCGCTGCAGCCGGGCGTTCTCCTGGCCGCGCAACTCGGCTTCGACCAGGCGGCGCTGGGACTCGTCGGCCCGCTTGCGTTCGACCGCGTAGCGCAGTGCGCGGGCCAGCAGCGGGCCGTCGGTCTCGTGCTTGAGCAGGAAGTCCTGGGCGCCCGCGGCGACGGCGGCGGCGCCGAGTTCGGCCCCGGCGGCGTCGGTGAGCACCACGACGGGGATGTGCGGGGCGCGGCGCAGCAGTTCGTGCAGGCCTTCCAGGCCGTCCGAGGGGTCGGACGGGTGCGGCAGGTCGGCGGGGGAGGCCAGGTCGAGCAGTACGCAGCCGAACTCGCCGCCGCGGGAGCGTCCGCGCCGGCCGGCGGGGGAGGACTGGGCGAGCAGCTGGGTGGCCTGTTCGAGGCCGCGGGCCCAGTGGATCTCGATCGAGGTGCCGCTGTCGGCGACCGCCGCCTTGATCAGCTGGGCGTCCGAGGCGTCGTCCTCGATGACCAGCAGCCGCAGGGGCGCGGCGGCGCCGTCGACGGGTCCGTCTCCGGGCGCGGGGGCGTGACCGCCTCCGGTGGGGCGGGAGGGGCGGCGGGTGCCGTGCGCGGTCCGGGCCGGCTGCGAGCGGGGGTGGGGTATCGGGGGAGCGGCCGTGGCCGGGCCGGTGCCGGTGGTGGCCGGGCGGGTACGGGCATGGCCGACGGGGGCGCCGTCGTGGGCGCCCGGCAGGTCCGCGGCACCAGGTGCCCGCCCGTCTCCCGTTGCGGGCATCGGTGGTTCCTCCCTTTCCCCGCCTGCGTAACGGCCGGCGTCCGTCCGCAGTGCCCGCCTGGCACCGCGCGTCGGGGAACTTCTCGCGACCATAACGTGATCTCCGGGGATTTCTCTGGCCGACCGGCGCCGTTGTGGCTATTGCCACGCCGGTGGCGGTGTGGTGATCGGATTCGGACGACGGCTCGGATCCCGGCCCGGCGGCTGCCGGGCGGGTCCGGGGAAGGGGGTAGGTGGTGGTGACGCGGATCACCCTGGTCGAGGGTGACATCACGGCACAGGAGGTGGACGCGGTGGTGAACGCGGCCAACTCCTCGCTGCTGGGCGGCGGCGGGGTGGACGGCGCGATCCACCGCCGGGGCGGGCCGCAGATCCTGGAGGAGTGCCGCCGGCTGCGGGCCTCGCACTGGGGCAAGGGGCTGCCCACCGGGCGGGCGGTGGCGACCACGGCCGGGCGGCTGCCGGCCCGCTGGGTGGTGCACACCGTCGGGCCGGTGTACCTGGCGGAGGAGTACGAGGAGCGGGCTGGGCTGCTGGCCTCCTGCTATCGCGAGTCGCTGCGCACGGCGGCCGGGTTGGGCGCGCGCACGGTGGCCTTCCCGGCCGTGTCGGCGGGGATCTTCGGCTGGCCGCCGGCGGACGCGGCCCGGATCGCGCTCGGCACCGTCGCCGAGGTGCTGGGCGGCGGTGACGCGCTCGCGGGCGCGGAGCTGGCGGAGGTGCGGTTTGTGCTGTTCGGGACGGAGATGTACGAGGTGTTCGAACGGGCCCGGCGGGAGCTGCTCGGGCAGGGGGGCTGACGGGCGCGGTGCGCGCCGGGCGGCGTGTGGTGTCGCCGCCCGGCGGTCTCCATCGTGACGTGACGAGGCGTCAACACGCCAGAGATATTCGATAACTCGTTCGAGTGAATGAGGCGCGTCGCTCACCAGCCCGGCCCCGCCGGGCCCCCAGCGGGCCTGCGGGAACCCCGTCCGGGCCCCGCAGAACCCGGGCCCCGCAGAACCCGCGCCTGGCCCCGTCCTACGGGGCCAGCGCCGCCCAGGGCAGCGTGACCTCGCCCTGCCGCCACCGCCCGCGCGCGTCCACCAGCGGCCAGCTGCCCGCCAGCGCGGTGCAGGCCGCCACCCAGCGCTGCCGCGCCCCGAACGCCCCGTACGGCGCGGCCGCCGCCCAGGCCCGGTCGAAGTCGGTCAGGAAGGCGTGCACCGGCCGCCCCGGCACGTTGTGGTGGATCAGCGCCTTCGGCAGCCGCTCGGCCAGGTCGGAGGGCTGGCCCAGGCCGCCCAGCCGGGCCGCGAAGGTCACCGTCCGGGGCCCTTCCGGCCCCAGCGCGACCCAGACGTGCCGCCGCCCGATCTCGTCGCAGGTGCCCTCGACCAGCAGACCGTCCGGGGCCAGCCGGGCGCACAGCCGCTCCCACACCCCGGCCACCGCCGACTCCTCGTACTGCCGCAGCACGTTGGCCGCCCGGATCAGCTGGGCCGGAGCGCCGCCGTCCAGCGGCACCTCGAAGCCGCCGCGTCGGAAGGTGAGCAGCGGCGGCTCGGCGTACGGCAGCGCGGCCGCGACCCGTTCCGGCTCGATCTCGATCCCGACCACCCGGACGTCCGGCCGCACCGTGCGCAGCCGTCCGGCCAGCTCCACGGCCGTCCACGGCGCCGCGCCGTAGCCGAGGTCCACCGCCACCGGGGGCCGCTCGGCGGCGCGCAGCGCCCGGCCCAGGGTGTGGGCGATCCAGCGGTCCATCCGGCGCAGCCGGTTGGTGTTGGTGGTGCCCCGGGTGACCGTCCCGACCGGCCGTCCGGTCCGGCCGCGGGCGGGCGCGGCGGTCGCGGGGTCGAAGGAGGCAGCCATGCCCAGAAGGGTAGTCGGCGGTCGCGGGGCCGGGCGTCCCCGGCCTGAGCTGGGCGGATGCCGACCCGGCGGACCGGTCGCCGGGAGCGGGAATGCCGGACGCCCGCCCAGTGGTTGGCACACTGGTGGTGATGTGTGCCCGGACGGGGCAGCGCACACCGGACATGTGGCGGGCCCGTTCACGCGGACCGCCGAGACGGGCCGCACACGAGGAGGCTTCAGCCAGGTGATCCAGCACCCCGTCCGTTCGGTACGCCGTGCCCAGTCCGCGACGCCCGCGCGCGGCCGGCTCCAGTCGCTCGTCCCGGGCCGTCGCCGCCCGCGCCGGATAGCCATGCTCAGCGTGCACACCTCGCCGCTGCACCAGCCCGGCACCGGCGACGCCGGCGGGATGAACGTCTACATCGTCGAGCTGGCCAAGCGCCTGGCCGAGCTCAACATCGAGGTCGAGGTGTTCACCCGGGCGATCTGCTCGGACGACGCCCCGACCGTCGAGCTGGCCCCCGGCGTGCTGGTCCGGCACGTCACCGCCGGCCCGTACGAGGGCCTGGTCAAGGAGGACCTGCCGGCCCAGCTGTGCGCCTTCACCCACGGCGTGCTGCGCACCGAGGCGGGCCACCGCCCCGGCCACTACGACCTGGTGCACTCGCACTACTGGCTCTCCGGGCAGGTCGGCTGGCTGGCCGCCCAGCGCTGGGGGGTGCCGCTGGTGCACACCATGCACACCATGGCGAAGGTCAAGAACGCTGCGCTGGCCGAGGGGGACACACCCGAACCCGCGGCCCGGGTGATCGGCGAGACCCAGGTGGTCGAGGCGGCCGACCGGCTGATCGCCAACACCACCGAGGAGGCCGCCGAGCTGGCGCTGCACTACGCCGCCCGGCCGGACCAGCTGGCTGTCGTCCACCCCGGGGTCAACCTGGACGTCTTCCGCCCCGGCGGCCCGCGCGCCGGGTCCGAGGCCCGGGCGAGGCTGGGCCTGCCGCAGGACGCGGCGGTGCTGCTGTTCGCGGGGCGGATCCAGCCGTTGAAGGCGCCGGACGTGCTGCTGCGGGCGGTCGCCGCGCTGCTGGAGGCCCGTCCGGGGCTGCGCGAGCGCCTGGTGGTGCCGGTGGTCGGCGGGCCGTCCGGCACCGGGCTGGCCCGGCCGGAGAGCCTGCACAAGCTCGCCGCCCAGCTCGGCATCGGCGACGTGGTGCGGTTCCACCCGCCGGTCGGCCAGGAGCGGCTGGCGGACTGGTACCGCGCGGCGACGGCCCTGGTGATGCCCTCGTACAGCGAGTCCTTCGGCCTGGTGGCGCTGGAGGCCCAGGCCTGCGGCACCCCCGTGGTGGCGGCCTCGGTCGGCGGCCTGCCGGTCGCGGTGCGGGACGGCGAGTCCGGCAGCCTGGTGCAGGGCCACGACCCGCTGGCCTGGGCGCGTGCGCTGGAGCCGTACGTCACCGACCCGGCGCTGGTCGCCCGGCGCGGGGCGGCGGCCGCCCGGCACGCGGCCGCCTTCGGCTGGGACACCGCCGCGGCCTCCACCGCCGAGGTCTACGCCGGCAGCCTGGCCCGCCCGGCCGGCCGGCTCGCGGTGGCCCGGCGCCGCTGAGCACCGACGCCCGGGCCGGGCGGCGTCCTGGCCCGGGTCGGCGTCCTGGCCGGGTCGGCGGCTGCGCGCCGGGGGTACCGCCGAGTAACGTCACCCCCATGGCAATCCGCACCAAGGACGAGGCCCTGACCCTCCTGCGCACCGCCCTGGACGACGCCGGGGTGGCCTGGGAGCCGGCCGCCGCCGACCCGTACACCCTGGTGGCGACCCTCCCGGGCACCCGCAAGCTGAACACCGCCTGCGCACTGCGGGTCGGCGACCACACCCTGTCGGTGAACGCCTTCGTGATCCGCCGCCCGGACGAGAACCACCAGGCCGTCTACCGCTGGCTGCTGGAGCGCAACACCCGCCTCTACGGCGTCGCGTACGCGGTGGACGCGCTCGGCGACGTCTACCTGGCCGGCCGGCTGCCGCTGGAGGCGCTCACCCCGGACACCGTCGACCGGCTGCTCGGGACGGTGCTGGAGAACGCGGACGAGCCCTTCAACACCCTGCTGGAGCTGGGCTTCGCCTCGGCGATCCGGCGCGAGTGGGAGTGGCGCACCAAGCGCGGGGAGTCCACCCGCAACCTGGCCGCCTTCGCCCACCTGGCCGCCCCGGCAGCCGACACCCCGGCCGCCGACGCCCCGGCCACCGACTGACCGGGGCGGGCGGCACTCAGGCGTCGGCCGGGGCCTTCGCCGGCTCCGCGACGGGTGCCGCCACGGCCGTCACCTCCGACACGGCCCCGGTGCGCCGGCGCCCCGTCGCACCGGTCCGGCGTGCCAGCACCACGTACCCGAGCGCCGCCGCCGTTCCGATCGCCCCGCAGACCGTCCACAGCACCACGGGACCGGCGTACTGCAGCAGCAGCCCGCCGCCCGCCGGGCCGAGGAGCGAGGCGAGCGACCAGGACAGTCCGTAGACGCCCTGGTAGCGGCCGCGTCCGTGGGTCGGCGCCAACTCGGCGACCAGGCCCATCATCACCGGGGTGTGCAGGATCTCGCCGACCGTCCAGACCACCACCGAGAGCGCGAACAGCCAGGCCGAGGAGCCGGCCAGCGCGGCCAGCCCGAAGCCCCAGCCGGTGAGCAGGCAGCTGGCGATCAGCATCCCGGTCCGTGAGCGGCCCTCCATCCACCGGGTCAGCGGGATCTGCAGCACCACGATCAGCAGCCCGTTCAGGCCGACGACCAGCCCGTACTGGGTGGACGAGATGCCGGAGGCGCCCATGTCCACGGCCAGCGTGGTGCTGCCCTGCTGGAAGACCAGGGCGACCAGCAGGGTCAGCCCGACCAGCGCCATGAAGGGGGCGTCCCGGAGCACGGTGAGCAGGCTGATCCCCGGCTCGGCCGGGTCCCCGGCCCTGCCGGGTACGGTCTGCGGCCTGGTCTCCGGGATCCGGATGAAGATCACCACGGCGCAGACCAGCGTGCTCAGGGCGTCCAGCAGGAAGAGCGTGAGGTAGCCGTGGGTGGCGATCAGCCCGGCCGCGGCGGCGGACAGGCCGAAGCCGATGTTGATCGCCCAGTAGTTCAGCGAGTACGCCCGGACCCGGTCCTCCGCCGGGACGAGGTCGGCGATGATCGCCGAGGTGGGCGGCCGGGTGGCGTTGTTGCACAGGCCGACCACGAAGGCCACCGAGGCGATCGCCACCTGGCCGTCCATGAAACCGAGCACGGCGGTGGAGGCGGCGGTGCCGAGCTGGGCGGCGACCAGCGTGGGGCGGCGCCCGATCCGGTCGGTGAGCACGCCCGCGCCGATCGCCGAGACCGCCGAACCGGCGCCGAACAAGGAGGCCACCAGGCCCGCGTAGGAGGCCGAGTACCCCCGTTCGACGGTGAGGTAGAGGGCCAGGAACGTCACCACGAACGAACCGAGCCGGTTCACCAGCGTGCTCACCCAGAGCCACCAGAACTGCCTCGGCAGCCCGCCCACCGTCTCGCGCACCAGTCTTCGGATCCGGGGATTGGCGGCCAGGGCGACGAGCATGTGGGGGCTCCCGAGGGCAGGCGTCCGCCGGGTGGCGCGGGCGGGCCCGACCGCCCGACGCATGTAAGTGGCAGACAAGCGCTGCACACATTACTCATCCCCCGAGGTGCCCACCAGGGGTTTTCCCGCCCTCCACTAAGCTGGGCGCCATGGCTGACACGACCTACCGACTCATCCTGCTCCGTCACGGCGAGAGCCAGTGGAACCAGAAGAACCTCTTCACCGGTTGGGTCGACGTCGACCTCAACGAGAAGGGCGAGAAGGAGGCCGCCCGCGGTGGCGAGCTCCTGGCCGCCGAGGGCCTGTTCCCCGACGTGGTGCACACCTCGCTGCTGCGCCGCGCCATCCGGACCTCGCAGATCGCCCTGGACAAGGCCGACCGCCACTGGATCCCGGTCAACCGCAGCTGGCGCCTGAACGAGCGCCACTACGGCGCGCTCCAGGGCAAGGACAAGGCCCAGACCCTGGCCGAGTTCGGCGAGGAGCAGTTCCAGCTGTGGCGCCGCTCCTACGACACCCCGCCGCCGGTGCTCGCCGACGGCGCCGAGTACTCGCAGGCCGGCGACGCCCGTTACGCCGACATCCCGAGCGAGCTGCGCCCGCGCACCGAGTGCCTCAAGGACGTCGTCGACCGGATGCTCCCGTACTGGTACGACGCCATCGTCCCGGACCTGGCCGCCGGCAAGACCGTCCTGGTCACCGCCCACGGCAACAGCCTGCGCGCGCTGGTCAAGCACCTCGACGGCATCTCCGACGCCGACATCGCCGGCCTCAACATCCCGACCGGCATCCCCCTGGTCTACGAGCTGGACGCCGACTTCAAGCCGCTCGCCAAGGGCGGCCGCTACCTCGACGCCGACGCCGCCGCGGCGGCCATCGAGGCGGTCAAGAACCAGGGCAAGAAGTAACCCGCTTGCCGACGAGGCCCCGCTCCCGGTTCGCCGGGGGCGGGGCCTGTTTCGTTCAACCGGCCGGTGTGGGGCGGGAGTTGGGGTGGGCTCGAAAATGGTTCAGACCATTGACGGGTGGTGGCGCCGACTCCTACCGTGGGGGCACCGGGCTGGCGCAGGCATGCCAAGGATTCCCCCATGTCCCGGCCGCCGCACCCCCAACGCGCGCGCGTCTGCGCCCCGGCGCACTCTCCATCCACCCCCACGGAGGAGCACCATGCGCACACGTCATCTGGTCGGGGCGGCCGTCGCCGCGCTCGCGATCCCGCTCACCCTGGCCCTCCCGGCCCAGTCGCACGGCTTCATCACCACGCCGCCCAGCCGCGCCGCGCTCTGCGACGAGAGCGCGAACGCCGTCCCGTGGGACTGCGGCGACATCCAGTGGGAGCCGCAGAGCGTCGAGGGGCCGAAGGGCTTCCCGGCCGGCGGGCCCTCCGACGGCACCATCTGCGCCGGCGGCAACTCCCGCTTCGCCGAGCTGGACGACCCGCACGGCGGCGCCTGGCCGGCCACGCCGGTGGCCGCGGGCCAGCAGCTCACCTTCACCTGGAAGTTCACCGCCCGGCACGCGACCACGGACTTCCGGTACTACCTGACCAAGCCGGGCTACGACGCGAGCCAGCCGGTCACCCGGGCCAACCTCGACCTGACGCCCTTCCTGACCGTCCCCTACGGCGGGCAGCAGGTGCCGGGCACCCTCAGCCACACCGCGACCCTCCCGAGCGGGCGCACCGGGCACCAGGTGGTCGTCTCGGTCTGGACGATCGCGGACACCGGGAACGCCTTCTACTCCTGCACCGACGTCCAGTTCTGACGGTTCCGGAACGGCCGGGCGGGCGTCCCGGGGTGCACGACCGCGCACCCCGGGACGCCTCGGCAGCTGTCCTGGCGGCCGTTCCGGCCGCCGTGCCTCAGTGGCCGCCGCCGCAGCAGCCGCCGTCGGCGCCGCCGCACTGGCAGGGCGCGCCGGACTGGCAGCCGCAGCCGCAGCCGGGGCCGCAGCCGCAACCGGCCGCGAGGACGGGCAGCAGCTTCGGGGCGGGCGGCTCGACGGTGTGGTGGGCGGATGCCGGTCGGGTCGGGTTGGCCTTCATCGAGCTCTTCCCTCCTAGTGACGGGAACACTCCGGTGCCCCCACCGTTGAGTGAAGCGGCCGTTCGGAGGGAGCGTCAACAGGCGCGCAGTGGTGGGGCGTCCGGAAATCCGTGCACCCGCACCACCCTCGCCACAGGTTTACTCACCCCCGGGGGTGAGCGGCACTCACTCCGCCCCGGCTGCCTCGGCCGCCTCGGTGGCGGCCACGAACTCGGCCACGTGCTCGCCGGTCACCAGGTACACGACGCGCTTGGCGACGGACACCGCGTGGTCCGCGAAGCGCTCGTAGTAGCGGCCGACCAGGGTGATGTCGACGGCGGTCTCGATGCCGTGGTGCCAGCGCTCGTCGATCAGGTGCGACAGCAGCTCGCGGTGCAGGGCGTCGATCCGGTCGTCGTCCTGCTCCATCTCCAGGGCCTTGTCGACGTCCTTGGTGGCGATGACCAGGCCCGCCTTGGCGACCAGGCGCTGGGCGAGCTGGCCCATCTCCAGGACGGTGGAGTGCAGGTCGGCGGGCACCGCCGAGTCCGGGTAGCGCATCCGCGCGACCTTGGCGACGTGCCGGGCGAGGTCCCCGCAGCGCTCCAGGTCGGCGCTCATCCTCAGCGAGGT
Source organism: Kitasatospora sp. NPDC056076 (assembly GCF_042266305.1). Taxonomy (NCBI): domain Bacteria; kingdom Bacillati; phylum Actinomycetota; class Actinomycetes; order Kitasatosporales; family Streptomycetaceae; genus Kitasatospora; species Kitasatospora sp. NPDC056076. The sequence goes on from NZ_JBHJWG010000001.1 coordinate 11,380, forward strand.
GACCACGATCCGCAGGTCGGTGGCGACCGGCTGCTGCCGGGCGAGCAGGTCGATGGCGCGGTTCTCGAGCTCGTGGTGGAGCTCGTTGATCTTCTCGTCGGCGGCGATCACGCTCTCCGCCAGCGCCAGGTCCGCGTCCAGGAGAGCGGTGGTGGCCCGGCCCAGGGCCGATCCGACCAGCCGGGCCATCTCGACCAGGCTGTCGCCGATCGCATCGAGTTCCTCGTGGTACGCGTCGCGCATGTTCTCTCCTCAGTAGCTGTGTCGGTGGCGGTGCCGACCGGTCAGCCCGTCCGACCATCGTTCCGGTGTCCGGGTGACCGCTGCTGGTGGCGCGAATGGTACGCGCACACCCGAGACCGTGGCCGCTCTTCGGCGCACCGATCTCTCCCACACGGGCTGCATGGCCAACTCTGTGCCGTTCGGGCGACGGCGCACGGCCGGTGCGGTGAATCGGCAGCTACGTGGAGGTGAATTCTCGGCAACGCCTGGTCGATGCCTTGACCCAGCCCTTGGGGAGTGGCCAGGCCGTGCGCTTACGCTGGCCACATGGACGTGAACGTGGCCGCTGCCGCTGCCTGCGCCATAGCCGGGCTCGGTGTCGGCCTCACCGCCTCCATCGCCTTCCGTTGGAGCGAGCGCGAGCAGGCCAAGGGCAAGTACACCAGCGGCAAGCAGTACGGCCGGTACCAGACGCTGGGCACCGGCACCCCGGAACCCCCGCTGCCGCCGGGGGTCGACACCGTGCTCTCGGTGCTCCGCTCCTGCGCGATCGTGCTGGGCGAGGGCGACGAGGTGGTCAAGGCCAGCTCGGCCGCGTACGCGATGGGCCTGGTGCGCGGCGGCGCGGTCGCCGTGGACCAGATGCTGGCCCTGGCCCGCGCCACCCGCCGGGACGGCGAGATCCGGCAGGTGGAGCTGGAGCTGCCCCGCCCCGGCGCGGCCCGCGCGTCCGAGCCGCTCGCGGTCTCCGTCCGGGTCGCCCCGCTGGGCTCCCGGCTGGTGCTGGTGCTGGTCGAGGACCAGACCGAGCGCCGCCGGGTGGAGGCCGTCCGCCGGGACTTCGTGGCCAACGTCAGCCACGAGCTCAAGACCCCGGTCGGCGCCCTGTCGCTGCTCTCCGAGGCGGTCGCCGACGCGTCCGACGACCCGGAGGCGGTGCAGCGCTTCGCCGGCCGGATGCAGGTCGAGGCGACCCGCCTGGCCAGCCTGGTGCAGGAGATCATCGACCTCTCCCGGGTCCAGGACGACCGGTTGATGGTCGACCCGGAGCCGGTCGCGGTGGACGAGCTGATCGCCGAGGCGATCGACCGCTGCCGCCAGCAGGCCGCCGCCAAGCAGATCCTGATCGCGGCCGGCGGGATCGCCGGGCTCTACCTGCACGGCAACCGCGGCCAGCTCGCCGCGGCGCTCGGCAACCTGGTGGAGAACGCCGTCAACTACAGCCCGCCCCGCACCCGGGTGGCCATCGCCACCCGCCGGATCTCCAGCGCCGCCGCGCTCGGCGAGGCGGACGGCGAGCTGATCGAGATCTCGGTCACCGACCAGGGCATCGGCATCTCCGAGAAGGACCGCGAGCGGGTCTTCGAACGCTTCTACCGGGTCGACCCGGCCCGCTCCCGGCAGACCGGCGGCACCGGACTCGGCCTGTCCATCGTCAAGCACGTCGCCGCCTCGCACGGCGGCACCGTCTCGGTGTGGAGCGTGGAGGGGCAGGGTTCGACCTTCACCATCCGCCTGCCCGCCGGCCAGGCCCCCGCCGACGCCCCCGACGAGGACTACGACGACGACCTGGACGACGCCCCGGACGACGACCTGGGCGAGGACTTCGACGACGACCTCGACGCCGTCGACGCCGCGCCGGACCACGACGAACCCCGCAGCGCACGCCGCGACGAGCCCGGTGCCGACACCGCCGGGCCCGCCACGGCACCCCGGACCCTCACCGCGGACCGCACCGAGCGTGCGGCCCGTTCGCTCCCCGCCGGGGAGCGGGAACAACCCCTGACACAGACAACCCAGCTTGCCCCGGAGGCCTGATCGTGACCCGAGTACTGGTGGTCGAGGACGAGGAGTCGTTCAGCGACGCCCTCTCGTACATGCTCCGCAAGGAGGGCTTCGAGGTGGCCGTCGCCGCGACCGGCCCCGACGCCCTGGAGCAGTTCGAACGCAACGGTGCCGACCTCGTCCTGCTCGACCTGATGCTCCCGGGCCTGCCGGGCACCGAGGTCTGCCGCCAGCTCCGGGTGCGCTCCAGCGTGCCGGTGATCATGGTGACCGCCAAGGACAGCGAGATCGACAAGGTCGTCGGGCTGGAGATAGGCGCTGACGACTACGTCACCAAGCCGTACTCCACCCGGGAGCTGGTCGCCCGGATCCGCGCGGTGCTGCGCCGCCGCGGCGAGGACGGCGGCGCGGGCGACAACGGCGGCGGTCCGGGCGCCCTGGAGGCGGGCCCGGTCCGGATGGACGTGGACCGGCACGTGGTGACGGTGGACGGCGCCAAGGTCGACCTGCCGCTCAAGGAGTTCGACCTGCTGGAGATGCTGCTGCGCAACGCGGGCCGGGTGCTCACCCGCATGCAGCTGATCGACCGGGTCTGGGGCGCGGACTACGTCGGCGACACCAAGACCCTGGACGTCCACGTGAAGCGCCTGCGGGCGAAGATCGAGCCCGACCCGGGCGCGCCGCGCTACCTGGTCACGGTCCGCGGCCTGGGCTACAAGTTCGAGCCGTAAACCGCGGGCCCGCGAGGGACGAGGACGCGGGAGGCCCCTGCCGGCAGTCGTCGGCGGGGGCCTCCCGCGTTCCCGCCCGACTGCCTGGCTGCCCGGCTGCCCGGTCACAGGGTCAGGCCACGCGGCCACGCGGGCACGGCGCCACGGGGGCACGCGAAAGCCTCCCGCAGGCCCCGGAAGGGCCGGCGGGAGGCTTTCGCGCGCTGCGTCAGGGGTGCGCCCGGTCGGCAGCGCGTCGTGTCAGTGGGCGGCCGGCGCGGTGGTGCCGGTGGCCGGGGCGGCCGGGGTGGTCGCCGTGCCGGCACCGGTGGCCGGGGTGGCCGGGGCGCTCGGCGTGGTGCCGGCCGGCGGCGTGGCCTGCGTGGCCGGGGCGGTCGCGGCGGGGGAGGTGCTCTTGGAGGGCACGGCCGCCGGGGTCGGGCCGAAGCCCTTGTAGAGGTTCTTGTCCGAGTCCGGGCTGACGCCGGCCTGGACGTCGACCTTCTGGCCGTCCTTGAAGGCGAAGGTGGTGTTGGCGAAGCCGCCGATGTGGACGGCGGCCGCGCTCACCGAGGCGGAGGGATTGCCCTGGCCGCCGATCGCGACCGAGCTGCCGGCCGGGATGACGAGGGTGGGCTGCGGAGCACCCGCCGCGTCCGCGAAGGTGGCGGAAGCGTTGCCGACGGTGATCGACTGCAGCTCGGCCGGGGTGGTCGCCGTGTTGGAGATGTTCACGACCACGTTGGCGGGGCCCGTGTAGTCACCCGAGGTACCGGCCCCGGTGACGATCACGATGTTGTTCAGTCGAAGGTTCGTCCCAAGGGTCGCCGCCGCGTTGTCCGGCTTGATCTGCAGGGTGTCCGGCGTGTTGCTGGCTGCGCAGGAGGACAGCGAGGCGATGGCGAGGGCGGCGATGGCGGCGATGCTGCCGCGTCGAAGGCTGCGGCTCATGCGGCGGCTACTCCTAGGTCACGTGTCGACAGGTCAGGTCTCAGATTATCGACCTCACTTATGCGCTCCTCACGGGGTGGTCCCCGTGTCGCACTCCCGGGGCCCCGCGGGGGCCGTCCGGCCGTACCCATGGCATGAACCGGTCATCGGTAGGACAAGCTTCGACCAAGATCGAATAACGATCCGGTCACGGCCCGGAACAGGGCGAAAGCTCAAGATCCAATCATGGTTGCGGGGGTGTTGCGCAAGGGTTTCGCCGGACCTCGGAACCGCCTCCGACCTGCGGGAAGCCCCCCTCGAACATCGGTCGCAGCACGTCACGGGGGTCCTTGTCAAGCCCCGGTACCGGCCCTGACCTGCGAAAACGCCCTTCGGGTGGGCCGCAAGGCGTGTTATTCTGGAAAGCCACGGAAGGGGTCCTGTCACATGACGTTCAAGGTTGGCGACACGGTGGTCTACCCCCATCACGGGGCCGCGCTGATCGAGGCCATCGAAATTCGCCAGATCAAAGGTGTGGACAAGACCTACCTGGTGCTCAAGGTGCAGCAGGGAGACCTGACGCTCCGCGTGCCCGCCGAGAACGCGGAGTTCGTCGGCGTGCGCGATGTGGTCGGCCAGGAGGGTCTGGACCGGGTCTTCGAGGTGCTCCGCGCACCGTACACCGAAGAGCCGACCAACTGGTCCCGTCGCTACAAGGCGAACCTGGAGAAGCTCGCTTCGGGCGACGTTATCAAGGTCGCCGAGGTCGTGCGCGACCTCTGGCGTCGCGAGCGCGAGCGCGGCCTCTCGGCCGGCGAGAAGCGGATGCTCGCGAAGGCGCGCCAGATCCTCGTCAGCGAGCTCGCGCTGGCGGAGAACACCAACGAGGACAAGGCGGAGACGCTGCTCGACGAGGTGCTCGCCTCGTAGTGCAGTCGGGCTTCCGCCCCACCGCCCACAGCGCCCGGTGCCGGCGTGCCGCTCCCAGGACGAACCGTCCGGGGGTGGTGCAGTGGCACTCCGGGCGCTGAGGCGTGTCCGGACGACGCCCCCCACCCGATCCGGTCCAGGCCCGCAAGACCGTTTCTGCACCGTTTCTGCGCAGTTGTGCGGCGGGCAGTGGACCAGTCGTTCTTCGGAAGGGGCCCCGCGCCCGCCGGGCACGCCATGGCCATACCCACTTCGCCGAAGGAGTGAAACCTGAACGCGTCAGGAGCAGTTGCAGCAGCAGTGGTGCCCGCCGCCGGACGCGGTGAGCGGCTGGGGCCCGGTGCCCCGAAGGCCCTGCGGGAACTGGGCGGGGTGCCGCTCCTGGTGCACGCCGTTCGGGCGCTCGCCCGCAGCCGGGCGGTCGGCCTGGTGGTGGTCGCCGCGCCCGCCGACGGGGTGGCCGAGGTGGTCGCCCTGCTGGACGGCCACGGGCTGGCCGGCAAGGACGTCCGGGTGGTGGCCGGCGGCGCGACCCGCCAGGAGTCGGTCCGGCTGGGCCTGGCGGCGATCCCCGAGGACGTCGAGATCGTGCTGGTGCACGACGCGGCCCGTCCGCTCGTCCCGGTCGAGGTGGTGGACGCCGTCGCGGCCGCCGTCCGGGCCGGGGCTCCGGCGGTGGTGCCCGCGGTGCCGCTGGCCGACACCGTGAAGCGGGTCGAGCCGAACCCGGGCCGCCCCGAGCCGGTGCTCGACACGCCCGAGCGGGCCACCCTGCGCGCGGTGCAGACCCCGCAGGGCTTCGACCGGGCCGCCCTGGTCGAGGTGCACGCCAAGGCGCTGGCCGAGGAGGCCGCCGGCGGCGCCGACGCGGTGCCCGTCACCGACGACGCCGGACTGGTGGAGCGCTACGGCGGCACGGTCGTCGTGGTGCCCGGCCACGAAGAGGCGTTCAAGGTCACCCGTCCGTTGGACCTCGTGCTCGCCGAGGCCGTACTCGCCCGCCGGAGGGCCGCCGATGACTACTGAGCCCCTGATCCCCCGGGTGGGGATCGGCACCGACGTGCACGCCTTCGAGGCCGGCCGCCCGCTGTGGGTCGCCGGACTGGAGTGGCCGGACGCCGGGGACGGACTGGCCGGGCACTCGGACGCCGACGTGGCCGCGCACGCCTCCTGCGACGCGCTGTTCTCGGCCGCCGGGATCGGCGACCTGGGCGCCCACTTCGGCACCGACCGCCCGGAGTGGTCCGGGGCCTCCGGGGTGAAGCTGCTCGGCGAGGCGGCCCGGCTGGTGCGCGAGGCGGGCTTCGAGATCGGCAACATCGCGGTCCAGGTGATCGGGGTCCGGCCGAAGATCGGCAAGCGGCGGGCCGAGGCGCAGGCCGCGCTGTCCGAGGCGGCCGGAGCGCCGGTCTCGGTCTCCGGCACCACCACCGACGGCCTGGGCCTGACCGGCCGGGCCGAGGGGCTGGCCGCGATCGCCACCGCCCTGGTGTACGAACGGCGTTGAGCCGTTCGCCGGCGGTCCTGCCGGTCGGCGGCCGGCGGTAGGCGGTCGGCGGGCGGTCGGCGGGCGGTCGGCGGTCCGGCCGGAAACAGACGGCTGTTGACGGGTGTTCACCGAATGCCGTGGGGGCCCGGATCGGTAGGGTTCGGTCCGGGCCCGTGCGGAGCTCACCCCCGGGTCGTACCGTCGCCGACGAGAAGAGGTTCCCGATGACTTCCCAACTCTCCGACCGCGCCAAGGCGTTGATCGACGGCAAGAGCTTCGCCGTGGTCTCCACGATCCAGCCGGACGGCAGCCCCCAGTCCTCGGTGGTCTGGGTCAAGCGGGACGGCGACGACATCCTGTTCTCCACGGTCCAGGGCCGCCGCAAGCACCTCAACCTGGTGAAGGACCCGCGGGCCTCGATCGTGATCAACCCGCCGGAGAGCCCGTACGAGTACCTGGAGGTCCGCGGTTCGGTGACGCTGACCACCGAGGGCGGCCGGGAGTTGATCAACGAGCTGGGCTTCAAGTACCGCGGTGACCAGGAGTACGGCTTCGACGGTCCGGACGACGTCCGGGTGGTCGTCCGGCTCAGCCCGCGCAAGGTGGTCGGCAGCATCTGACCGGCCGGACGGGCCGCGATTCCCCGGGGCGGTCCCGCCGTTCCCCGGGGAATGCCCGGTCCGTTCCCGGTTAATGTCGCGGGGCACCCCCCGCCGCCCACTACGCTTGACGCTGTGAGCATTCGTCTGTACGACACCAGCACCCGACAGGTACGCGACTTCGTCCCGCTTGTACCGGGTTGTGTCTCGATCTACCTGTGCGGCGCTACCGTCCAGTCGGCGCCACACATCGGGCACATCCGGTCCGGCCTCAACTTCGACATCATGCAGCGGTGGTTCGCCTACCGCGGCTACCAGGTGACCTTCGTCCGCAACGTCACCGACATCGACGACAAGATCATCGCCAAGGAGCGCGAGCTCGGCACGCCGTGGTGGCAGATCGCCTACGAGAACGAGCGCGCCTTCAACGACGGTTACAACGCGCTCGGCTGCCTGCCGCCGACCGTCGAGCCGCGGGCCACCGGGCACGTGCCCGAGATGATCGAGATGATGCAGGGGCTCATCGAGAAGGGCCACGCCTACGCGGTCGACGGCAACGTCTACTTCGACGTGAAGTCGTACCCCGACTACCTGGCGCTCTCCAACCAGAAGCTCGCCGACCTGCGCCAGCCCGAGGGCGAGGGCGAGACCGGCAAGCGCGACCAGCGCGACTTCGCGATGTGGAAGGCCGCCAAGCCGGGCGAGCCGAGCTGGGAGACGCCCTGGGGCCGCGGCCGTCCGGGCTGGCACCTGGAGTGCTCGGCGATGGTGCACAAGTACCTGGGCCCGGCCTTCGACATCCACGGCGGCGGGCTGGACCTGATCTTCCCGCACCACGAGAACGAGATCGCCCAGTCCAAGGCCTACGGCGACGACTTCGCCGCCTTCTGGGTGCACAACGCCTGGGTCACCATGGCCGGCGAGAAGATGAGCAAGTCGCTCGGCAACTCGGTGCTGGTCTCCGAGATGGTCCGGGCGTGGCGGCCGATCGTGCTCCGCTACTACCTGGGCGCCGCGCACTACCGCTCGATGATCGAGTACAGCGAGGACGCGCTGCGCGAGGCCGAGGTCGGCTTCGGCCGGATCGAGGGCTTCATCCAGCGGGCCGTCGAGCGCTGCGGCAAGGTCGATGCGGCGCCCGAGGTGCCGTCGGCCTTCGCCGAGGCGATGGACGACGACTTCGGCGTCCCGCAGGCGCTGGCCGTCGTGCACACCGCCGTCCGCCAGGGCAACAGCGCCCTGAACGCGGACGACAAGGAGAGCGTGGTGGCGCGACTGGCCGAGGTCCGTGCGATGCTCGGTGTACTGGGCCTCGATCCGCTCGACCCGCAGTGGGCCGGGGCGGAGCGCGGCGAGGACCTCCACGGTGTGGTCGACTCGCTGGTCCGTCTGGTCCTGGACCAGCGGCAGGCGGCGCGCCAGCGCAAGGACTTCGCCACCGCGGACGCCATCCGCGACCAGCTCGGCCTGGCCGGGTTGGTGATCGAGGACACCCCGTCCGGCCCGCGCTGGACGATCAACAGCCAGTAACCCCATCTGACGATCGGGGTGATGGGTGGGCCGTACCGGACCGGTGCGGCCCTCCCGCATGACGTAGCGCATGCCGTCGGCCGCCGCCGCACCGAGCGGAGCGGCCGGGCATGCCGGACAGACAGGAAGTACAGCCATGGCCGGCAACAGCCAGCGCAGGAACCGCCGCAACCCCGGGTCGAAGAAGGGGGCCGCTGTCGGTACCGGCGGGCACAGCCGGAAGGCGCTGCAGGGCAAGGGCCCGACCCCGCCCGGTGAGGAGCGCAAGGGCCACCCCAAGCAGCGGGCCGCCAACGCCGCGATCAAGCGCGAGCGGGACGCCAAGGCCCGGGCCGGCATGCGCCGGGCCGGTGCCGGCGGCCGGGGCGGCCGCGGCGGCGCGGGCAGTGCCGAGCTGGTCTTCGGCCGCAACTCGGTGGTCGAGGCGCTCAAGGGCGACGTGCCCGCCAACGCCCTGTACGTCCAGCAGTTCATCGACACCGACGACCGGGTGCGCGACGCCTTCCAGGCCGCCAACGAGCGCGGCATCCCGCTGATGGAGGCCCCGCGCGCGCAGCTGGACCAGATGACCGGCGGGATGAACCACCAGGGCCTGGTGCTGCAGGTCCCGCCGTACGAGTACGCCCACCCCGAGGACCTGCTCGCCGAGGCCTCCGACGCCGGCCAGGACGCGCTGATCATCGCGCTGGACGGGGTCACCGACTCGCGCAACCTCGGCGCCGTGGTCCGCTCCGCCGCCGCCTTCGGCGCGCACGGCGTGGTCATCCCCGAGCGCCGTGCGGCTGGCATGACCGCCGGTGCCTGGAAGACCTCCTCCGGCGCCGCCGCCCGGCTGCCCGTGGCCCGCGCCACCAACATGACCCGCACCCTGGAGGCTTACCAGAAGGCCGGCCTGATGGTCGTCGGCCTGGCCGCCGACGGCGAGGCCGAGCTGGGCGACCTGGAGCTGCTGAACGGCCCCGTGGTGATCGTCGCGGGCAGCGAGGGCAAGGGCCTGTCCCGCCTGGTCTCCGAGACCTGCGACATGCGGGTCCGGATCCCGATGAGCGGCCTGACCGAGTCGCTGAACGCCGGTGTCGCGGCGGGCATCGTGCTGTACGAGGCCGCCCGCATGCGCGCCAAGCGCTGATTCCCGGCAGGTCCGGACCAGCACGGACGGACCCCCGTCCGCAGGAGAACTTCTGAATTCTCCGCGATCCGAGTGAAAAGCGATCGGGCCCGACCGGGTCCGATCGCTTTTCTCATGATCACTTCAAGTATGCGCCGGACATCCACCCGGGAGAGTGTCCTAAGCGGCCGTCACCCGGTTAGACGGGCGTGGACGTGGACACCAGAACACCTCGGCGCCCCCTGTTCGGCGGGGGCAGCACCGGGATAGAGGCGGGCCCCGGGATCGACACCGTCAAGGTGCCGTCGGACCCCGCGCGCCTCAGCAGCACCCAGGCGAGCTTCCGACTCCGGCTCGGCACCCCGGTGGCGCCGCTGATCGACGCCCCGGCGGGACTGCTGTCCACCGGCGCCGCGTTCGGCGACCCCTACGCCAACCAGGGCCTGATCCGCCGTCCGCTGGTCACCCCGCAGGTCGTCGTGCCCGCCTCCGCCGTCCCGGCGCTGGCCGGAGCCGCGGCCGGGGCCGCCGGCGGCGCGCAGCGCCGCAAGGGCCGGGTCACCGCCGTCACCTGGACCGGCCAGGCGGCCCCCGGCGACCTCGCGGCCACCCGGCTCCTGGAAGCGGTGCGGACCAACGGCGCGCCCGGCGGCGGCCCCGACGGCGCGGACACCCAGGTGCTGCCCGCCTACGCGGGCGCCCGGACCGTCCCCCGCCAGCCGCGCGAGGGCAGCGGCACCGCCACCGACGCCGGCGTCGGCCCGGTCGGCGAGCCGCACGGCTGGACCCCCAGCGGCGAACTGCCGGAGGTCTCCGCCGCCTCCGCGGCCGACGGCAAGCAGCCCTGGTACCCCGGCCGCCGGGTCGACCTCGGCCTGGTGCTGCTGCCGCTGCGCGCGGTGCTCGGCTCGCTCTCCGTCTACGCCGGGTTCAGCAAGCTCTGCGACCCGGTGTACTTCGACGGCGGCGAGCGCGGCTCCATGATGCGCTGGCTCTCCTCGCTGCACCCGTGGAAGGTCGCCGAGCCGCTGCTCGCCTTCGCGATGGCGCACCCCGTCGGCTCCGGCCTGGTGGTGTCGTTCACCGAGATCGTGGTCGGCGTGCTGACCGTCCTCGGCCTGTGGCAGCGGCTCGCCGCCGGGGCGGCCATGCTGCTCTCCGCCGTGCTGCTGTTCACCGTCAGCTGGCGGGCCGTCCCGGTCTACGACACCCCCGACCTGATCTTCCTCGCGGCCTGGAGCCCGCTGCTGATCGCCGGGGCGCCGTTCGCCTCGCTCGACGGACGGCTCAACCTGGAGGCCTGGCGCCGGATCGGCACCGGTGCCCCCGGTGCGCTGCGCCGCCGGGTGCTGCGCCGCGGCGCGGTCGTCACCACCGTCGTGGTCGGCCTCACCCTGCTGCTCGGCTCGATGCTCGGCGCGGCCGTCCGTACCGGCGGCCGCCCGCACCAGGAGCCCGGCCGACCGTCCGGCGACTACGGCACCCCGGTGTGGCCGTCCGGCAGCCCGTCCGGCGCCCCCGGCGGCCAGGGCGCGTCCACCCAGCCCCAGCCCGCCGCCCCCCGCCCGGCCACCCCCACCCCGAGCGCCGGCACGCCGTCCACCGCCCCCGCCAAGTCGGCCGGGGCCACGCCCAGCGGCAAGCACTCCGGCAAGCCCGAGAGCGGCGGCTCCTCCCCGGCGCCCGCCGCGCCGTCCGCCGGGTCCGGCTCCGCGCCCGCCCAGCGGACCCCGGCCCCCGGCGGCTCGGGTAACGCGCCCAAGCCCAGCCCGAGCAACGGCTCCGGGCTGCTCGGCGGGGTGCTGGGCAGCGGACCGGTACTGGGCAGCGGGCCGCTGGCCGGCCTGTCCGGCGGAGAGGCCGGTGGACAGGCCGACGGGCAGGCCGGTGGGCAGTCCTCCCGTCCGGGGACGCCGACCGCCACCTGAGGCCGCCGGACGCGCTACGGCCGGGTGCTCCGTGGGGGAGCACCCGGCCGTCGTGCTGCTCGGCGGTTCCGCGGGCTTGCCCTCGCCGGGCCTGTGCCCGTCCTCCGCCTGTTCTCGGCCGGTCTCCGCGTCGTCAGCGGGAGCTGTCGCGGTAGGCGGCGAGCTCCTTGGCCGCCTCGGTGAGGTCCTTCGCGGTGTCGATCGCGCGCCAGTACACGCCCTGCGGCAGCTGGTACCCGGCAAGCCGCTTGCTGCGGGCGAGTTGGGGGAAGGTGGTGCGCTCGTGGTCGCCCACGTCCGGCAGCAGCTCGGCGAACTCCGGGCTGAACACGTACAGGCCGGCGTTGATCAGGAAGGGCGAGGGCGGGGCCTCGATGAAGTCCAGCACGTTGCCGAACTGGTCGGTCTCCACGGCGCCCCACGGGATCCGCGGCCGGGCCAGCGCGAGCGTCGCGACGGCGTCCCGCTCGTGGTGGAAGGCGGCCATGTCGCGCAGGCTGAACCGGGTCCAGATGTCGCCGTTGGTGGCGTACCAGGGCTCGTCCGGGCGCGGCAGCGCCTTCGCCGCGTACTTGAGCCCGCCGCCGCGCCCCAGCGGCTCGGCCTCGACCACGGTGCGCACCCGCAGCGGCAGGTCCGCCGTGTCGAGCCACTCCTCCAGCACGTCGGCCAGGTGACCGCAGGACACCACGACGTCGGTGACGCCCTCGGCGGCCAGCCAGGCCAGCTGGTGGCCGAGGATCGGCGTGCCCGTCCCCGGGATCTCGACCAGCGGCTTGGGGCGGTCGTCCGTGTAGGGGCGCAGCCGGGAACCCTGGCCGCCGGCCAGGATCACGGCCTGGGTGACGGGAGTCGTGGTCGGCCGGGTGTGGTGGGGCTGCGGGGACGCGAGGTCGGCGGTGGTGCCGGAGTCAGCGGTCATGGCTGAACAATAGGGCGCCGGAAGGGGGTTGGCGCCTCAAGTGGACCGCTCGTCCGGTGATCCGCCGGCCGCCCGGCCGCCCGGCCGCCCGGCTGTCCGCCGGCCGACGATGCCGTCGGCCTTCCGGGGATCCGCCGGCCTTCCGGGGATCCGTCAGCCGACGACGCCGGCCGCGAAGGCGCCGTCGCAGACCGGGCGGGCGAAGGAGCGCGCGCGCTGCACGTCGCCCTGGTACTTGCGGACCGCCGCCTTGCCCAACTCGGTGGCCAGCGAGGTGCAGTACGGCGTCAGCGACGGCTGCTCGCGCATCGAGCGCTCCAGCAGGTCCAGCGCGGCGGACGGGTTCTTGGCGCGCAGCTCGTCCAGCAGCGCCACCCGCAGCGAGTCCTGCGGGGCGAGCCCGTCCGTCCTGGCGGCGGCCGCGGACGACCGCCCGATGCCGACGCCGTCGCCGCTGGAGGCCGCCACGACCTGCTGGTCGAGCGCGGTCGGCGGGGCCCACGGGACCCGGGTCACGGCGAGGGTGCCGGTGGTCACCAGGACGACCGGCAGGGTCAGGGCGACGGTCTGGCCGATACGGCGCACAAGCTGCTTCACCCTCAGGAGAGTAGCGGTGGGTAGGCCCCGGATCGCCCTCCGTCACGCCATCGAGTGACAGGGTGTCCGGGTTGTCCCTGCACCGTGTTGACGTGGGGGTGTACGGACGGAGCCCGCCGGACCGCGAACGGTCCGACGGGCTCCGGAGCTGCCCCGTGCGAGGGGAGGTGTGCCGGGCGTCAGCGGCCCAGGCGGGCCCCGGTGCTGGTGGAGAAGACGTGGGTCTCCTCGGCGGTCGGCACGACGTGGACGGTCTCGCCGCGGGCCGGGATCTGGCGGCCGGGCACGCGGACGACCAGGTCCTTGTCCACGCCGCCGATCTGGGTGGTGCCGTAGACGAAGCCGTCCGAGCCGAGCTCCTCGACCACGTTCACCGTCACCGCGACACCCTCGATGCCGCCCGCCGGGACGATCTGGAAGTGCTCGGGGCGGATGCCGACGGTCACCGTCTTGTCCGTCGCGGCGCCGGCCAGGTCCTCGCGGGAGATGTTGACCACCGAGCCGCCGAACTTCACGCCGCCGTCCACCAGCGGCACCTCGACCAGGTTCATGGCGGGCGAGCCGATGAAGCCGGCCACGAACAGGTTCGCGGGCTTGTCGTACATGTTGCGCGGGGTGTCGACCTGCTGGAGCAGACCGTCCTTGAGCACCGCGACCCGGTCGCCCATGGTGAGCGCCTCGGTCTGGTCGTGGGTGACGTACACCGTGGTGATGCCCAGGCGGCGCTGCAGGCCGGCGATCTGGGTGCGGGTCGAGACGCGGAGCTTGGCGTCCAGGTTCGACAGCGGCTCGTCCATCAGGAAGACCTGCGGCTGGCGGACGATCGCCCGGCCCATCGCGACACGCTGGCGCTGACCGCCGGACAGCGCCTTCGGCTTGCGGTCCAGGTAGTCGGTCAGGTCGAGGATCTTCGCCGCCTCCTCGACCTTGATGCGGATGTCCGCCTTGTTCACGCCGGCGATCTTGAGCGCGAAGCCCATGTTCTCGGCGACGGTCATGTGCGGGTAGAGCGCGTAGTTCTGGAACACCATCGCGATGTCCCGGTCCTTCGGCGGCAGGTGGGTGACGTCCCGGTCGCCGATCCGGATCGCGCCGCTGTTGACGTCCTCCAGACCGGCCAGCATGCGCAGGCTGGTCGACTTGCCGCAGCCCGACGGGCCGACCAGCACGAGGAATTCGCCGTCCGCGATCTCCAGGTCCAGCGCGTCCACCGACGGCTTGGTCGCCCCGGGGTAGACACGGGTCGCCTGGTCGTACGTGACAGAAGCCATGGTCGTTCTCTCCTTCACCGGCAGGAACGTGCCGGACGATCCGAGTAAAGGGGGTTCGTTCGTCTCGGTCGGCCGGGCAGTGGTCTGAACCACTGCACATACCGACTCCCGGCGACGCTACCTGCGCTTCCGCCGCTTGTCAGCCCCCCGCCGCCCGCTTTTCCGCATCGGTTCCATCACGCCCACCCACCCCGCCAACCCCGGGATATCCCCCCACCCCACCACCCCGGCCCGGTAGACTGCCCCCGGTGCCGCCGTGATCCATCGCGGACGGCCACCGTGCCTCCTTAGCTCAGCTGGCCAGAGCACCGCTCTTGTAAAGCGGGGGTCGTCGGTTCGAACCCGACAGGGGGCTCAGGGGCGGAGACGCCCGAAGGGCCAGCTCACCGGGGTGATCCGGAGGAGCTGGCCCTTCGTCGTTGCTGCGGTGCTACCCGGGCTGTGCCACGGGCGTGCCAGAAGCGTCCGGCGGATCGTCGTCGTCCCCGAGAGCCTTACGGGCAGCCTCGCCCATCCTGTCGGCGATGGCACGGTCCCGGTCGCTAGTCATGTGCTGGTAGATCAGCGCGGCCCGGGTGGTGCTGTGGCCCATCCTGGTCATGAGCTCCCGGGTGCTGGCCCCGTTCTGCGCGGCGATGTTGTTGCCGGTGTGCCGAACGTCGTGGAAGTGGATGTCCGGGGAGACGCCGGCCTTGGCCTTGGCGGCCGTCCAGTCGTCGCGGAAGTTGCTTCGGCGGAGCTTGCCGCCCCGGGGGCCGACGAAGAACAGGCCATCCTGTCCCTTGGCCGCGTGACGCTCAAGGTGCTGCTCCAGGTCCGGGACGATCAGGTCAGGGAAGGCCACCGGGCGGAAGCCGGCGCGGCTCTTTGGCGCCTTGGTGATGAGCTTGCCGCTGCTTAGCTCGGCCTGGTTGTAGCGGACCCAGAGGAGCCGGGCGTTCAGGTCGACATCCCGGCAGTGGAGCGCGGCCAGCTCACCGAGGCGGAGCGTGGTGAACGCGGTCAGCAGTACGAGCGCCCGCCACTGTGGCTGGATGGCCGCCGCCACGGCGTACACCTCGGGGACGGTCAGGACCGGGCGTTCCGGGACGTCGTAGACGTCGGCGCCCTTGATCCGGCACGGGTTGCGCTTGATCAGCTCGTCGTCCACGGCGGTGGTCATGATGCTGCGGAGGAGCTGGTACGCCTTGACCACGGTCGGCTCGCCAACTCCGTTTTCCAGTAGGCGAGTTCGCCACGTGCGGACGCGGGCGGCCGTGATCTCGGAGATGAACTTTCCGCCGAGCGCGGGCTTGATGTGCAGCCGAAGGACGCCCTCGTACCGCTCCCTGGTGGTGTCCTCCAGCTTGCGTTCCTTGAGCCACTTGTCGGCGAAGTCACCGAACTTGACCTTCCCGGCGTCCGGGTCCGTCCACTGGTCGCGCTTGATGTCGGCCTCGATGAGCGTGAGCGCGACGTCGGCGTCCGTCTTGGTGGGATAGGTCTCCTCGCCGGGACGCATCAGGCCGGTGACCGGGTCGGGGTAGCGGATCTGGAAGCGGCCGGAGGGGAGCTTGCGGACCGAGCCGAAGCGGCGGCGGTTGCCTCTGGAGTTGGCCATCACGCCACCGCCCGCAGGCGACGGGACCGGGTGGCCGGCTGGACGGTGTTCGCGGCCACGTAGGCGGCGAGGGCCGTTTCCGGGATGCGGACGTGGTGGCCGACCTTGACGAAGACGATGCGGCGTTCGGCGATCAGCCGACGGGGGAACCGTTCCCCGCTGGTCTCCCAGGTGCCGAGGCGTTCGGCGACTTCCTTGACGGTCAGCAGGCGGTCCATGCCTGTTCCCCCTCTTCTCGCGCGAGTTGTGCGCGCATCTCCTGTCGGTCGGTGGTGTGGCGTTCGTGCAGGTCCCGGGCGATGGTGGCGGCGAGCAGGGACTCGCCCGGGGAGTTTCCGGCGCCGGCGAAGGCCCAGTGGGCGACGACCAGGGTCTCGGCTTCGGGCAGGTCGTCCAGGTCGGGGAGGCCGGCGGCGAGCAGGCGTTCGCGGAGTTCGGTGCGAGCCTGGTCGGCGCGGTAGTCGGCGCGGACCTGGCGGAGGGCGCCGAGGGTGGTCGAGTAGGTGGGGGACTTGCTGGAGAAGTGGCCGCGGAAGCCGAGCATGTGGGACCAGTGCGCGAGCAGGCGGCCGGGGTAGTGCTGGTCGAGGTCCCAGCAGGCTTCGATCAGGCGGCGGGTGTGGTCGGGCAGTTCGTGCCGGTCGAGTTCGTGGCGCTCCAGGATGCGGCGGTCCACGGTCTCGGTGGTCTCGGCGGACTTGGTGGCGTACTTGGCGATGTAGGAGGCGACGGCCCGCTCCGTGATCTCTCCGTCGGCGAAGGCACCGATCGGGCGGACGTCGACCTGCGTGCCCCACTCCAGGACGCGGGCGGGCTGGTCTCCTCCGGCGGCGACGGGGACGCCGGCGCGGCGGGCGGCGGCACGGATCGCGGCGTCCAGCAGGGCGACGGTGGCCCATGCGGGCGGGGGCGTGTCGGGCCCACCGGGGCCGTCGATGCGGATCACGGCGTGGAAGTGCACGGCCCCGCGGCGCTGGTACTCGGCGACCTTGCCGAACGAGAGCTTCGCCTGCTCCTTGAACTCGTACTGGTACAGCCCGACCATCTTCGCCATGACCCGGAACAGGTAGATCGTGAAGCGGCGCCAGAGGTCGGGGGCGTGGTTGTTCCACAGCACCGCGTGCTCGTACTCGTAGCGCTCCGGGTCGAGCGGCGTGCCCAACAGGGGCGAGCCGGCGGGGTGGACGTGGCCGCAGCGGCAGGTGCCCTTGTCGGGCCGGTTGTGGACCGGGCCGAACGAGGGGGCGGTGAGGGTGGCGAAGACCCGGGGGTGGGAGCGGACCGTGGTCGGGACACCCTTGGTCTGGTCTCCGGCAAGTCCGGCGCGGATCAGGTGGAAGGTGTCCGCGGAGTAGGTCCGGGCGCAGGAGGGGCACCGGGAGGCCCGGCGGTTGCCGCAGGCGACCTTGAGGCGTCCGCCGGGTTCGTGGTCGGTGGAGTAGCGGTGCCAGACGGCGCCGGTCGGGGCGTGGGTGAGGGTGCGGAAGCCCTTGAGGTGCATCGGGTTCGAGCAGCCGCCGGTGCGGCGGAGCTGGTCGTGGAGGCGGGGAAGGTCGCCTCGGGAGGCGAGGCGGGCCAGGTCTGCGAGGGCCAGCCGGTCCGGGAATTGGTGGAGCACGGGGCATCTCCTGCGGGAGAGGGCCCCGGAGCCGGGTGGTCGAGCGGCTCCGGGGCGAGCGGCTCAGGACGGGTTGGCGGGCTTCTGGTGGCGGTCGAGCCACTCTTCGGCACAGACCTTGTGGACGGGCTTGCCGCGGTCGGAGCGGAGGTTGGTGGGCTTGTCACAGACGCCGCAGGGTTCAGGCTTCGGAGCCCAGTGCTTGGAGTCGCGCCAGTCGAGGAGGGCCATCGGTCAGGCCGCCTTGGCGGCGGTGGCCAGCGGGCGGGCGACGGCCCCGGTGCCGGTGCAGGTCTGGCAGGTGACCGGGACGGTGGCGCGGGAGCCGTCGCGCAGGCGGACGCCGGTGGCGATGGCGACGGAGGCGAAACCGGAGCAGTTCGGGCAGATCCGGCTCGGGGTGTGGTTGTGCTGCGGCATGATGGTGGTCTCCTTCGTGGGCTTCGGTTCGGGAAGGGGTTGCGGCCTCGGGGCGGCGGGATGCTTGGCGGCGTGTTGCCGCCCCGGGGCCGGTCTTGGAATCAGCGGCGGCGGGTCGTGCGGCCGTCGCGCTTGTGCGCGTACATGTCCCGGTCAGCGGAGGCGAGCGCGTCCGTGAGCGAGACGACCGGCAGCTCGGTGACGGGGCAGATGCCCACCGAGGCGGAGGCCGGGAGTGTGAAGCCGGCGTACGGGACCGGCTGGTCGAGGGCCGCGCGCAGATCGGGCAGGCGCTCGGGGGCGTCCAGGGCGACGACGGCGAACTCGTCTCCGCCGAGGCGGGCGGCGATGCCGGTACGGCCGCACCAGGCGGACAGGCGGTCGGCGGTCGCGGTGAGCACGGCGTCGCCGGCGGCGTGGCCGTAGGTGTCGTTGGTGGCCTTGAAGTCGTCCAGGTCGACCAGCAGCACCGAGGCGCGGTCCGGGTGGTGCTGGGTCAGCCGGTGGGCGCGGGCGGTGAAGCCGTCGCGGGTGTGGAGCCCGGTGAGCGGGTCACGGCGGCTGGTCGCGAGGCGCTGGTTCAGCCAGGCGGCGTGGGTGGTCCATCCGATGAGCGGCACAGCGGCGGCGAAGGCCGTGGGGAGATCCATGGTGGTCCTCCGTAATGGGCGGGCGTGGATGGGGGTTGCGATCTCCGGGGCGGCGGGATGCTGGCGGCGTGTTGGCCGTCCCCGGGGAGGTCAGAGGCCGAGGCGCTGGGCGCGGGCGGCGGCCCGGTCGAGCAGCTGATGGATGTCGGCCTGGCGGGTGGTGGGGCGGTCGTTGTACTCGTCCGGGGACCGGGCGGGTCGGCCGGTGGAGTGCAGAATCTCCATGACCTGGACGCGAGCGGTGGTGACGGTGGCCGGGGTGCCGTAGCCGTGGGCGAGGACGGCGGCCTGGGCGCCGAGGAGGCAGACGCGGCCGGTCGAGTCCCACATGGCGCCCTGGAGCCAGCCGAAGGCGCCGATGTAGCGGGAGGTGAGCCGCAGGTGGCCGGCGGCGCTCACCGGGACCGGGCGGGCCGGGCGGTGGGTGAGCCGGTCGAGGAGCGTGAGCCGCGGCACCGGGTAGCCGGCGTTCCAGGCCTGGACGGTGGAGCCGAGCGGCGAGACGTACGGGACCGCGGTGCGGGCCGGGGCGGGCAGCGAGGCCAAGTACGCCTCGATCTCGGCGACGAGGCCGGAGCCGTCGACGGTGACCAGGGGCGGCAGGCGGACGGTGGTCTTCATGGCCAACTCTCCTTCCTGGCTTGCTACTTGTTGGTCTTGTTGACGACGGACACGCCGTCGCGGGTGGTGTTGTCGATCAGCGGGGCGGCGGAGGTGTCGGCGAGGTAGAAGCCGAGGAGGACGAAGGCGGCGACGACCCACCAGCGCAGTCGGAGGTGCCGGACGATGAGCCACGCGACGATCGCGAGGACGACGATGAACGGCAGCTGGATGTTCACCAGGTGGGCCTTTCAGACGAGTTCGGCGACGAGGGCCGAAGCGAGCGGGTCTTGGACGCCGAGGCGGGCGCGGAGCGTGGCGGCGTCGATCGGGGTGCCGGTGCGGGTGCGGTGGTCGTCGGCGACCTTGCGGGCGTGGTCGAGCAGGAACGCCGGGACCGCGGGGGCCGGGGCCAGCACCGGAGTGGGAACCGGCACGGGCACCGGGGTCGGTACCGGGACGGGAGCCGGTTCGATCGCCGGGACAGCCGCGGGCGGTTCGACAGGCTCCGGCTCGATGACCGGTTCGGTGATCGGCTCGGTAGCCGGGACGTAGAGCGGCTCGGCTTCCTCGGTCTCGGTGTCGTCCGGTTCGAGTTCCACCACCGGGGCTTCGTCGGCGGGCGCGGTGGCCGAGTGGGCGAGCAGGGTGCCGCCGAGGAAGGCGGCGGCGGGCCAGCCGGCGACCAGGACGCGGAGCCAGGCCGGGGCGTTGCCGAGGTCGAGCAGTCCGGCGGTGCCGACGTTGGCGCCGAGCGAGGCCGCCAGGGCGATGATGAACCAGCACCAGGCGAGTCGGCGGGAGGTGCCGGAACGCATCCGGCGCCAGGCGGCGACGAGCAGCAGGTCCACGGAGACCGGGTAGGCCCAGGACTTCCATCCGGCCTGCCCGGCGGCCGCGGCGAGGTCGTGAAGGTGGGCGAAGGACAGAGCGGCGGCAATGATCGCCTGGGCCAGTACGGCGTCCAGCTTGGGGAGTCGGCGCATGGCGAGCCCCGTCAGAGCTGGTTCTTGTCGAGGGAGAAGAGCAGGACCGTGCCGCCGGTCAGATCCGGCCGGCGCTGGGTCAGGTGGGTGATCGCCAGGTTGAACACGTCGGCGCGGGTCATCCCCGGCGTCGGCGTGAGGGTGTCCGAGAACGTCGCGCTGGCGGTCCCGTTGTTCGTGGTCCGCTGGATCGTGAGGACGCAGTGGTAGGTGTCCTGCTGCATTGCTGTCTCCTGTGCGGGGTGGGGGTCCTGCTACTTGGCGCCGGTCGACCGGCGGGTGACGGTGAGGTAGAGGCGACGCTGGCCGGAGTCCTTGGCGGGGTACTCCTTGACGTCGTGCACGTGCCACAGCCGGCAGAGGTCGGCGACGATGAACGGGACGTCGTTGACGTCGCAGATCACGCGGATCTGGATCACAGCGACACCTCCAGTGCGACGCCGGTGCCGAGGCAGTCGAGGCAGGTGGCTTCCTGCTCGGCGATCCGGCGGCGACGCGCACCCCGGCCGGCGTACACGGTCTCGGTGATCTGGCCAGTGCCCTTGCAGGGCTCGCAGGGTGCGGGCTTCGGCGGCGCGGTGCGCTTGCGGGCGGCCACCCGGGTCACTCGCTGTTGCGCTGGGCGCGGTCGGCGGCGGTGCGGGCTTCGCGGGCGATCTGGGCAGCGTCGCGGTCGTCCGGGTTGGCCGCGGCGATGCGTTCCAGCAGATCGGCCTTCTCGGCGAGCAGCGGGCCGGTGTCGCCCTTGCTGTCGCGGGAGGCCTTGAGGTGACCGAGGAAGGCACCGATCTCGGAGATGGACGGCTTGCGGGACACGGGGTGGATCTCCTTCGGATAGGCATGGCAGGGGTAGGGACTTGGCGCGAAAGCGGTCGCGTCAGCCGGTGGGTGAGGTGCCGCTACTTGCCGAGCGAGACCGGGATCAGGTCCGGCGGCGCCGAAGGCATCGGCGGGATGGTGAGAGGGGCAGTGACCTGCGGGCGGAAGGCCGCCAGACGGTCCAGGTTGGGCGTCAGGTGCGCGAACTCGGTGCAGCGCGCGGCGACTTCGGCGAGCGAGCGGTACGGCGTGCGGATCTCGGACCAGAGGCCGGAGGTGTCGCCGGCGACGGCCAGGCCGGGCATGTCCGGGCTGATCTTCGTAGCGGCGACGACGGCGGCGTCGGAGACATCCCCGAGCCCCATCTTCGCCGTCTCCAGGTCGTTGACCCGGTGGACGGTGCGACCGGTGAGCTGGGAGCGGAGCAGGGTCGCGCCCTTACCCAGCTCCGAGCCGAAGCGCTGGCCCGCGATCTCCAGGAAGATGCCTGCGGCGCGGGCGAGTTGGGCGAGCCGGATGAGCGCCGTGACGAGCTGGTTCCGCCGCTCCTCGTCGGCCTTGCTGGCGACCAGGAAGAGTTCGGCGATCTCGTCCACCAGGACGACGATCGGCACCGGCCGGATCTTCTCCGGCAGGCCCCAGATGTCGGCGGTCACGTCCTCGGCCGCCACCGACCCGGGAACACCCTGGTGATCACGGATGAGGTCGTACCGGTCGTCCATCTCGACCAGCAGCGCGAGCAGCAGCCCGAGCGCTTCGCCCTGGTCAGTGGCCAGAGCGGACAGCCGTGGTGCGAACGGGCGCTGTTCGACACCGCGCTTGCAGTCGATCCCGACCAGGGCGACCGGCTGAGGGGCGAGCCCGTGGATCAGGTTCCGGGTGAACATCGACTTGCCGGACTGGTTGGCGCCCAGGTTCAGCCCGTTCGGAGCCTGCCGGTAGTCCCGGTGGTGGACGGTGCCATCGGCCCGCAGCGCGACCGGAACCCGCAGCAGCTCACGGGACTTGGCCGTGGCCCGACGCGGCATGCGCACGTTGCGAAGTACGTCGAAGCCGACGATCCGCAGTTCCACCACCCCGGGCTTGACCTCCGAGACGTGCACCGCGTGGACCTCCCAGGCGTGCCGAAGCCGCTCAGCCGCATCGGCCATGTCCTTGGTCTGCTGACCCCGGGCGAGCCGGAGCCGAACCCGCAGACCGGTCGAACTCACCTGCATGCTGCGGATCTTCGGCATTGCGGGCTTCGCCG
Source organism: Kitasatospora sp. NPDC056076 (assembly GCF_042266305.1). NCBI lineage: Bacteria > Bacillati > Actinomycetota > Actinomycetes > Kitasatosporales > Streptomycetaceae > Kitasatospora > Kitasatospora sp. NPDC056076. The sequence goes on from NZ_JBHJWG010000001.1 coordinate 33,343, forward strand.
GCCGGTTGGTGGCGGACGAGGCCATGGCGCGCCAGAACGAGGGTTCCACGGTGAGCCCGCAGGCCTCCATGACGTTCTCGTAGTCGTGCCGGATGCGGTGGATGGTCAGCGGGATGCCGACCGTCGCCCAGTACGTCCGGGGCATCTTGGCCTTGGCGTAGAGGACGCCGGAGCCGACAGCGGCGGCGGGGGCGCTCAGCTCCAGGAGCGCGGCCGTGAGGGCGTCCACGGCGATCAGGCGTTCGCGCCGGCGAGGACCGGGGCGGCGACCGTCACCGCGTCGGCCCGGAACGCGATCCCGGAGCGCTTCTGCCCGTTGAACTCGCTCTCCCACGGCCGGGCGATCAGCCGGGTCAGCGCCACCAGCATGCCCGGTGCCAGGCCCTCCGGGACGCCCGGCTGCGGCACGGTCAGGGACAGGATGTCGGCCTCGCCGTTGGCCACGAACGTGACGTCGAGGGTGACCAGCATCGCGCCGGTCTCGGCGTCCACGGCCGGCTCGCCGGTCTGACGGTTCTTGAGCTTCGGGCGCGGCGCCTGGGCGACCATCACCAGCGCGGCGGTCGTGTCGACGGGGATGAAGCGCATGAGCTGGGCTCCTTCATCTGGCACCGAGGGGGATTCGTCGTCCTCGGAGCAGCCTCACCACGGCAGATACCGGGCGTCATCAGCACATCCTGAGATCTTGTCCTCAAGTCCTCATTAGGAGTTGCTGTGGTGAAAACTATGACGGCTCCTCAGCTAGTCGTCAACACCTCTTTAGGACTTAGGATGGGCGGGAGACCACGACAGGACGGTGACCAGCACCATGGCCAACCAGTACGAGCGGATCGCTGCCGATCTCAGGCGCCAGATCGAGGCCGGCGAGCTGGGGCAGGGCGACCGGCTACCGGCAGAAACGGCGCTCGCCGATCAGTACCGGGTGAGCGTGCCGACCGTCCGCCAGGGCGTCGGAGTGCTCGCGGCCGAGGGACTGGTCGAGAAGCAGCATGGCCGGGGCACGTTCGTCCGCCGGCAGCCGACCCCGGTCAAGCGGGACAACCTTCGCCACCAGTGGGAAAAGGACCGCGCGCGCGAGCCCGAGGCAGAGCGGCTGAAGACCGGCGCCACCGAGCACGACACCGGGCTCACGGTGAACGACCTCGTGTTCGACGCCAAGTACGCGCAGATCCCGGCGAGCACCGATCTCGCGGCAGCCTTCGGGGTGCCCGAGGGAACCACGCTGCTGGAACGCACCTACCGCACCCGCTACAGCGAGGAGCGGGCACCGTTCAACGTGTCCCGGTCGTACCTGCTCCTGGACCTGATCTCCGGGAACCCTGACCTGCTCCGCGAGGACCAGGAGCCGTGGCCCGGCGGGACGCAGAACCAGCTCTTCACCGTCGGCATCGAGCTGGACCACATCGTGGAGACCTTCCGGGCCCGGCCGCCGACGCCGGAGGAGACGGAAGAACTCGGTCTGCCGGTGGGTGTGTCGGTGATCGTTCTCCGGAAGACTTGCATCGACACGACGGACCGCGTGGTGGAGATCGCCGACGTAACGCTGCCCGGCGACCGCACCGAGATGGTCTACACGACCCAGCTGAGCAGGTGGTGAGCATGACCAATCTCGTAACCGTCATCACGGCCGTCCACGGACCGAGCGCCGAGTATCTGGGAGACGCCTACAAGTCGCTGCTCGACCAGGATCTTCCTGCCGGGTGGGACTGGCAGTGGGTGATCCAACAGGACGGCGAGACGGACGACGTGGCCCCGCACGTTCCGGACGATGCGCGCATCAGCTTCGGCCAGGGGCGGCACGGTCGGGCGGGCATGGCGCGGACCATGGGCCTGTCGCGGGCCACCGGACAGTTCGTGAAGGTGCTCGATGCCGACGACCAGCTTCCCGCAGGCGCGCTCGCTCGTGACGTTGCGGTGCTGACCAGTCGGCCGGATGTGGCGTGGACGACATCGCGCGTGCTCGACCTCTTGCCGGACGGCAGCACGGTCGGCTTCGACCAGGACCCGCCGGCTGGGCCAATCGAGCGGGGCGAGGTGCTGGCCCACTGGAAGGCCCACGACTTCCGTGCTCAGGTGCACCCGGCGACGCTGTGCGTCCGGCGAGACCTGCTGCTCGCGCTCGGCGGGTGGATGGCGCTCCCGGCGTCTGAGGACACAGGGCTCCTACTGGCGCTCAACGCGGTCAGCCGTGGGTGGTTCATCGAGGAGACCGGTCTCCTGTACCGCAAGTGGCCTGGGCAGAGCACGCACCAAGCGGCGCACAGCCAGGAGATCGAGCGCGCGGCCCGCATGGCGGTCATCCAGGCCCGGGCCGAGTCGCTTCTCGCCCTGGACACCTGGCGGTTCGAGGCGGCCTGACGGCTTTGGCCTCACCGGGCCCCGGCGACGGACAGAACCCGTTGTCGGGGCCGAGCTGTCTCTACTCCGGATCGGCCGGCGTCGAGGAGCGAGGGGTGGGCAGGATCAGGCCTCGATCGGAGTGCCGACGATGGGCGAAGAGCCCGTTGACACCGAGGTCAGCGCGAGCCTCATCGTGGAACGCGTTGATCGCCCGGAACGCCTCGGCATGCAGCTCACGCCATTCCACGAGGGTGCCGTTCACCAGTCCGCGGGCCCGCCAGTCGATCTCAAGTGTCGCGACGTTCACGGCGTGGCCAGCTTCGATGACAGGCTCCCCGGCCAGCATCATCAACCGCTCAAATGCCAGTGCCCGGCGGCGTTCGCATTCGGTGAGGTCGATCAACAGCTCATGCTCGGTGCGAGGCATTGACCGGAGATCCTGGGCCACCTCGTAGGCCAACACGGCCGCGTAGATGCAGGCCCGAACGGCAGCAACGTACTCGACGTAGGCGTCCAACTTCCTCTCATCCCAGCGTGTTCGGAGCCCGTCCCGACGCTTGCTCCGCTCCATCAGGTTGTTCGTCGCGTACGTGGTCAACCCGCCGAGCACGACAGCGGCGATGGTCACTAGCTGGGTGATCGTATCCATGGCCCCCGGACCGAGATGTGAACAGCAGTCAGATCAGAGCTTGCCGATGATAGGCGGCCGACCCGGCCCCGAGGCAGGGAGCAGACGGGGAGTGAGGAGGTGTGGGGGTGAGGATCGCTGTTACGAGTTTCTCTACTGATTCAAGCACCTCGCTCCGCTCGGCGGGAGGTGGGCGGAGCCCAAGGGGAAGGCACATCACGGCGGATCTGAGATCCGGCGTTGATTCCCGGCCTCCTGAACTACTGGAACAGCAGCCTCACACAAGGTTCGGGGTGACCGCGCAAAGCGCGGCGGCGCCGGCCTTCTCCGGCGCGCGCCCCGCCTCCTGTCTGCGCCCCGGCTGGGGCTTCGCCGTCGGCGGCCGCGCCCGATGGGCGGAAAGCTAAGGCCGGGGCGGGTACGGACAAGACAAGACTTCCCCCGCAGCGGAGGAGGGAGCGCAAGGTGCAGCTCAGAACCCACCCCGCCGATGACCGCGGCCCGGGGTCGCGCAACGAGCATCAGAGCCATGGGGCGCCGCCCCAAACCCCGGCCCTCCTCGGAGGGGACCAGGGGCATGCTCCTGGGTGCGGCTTCGACGGGGTGATCGTGGGCGGGTCGCGGGAGGCCCCCTCATCGACCGGTCACCCAAGGGCGTACCCGGAACCTCCTGGGGCCGCCAAGGCCAAGCGCAAGCGTCACCGGGTGAGCCTTGGCGGCCCCAGGAGAACCCGGGTGCGGCGAAGCTGCCCGATCGAGGAGGGGACCACCCGCTCAGCCCGAATCATGGCCGCAGGCCAGCTGCCATGGCGGTTTCACCCCACCCTGGCCCGGCTCGAACACGGCTGGTCCCCTCCACAACAGGCCGACGCTTAGGGGTGTGGGCATCGACCGACGCAGGGCATTCGCAGTGTAACGCCGTGCCACAGGCGTGCCAGAACGGGCGGTACGTGGCGGCGAATCGCGGGTGCCGGCGGCGAGGCAACCCGGGAACCGGCAGGGTGGACGAGCCGCAGGTCACGCCAGGTGTCGAACGACTGTCCTTGTAAAGCGGGGGTCGTCGGTTCGAACCCGACAGGGGGCTCAGCTTCCGGCGCAGGTCAGAGCGCCGAAGAACGCAGAACGCCCCGGGCCGTGATCGGCCCGGGGCGTTCTGACATCTCCGGATGACATCAGTCGGTCTTGCGGCGGCGCTTCAACAGGCGGTCCATGTGGCTCATCGCCTCGCGCTGCCTCTCCTGCACCACGTGCGTGTAGATCTCCATCGTGACGGCGATCTGGCTGTGGCCGAGGATCGCCATCAGGTCCCGGGGCGCGACGCCGGCGGCGGACAGGAGCGTCGCGCACCCGTGCCGGGTGTCGTGCAGCCGGATCGGCGGCAGGGACTCGGCCTTTGCGACCCGCGTGAACGAGCGGGTGAGGTTCCGCGGCTCGATCGGCTGGCCCGTCGCCGTGGTGAAGACGGAGCCGGACTCCGGCCAGTCCTTCCCCGCCGCCAGCCGCTGGCGTCGCTGCTCGGCCTGCCGCAGGCGCTGCCAACGAAGGGGAGCGACGCACATCATCGGGAGCGGGATGACTCGCTGGCGGCGCGACTTCGGGGTGTCCTCGTACAACTCGCCATCCCGGCGCTGGAGTTGGCGCCGGACGGTCAGGGTGCGGTTCTCCAGGTCGATGTCGGACCAGTGCAGCCCGAGGATCTCCCCCCGCCGCAGGCCGAGCGCAACGGCGAGGACGAACGCGGCGTACAGCGGGTCCTGCCGGGATCCCTCCAGGAAGACCAGCGTGTCGTCGAGGCTCCAGGGCTTGGTCACTCGGTACTCCACTCGCGGGGCTTGGACGAGCTTGGCGACGTTGCGGGTGATCAGTTCGTCCCGCACGGCGGCGGAGAGCGCCGTGCGGAGCACGAGGTGCGTCTCCTTGGCGGTGGCCGTCGACACCTTCTTGGTCACGATGCTGATGAGCTTGCGGACGTCGGCGGTGCCGAGCTTCTCCAGGCTCTTCGAGCCGAGCACCGGCACGAGGTGAAGTCGGATGTGCATCTCGTACTTGTCGTACGTCGTCCGCTTGCGCTGGGGCTTGATGAAGTGCTCCAGCCAGTAGGGGAGCCACTCGGCGAGCTTGGCCGACCGGGTGGGCGTCGGGACGCCCTGCCGATCGCGTCGGACGAGTTCCTGGCGCTTCTCGTCGCACTCCGTCCAGGTCTTGCCGTAGACGAACTTGCGTGCCCGGGTGCCGTCGGGCTGGGGGACGTAGACGGCGGCCTGGTACCGGCCGTCCTTGCGCAGGGTCACGGTGCCGGCGCCATTGGGGTTGCGCTTCTTCACCATCAGGCGGCTTCCTCCATCTTGGTGCGGACGTAGTCGTGCAGGGCGGTCACGGGGATGCGGCGGGAGGCGCCCTCTTTGAAGCTCGCGAGCTTCTTCGAGCGGATGAGGTCGTAGACCTTGCTGCGGCTCAGCCGCAGCGCCTCCATGACTTCCGGGACTTCCAGAGCGAGGGGCGGGATGGTGCTCACGTGTGCTCCCTGGGCGGTGGCGTGGGGCCTCTCGTGGTGCGGGTTTGTCCGAGGTGCGGATTTCTGCGTCATCGCGTCATCTGCGTCATTCGGGTCTGTGACCTGCGGTTTTGCGTGACGCAGTGAGCGGGGTCTGCGTCACCGGTGCGTCATCGGCCGCGTCATCGAGGTGACGCAGGTGACGCAGGATGACGCAGCGGCCGTCGTCTGCGTCACCCTCTTCGGCGCAGGTCAGGGGCCGTTTCCGGGCCCGTGTGACGCAGGTGACGCAGCGTCTTCCTACTTAGGAAAAGGAGGGGGCTGTTGTTGTAGTTAGGCGTGCCTTAGAGCGTGAAGAAGGAGCCGCTGCGCGGCGCGATTCTCAGGCGGCTTCGCCGACAAGCAAGAAGAGCACCCGTCCGGGACGGAGCCGGGTGCTCTTCTTGCTTGTCCGTGGGGGTCAGAGCAGCCGGGTCTGCTCATGCTCGACGGGGGCCGCCGGTCGGGCCATTTCGAGGTAGCGGCGTTCCTTCGTACGGCCGGAGTCGATGAGGACGCCCCGGGCCGCGAGGGTGGGCTGCAAGCGCTTGAGCCGGTCGGACAGCACCTTGCCGGTGGTCGGCCAGCCTTTGGGCAGGGGGCGGAGTTCGTCGCCGCTGTAGAGGCGGCTGAGGCACTGCAGCCACTCCGTGGACGACATGCGCTGCGCCTGTCCCGGGGCGATGGTCTCGGCGTGCTGGAGGACGGTCTGCGCCAACAGGTCGCCCTCGATGACGTCGTCGTTGAGGTCGTCCAGGCTGGCCCGGTAGGCGGCGAGCGATCCGAAGCCGGTCGCGGCGTCGAGCTGCGCGCACAGGTGCGCGAAGTCGGCCATGCGCAGGTCGGTCGGGGTCTCGGCTTCGGCGGCGCGGACCTTGACCGCGAGGTCGAGCAGGGACCCGAGGACGACGGGCAGCACCTCCGCGTACTCCGCCCACAGCTCCGCCTCGGTGCGCCGGATGCTGGGGCGTTCCAGCCGCAGGGGCAGCAGGCGTTCGGCGAGGTCGGGCCGGATGACGCCGACGTCGATGCCGGTCAGCAGCAGCGGCCGGCGGTAGGCGGAGCGGTGGACGTCCCCGTCGGTGAACAGGGCGCGCTTGACGGACTCGGCGCCGGTGACGATGCAGCACATGGCGTCGGACAGGTCCGGGCCCATGTGGGAGAGGTTGTCCAGGGCGGTGACCCACCCGGCCGCCACGGCGGCGATCAGGTCTTCCTCGCCTTTCGGGGCCCGGCGCAGGTCGCCGCTCATGCCCTCGATGATCCGCACCAGCATCCGGCCGCCAGTGGACTTGCCAGCGCCCTGCGGGCCGGTGAGGAACGGGGCGGGCACGGGCACGGACGGCCCCAGGCAGCCGATCAGCCAGGCGATCGCGAGGCACTCGGTTGCCGCGTCGGCGAAGTTCGTCAGCCGGAGCAGCAGGTCGATGCCCTTGCCGTCGGTGTCCCGGGCGGGCAGGGGGAGTTCGCCAGTGAGCTGGGTGCGCCGCCAGCACACCTCACGCGGGTCCGGGACGGTGATGTCCCAGCCCGTGGGGTGGATGCGCACGGACTGCCCGTCGGCCCGGCCGAGGTCGAGCCACGTGGCGCCGTCGAACCCGGGAGCGACCCGGATGTGGACGGGCTGCACGTCCTCGGTCAGTGCGAGCGCTTCGATCAAGTCCAACGCCTCCTTGATGGCGGTGCCGTTGAAGACGCCGCGCCCGTCCTTGAACAGGCCGGCCATGAGTTCCTGGCGGTGGCTGCCGGTGGTGCCCTGGGAGCGGATCGGCCGGGCCACGGGGTGGCCGGTGCGCTGGGCGTACACGGCGCCGTCGGTGGTGCGGAAGTACCGGAAGTGCTGGCGGGCGTAGTCGGCGACGACCTCACGCGCCGGGGTCTTCTCGTCCTCGGCCACGGCTACATCCCCAACCTGGCAAGGGCGTTGGCCCATGCGTCGGCGCAGTGCCGGGGCGATTCGCCCTTGGCCTGCGCGGCGGCGAACAGCCGCTCGGTGTGCGCCTCGGTCAGGCACCCGCACCGGCCGTGGGTGGAGAGCACGGCGAGGAACGTCGCGAACACCGTGGCGTGCACCGCGCTGGGCGCCTCGGTGATGCGCTGCTCGGCCATGGCGAGTCCGCGGTTCAGGTAGGCCGGGGTGCGGTGCGGGCACGCCCCGCCGGCGGCCGGAGCGGGAACGGTCACGGGCCGGACCGGAGCAGGCTGCTTCACAACCAGGTCGCGTACGGCGTCCGGCAGGGTGGTGATGGTGCCGGTGCCGGGGCCGAGCCACCGGGCGTACTGCATGGCCGACTTGATGTCCACGTCGGGCCGGACCGCGTTCCGCGAGGGCATGACGCCCTGGTAAATCCAGTGCTCTCCCCGAGTGGTGCGCACGATCCGGGTGGCGGGCAGGGTCTCGCGGGCCCAGGCGATGGCCTCGGTGTTGTCGAGGTCGACGACGGTCCACCCGGCGCCGCCGGGGTGGTAGGCCACCGCCGCCGCCTCGCGCCACGCCCGCGCCCAGGCGGGGGAGGTGAGGACGTCGGGGTCGGTGGTGGCGGCGGCCCAGCCGTGGCACGGCTTCGGGCAGGCACATGGGCCGGGGGTCTTCATGTTCGGCCGGCCGCCGCACGCGTTGCCGCTGCAGCGCCGGCAGTTGCCGAACGTGGCCTTCCCGGCCCGCAAGGGCAAGGCAGGCACGCCGTCGGCGGCCAGGGAGAGCGCGGTGGACAGGTGCTCTCCCCGGATCGGGGGCAGATGGGTCATGCTGGACTCCTCCAGTTGTGTGCTGGATTGGCGGCGGCCCCGGTTCTTGGCGGAAGGGGGCCGCCGTTGTCGTTCGCCGCGTTCGCCTCGGCGCAGACCTTGTGGGAAGGCCTGCGGTGGTCGTCCCGCAGCGGGGTGGGGCGACCGCACCAGCGGCACGGGCGGTCGCCGGTGCGGTCGTAATGGCGGGCGTCGCGCCAGTCCAGAAGCACCGCGCGCCGGGCGGGCTAGCGGACGGGGTGCAGGTCGATGACCAGGGCGGTGGCGTTATCGGCCCCGGTGGGGTCGGCGCGCACGGCGAGGTCGGTGATCCGGCGGGCGACGGGCCCAGGGGCGCCGGCGAGAAGCGGGGCCGGGACGGCACGCCCGTCGCGGTGCCGGGGGGAGCCGTCCGGGCTGGGCGGGGGCAGGGTACCGGCCTGCTCGTGCGGCAGGTAGGCGCCGTCCGAGGCGAGCAGGAGGCGCCGCAGCCCGGGACGGGGGCCGAAGTCCACGGTGACAGTGTCGACGCGGCCGGTGAGGTGGCACAGCGACGAGGTCAGTCGGTCGCTGTCGGCGGGCTCGGGGTCGCGGCCCTCCCGGCGGCTGGTGGTGGCCTCGTTGTGGTCGACCGTGAGGAGGTGGGCTCGGCCCCGTTCGGCGAGGTAGGCGCGGCAGTCCCCGGCCCAGGCGATGTGCAGGCGGCCGGCGGGGGTGAGGACGGCGACGATTGCGGCAGCGTCGGCCGGCCAGTCGCGCGGGTGGTTCAGGGTGGCCCGGTCGGCGTGGAGAACGGGCCGAATCTGGCGGATGGCGGCGCCGGGGTCGCCGAGTCGGGCCGCCGCCCGCGCGAGCGCGAGGGAGGTGGTGCGGACCCAGGCCGCGGTGTGGACGCGGTCGCCGATGCCGTCGAGCAGCACCCACGCCCGGTGACCGGTGTCGGCGTTGTCGTCGTAGGCGGTGGCGTCGGCCTGGTAGGTGCGGCTCCCGATGTGCTGGGAGGCCGTCTGGCGGGTGGTGAACACGGGGCGCCTCCAGGGCTTGGCGGGTCCGGTCTGTCCGGTCCCCCGCACCGCCCGGGCCCCGTCGCTGGCTGCGGCGGCGGTTCGGGTGGCACGGCCGGTCGGGCAGGTCAGTACTCCTGGCCGGTCTGGTGGGCGACGTAGCCGGGGCAGTACGAGTCGTCGCAGTCGCAGCCGCCGCACTCGTTGCAGATCTCTTCGCTGCACTCCTCGCACCACTCGTGGCCGGGGCAGTCGTCGGACGCGCAGTCGTCGCAGTAGGACATGGGGTTCTCCAAGGTCAGCGGTTGCGGTTGGTGATGTTGACGCTCACGTTCACGGCGCCCCCGCCGCCCCGGCCGCCCCCGCCTCCGCTGTTCTTGAGGAGGTAGAGGACGCCGAGGGCGGCGACGAGCAGGCCGAGGCCGGTGGTGGCGGCGGCGAGGGTCTGGAGCAGGAAGCCGAGCCCGAGTCCGCCGGCGCCGATGCCGATGCCGCCGGCGAGCAGGCGGGCGGGCCATGGGTCCCGGGCCGGAACGGCGGCCGTCGCCGGGAGCGGGGCGGGGGCCACCGGGGCGGGCAGGTAGGTGAGCCCGGGGTGGTGGATCGGCGCGGGGAGCGGGGTGGGCGGGTGGTAGAGGGCGAGGGGCGCGGGGGCGGGCTGGTGGGCGTAGTAGGGGGTGCCGTCCGGGGTGTAGAGCACCGTGGGGACGGCGGGCTGCGGGGCGATGTGGTCCACGGTGCGTCTCCCGTCAGGAGGTGTCAGGGCAGGCGTCAGAGCGGGGTGTCAGACGGTGTCAGGGGCCGTCTGACACCCCGTCTGCCTAGGGGAATGGGTGTCAGGGGGTGTCAGGTGTCAGGGGGTGTCAGACCAGCGCCGGGGAGGGGACGATCCGGTACCGGCCGCCCTTCGCGGTGGCCACCAACCGGCCCTCGTCCACGAGGCGGCGGAACTCACCGGAGACCCACGGGCGGGAGCGGCCGAACTGGGCGGCCTGCTCCATGACGTCCTTCGGGCCGATCACCATCACGCCGGCCTGCTCGAAGGCGGCCACGATGGCGTCCATGGCGGCCCGGGCTTCCTCGGGGGTGAAGTCCGGGTCAGCCGACTCGGGGCCGAAGGCGATGCCGGCCATGCTGTCGGGGACCGGGGGGAGTTCGGCCTGCGGGTCCAGGTCGGCGTCCTCCGGGTCCACCCGCCCGTCGGCGTCGGCGTGGGCGTCGCCGTCGTTGTCCGGGGTGGCGTACACGCTGTCCTCGTCCTCGTCGGCGGTGCCCTGGTGGCGGTCGGTGTAGGCCTTGCCGGCGGTGGCGGCGGCGGCCTTCGCGGTGACGGGATCGACGCGGGCGCCGTTGCGCACCGCCCAGGCGGCGAGCTGTTCCATGACGCGGGCGGCTTTGCCGGTGAAGCGGAAGGTGCGGCCGGGGGAGCTGTAGCGCTGCTCTTCGACGCCCGGGGTGACGAGGTAGCAGTAGCCGGGGCGGCGGTTGGCCCAGGCGCCGGGGTGGGCGCCGGCGTCCAGGACCGGGCCGGGCAGGGCCATGCCCTCGTCCCGGGCGTCCAGGCCGAACACCAGGGCCGACGGCAGGCTGGCCCGGGTGCTGGTGCTGATCTGGTCGTGGCTGGGCCGCTGGAGGGAGATGACCAGGGCGGCGCCGGCGGCGCGGGCGAGCTGGGCGATCTCGGTGAAGCCCTCGTCGCCCATGAACCGGATGGTGGCGGCGGCCTCCTCGAACCAGCCGACCAGGAACGGCATCCCGGGGCAGCCGCAGGCCCGGCCCTTCTGGCACGAGTGCCCGGGGTCGTCCTGCTGCTCGGCAGCCGCGGGGACCCACTGGCGGTAGCCGTGGGCGCCGAGCCAGCGGGTCCGGGCGGGGATGACGGCCTGGAACGCGGAGACCATGGTCTCGGTCTCGGCGCCACCCTCGACGGCCCAGTCCAGGCCCGGCCGCAGCGGGCCGAAGTCCTGGAAGCTCTTGGGGTCGGACAGCCAGACGATGACGTCCCGGCGGCCCATGATCTCGGTGAGAACGTTGAGCGCGCCGTCGCCCTTGCCGGAGCCGGTCATGCCGAAGATCCCCAGGTGGGTGCCGTTGCGGCCGGCCTCCGGGTCGCCGGGCAGCCACAGCATGAGCGGGGAGCCGTCGTCGTAGCGGCCGATGACCAGCGGCTCGGCGATGGAGCCGCCGACGTTGGTGGGCATCTCCCACTCGACCACCTCGGCGAGCATGTCCCGGGGCACCACGACCAGCTCACCGCGCCGGGCGGAGTCGGGGTCGGGCAGGTAGCGCACGGCGGTCGGGGCGACGTCCAGGCCCGACGCGATGTTCGGCAGCGCCCGGGTGACGTCCTCGTTGGTCATCTCCCCAGCAGGGAGGGTGAGTTCGGCGGTGACGCGGTTCGGCTCCACCTCGGTCTTGCGGATCTTCGCTCCGGCGAGCTTGACCTTCTCCAGCAGCGAGCCGTCCGCGTTGTCGGCGGCCTGGACGGCGTCGGGGTTGCGGCGCATGACCTGGCGGATGTTCCAGGACAGGGCCACGACCGGGCCGCCCATCAGGAAGGCGTCCGGCAGCGGCCCGGCCGTCGGTCCGGCGAGCGCGGCCCCGGTCACCCACGCCGAAGCCGCGGCCACGGTCACGGCGGAGTGCAGACGCCGCTGCGGGCCCGTGCGCTTGCCCGCCCACCAGGTCATGCCGGTCAGCGCGACGGAGCCCAGGGTGAGGCCGACGCCGGCCGCCGCCGAGCCCTGCCACTCCAGGGACCCGGCGGACCCGGCGATCCCGACCATGCCGGTCAGGATCCACGGCGGGGTGTAGGGCTTGGCCCGGTGCGCCAGCCACGCCAGCACCTGCTTGCCGGTGCTGGCGCCTTCCAGGTTCTCCCGGTGCTGCAGCTCCGGGTCGGTGCTGTCCCTCTTCGACATGGCGTGGCTTCCTCTCAGAACTGGAACGGGCGGCGTTGCTGCTGCGCGGGGCGGGGGGTCATGACGTCGGCGTACTCGCGCTGGAAGGCGGCCCAGGCGCCGGCGGCGTCCTTGGCGGCGTCGGCGAGGGCGTCGGCGGCCTTGGAGACCTTCTTGGCGACGGCGCGGGCGCGCATCTTCGCCTTGAACGCGTGGTCGCCCGGGACGGGCGGGGCCTGCTCCAGCGCGGCCTTGAGGATCTCGGCCCCCACCTCCACCTCGATCGCGGAGTAGGCGGCGAACGCGCGCAGCGCCTCGCAGTAGGAGCGCACGTCGGCGGCCGAGTAGAACGCGGGCTCCGGCAGGACCAGGGGCGAGGTGCGGTCCACGCCGGTGCCGGGGTTCGCGGCGGCGCCCGGCCGCGGGGCGCCGCCACCGCCACCGTTGGTGGTCTTGTTGAGGTTGATGCTGATCCCCGGGGCGAACGTCGCCCCGGAGCCGAAGCCGTTGCGGTTGTTGTTGCCGCCGGCGTTGTTCGCGCCGCTGTTCGGCGACGTGGTGTTCACGCTCATTGCGGTGCCTCCCCTGCGGGCCGGGACTGTCCCGGCTCCCCGCCCCCACCCGACCCGTGAACGGGGCGGGCGAGGACAGGCAGCCGTCAGGCCGAGACGATCAGGGCGGCGCAGGTCTCGAAGGCGTGGTGCCAGGCCTGATCGAGCAGGTAGGCGCCGTTCAGGCCGTGGTCGGCCATCCGCACGAAGGCACCCTTGCCGGTGGCGTCCGCAACGCGGCGCAGAGGCGCGCGCCGGTCGGCGACGTAGTGGCTGGCCGCGCTGAGCGCCAGCGCGGCGGCCACCGGGCCGGGACGCAACCGCAGGCCCAGCAGGCGGGCGCCGCCGAGCAGAACGGCGCCCTGGACGGCGGTGTAGGAGGCGACGTGCGCGGCGCAGGCCCAGCGGCCGGCCGCCCCGTCCTGGCCCTTGGTGGTGGCCTGGTGGTCGCTCTGGATCCAGTGGTCCGCGATGTCCGCCGAACCCCGGAGCAGGGCGTAGGCGGCGGCGAAGCGGGCCGCTCGACTGGTGGTCATGCTGGGCTCCTTCAACGCTTGACGGTCGGCTTGGCCAGGTCGCGGTGGGTGAGGCGAACGGGCACGCCGGTCTTGGACAGGCGGTTGGCGAGGGCCATGGCGACGGTGGCGGCGCGGTGGCGCCCGCCCACGCAGCCGACGGCGATGGTCAGCGGCGCCTCGATCGGTCCGGCCTCGTAGGCGTCGGCCACCAGCGCGGTGGCGGCGATCAGCTCCCGGATGCCCGGGGTGGTCAGGACCGCCCGCCGCACGGACATGTCGGCCGCCGTCAGGTCGCGCAGCGCCGGGTCGACGTGCGGGTCCTTGAAGTGGAGCCGCAGGTCGAGGGTCACGTCGGCCACGGGCGGGGCACTGTGCCCGTAGCCGAACGAGATGACGTCGATACTGGTCAGGGCCATGACTGGGTTCTCCTTGCTGAGGATCAGCGGAGCAGGTCAGGGGAGGGTGGTTCAGGCCGCGAGGGCGGCGGGACCGGCGTGCTCGGCCGGGCGCAGTTCCTTGTAGAGGGCGGCGACCCATCCGGCGGACCAGCCGGTCAGGTCGACCGCCCGGCGCTGCGGGATGCGGGCCACGACGCAGTCCTGGACCTTCATCCGGGCCTGCTCCTCGGTCAGCCGCTCGTCGACGGCGGGGGCGGTGAGGAGTTCCTTCCGGAGTCGCTCGATCTCCCGCTCGGCGTCCTGCTCACGCTCGCGCTCACGGCGCTCACGCTCGCTCACCTCGCGCTCACGGCGCTCACGGTTACGCTGCTCGGCGTCCTGTCGGCGCTGCCGTTCGTCGCGGTCGGCGGCCTCTCGGAGGGCCCGTTCGTCGCGTTCCTCGCGGGCCATGCGCTGCTCGTGCTCACGCTGCTCGCGGGCCGTCTGCTGCTCGCGCTCATGGCGCTCACGGTCACGCTGTTCGGCCCGGGCGAAGTCGGCTAGCCGGTCCTCGCGTTCCTGCTTCCGGCGCTCCTCCTGACGGCGGTCGCGCTCGGCTCGCTCATCGCGCTCACGGGCCGCTCGTGCGGCCAGCGCGGTGGCGATCGCCCGCCGGTAGGCGAGCGAGGTTTCCGCCGTGACGATCAGCAGCAGCGGTGCCACCGCGTGGACCGCTACCCCGACCCGATCGTGGTCCAGGGCGGATTGACCCACGTTGAGCAGCACCGTCATGGCGCCGGTCATCCAGCGCAGCACGACCGGCCACCGGCCGCCGTCGCCGTCGAGGCGGGCGAGCGTGCTGTCCATGCGGACCACGATCACCACCGCCGCGTCCACGACCAGCGGCAGGATCGGAGCCGTCCACTCCCACCCCTTCGGGCTGTGTCCGGACATCAATGGGGTCACCGTGAGCATGCTGTACAGGACCGCGCCCAGCGTGATCGTCCACGTCCCCACGGCCAACGCCTTCTCGGCCGAGCGGATCTGTTCCAGGCTCGTCGGTACCCTCACCGCGACCACCGCCCGGCGCCCCGTGAGCGCTTCGTGAGCGAGCGGTGAGCGGCTGTGAGCACCGTGAGCGCGCGGCCCGCCATCACGCGGCCACCCGCCCGACGTGGGCGGTGCGGCGGATCATCGCGGGGCGCCGCAGCGGCACCGGCGCCATGCTCAGCAGGCGCTCGGCGTAGGCGGCCAGCAGCGGGTCCGCCCGGCGCAGGTCCGCCACGATGTCGGCCGCGGCGTCCATCCGGGCCGCACGCTCGATCTCGCTCTCGCCGGGGACCCCGATGAACAGCTCCGAGTCCACGCCGAGCGCCAGCTCCGAGAGCTCGTCCTTCGTCGCGGCCGTCTGGGCTGCAACCATGTCCTTCACGGGTCTACCTCTCCTCCATGGGGGCGGGCCCGAGGGCCGCCGCGCGTTCCTTGGCCGGAGCGCGGCGGCCCGTCTCGTTGGGGCCCGGGCCACTCGAACGACACGAGTAGCCACGACCCCCGGCACCGGCCCGCAGTCATGGATGCGAGGGGGTGTCGAGGGCCGTGGTCACTGGTGAAGCTGGGGGTTGGTCTCTGGACGCGGTCCTGGCTCGCTCCGGGGAGATCCCTTCCGGAGGTCGTCGCCGGCTCAATGTCGCCGCGTCGTTCTTTCGAGAGGCCAGTAGCTCCTCTCAGTCGGCTGCGTGTCCCATGTACGGCCGCCGTCTTAAGGGCGGGCCGAGGTGTCAGGGCGTGCGCCCCTTCTCTGCCGACTGGTCTCCACTCACCCCGACCGGCGTGGTCACGGAAGGACTGCGGTGGTGGATCACTCTCTTGAGTTGTCGGTGGTGCATTTGTGCAGGTCGCGCCCGTCTTTAGGCGCAACCCAGCACGTGCATCTTGTCCCCATTGAGCCTCTGGCTCAACTGGTAGGTACCAGCTGCAGAACATGATGCTGCCCTCACAGAGCGCAATCGTCAAGTCCCCTGGTCCAACATGTAGGGACCAGTTGACTGGATGCGTCATGATGGAGGTATGAGCACCCAGCCGCTGTACCGTCGCGTGGCCGACACCCTCCGGAACGAGATCAGCTCTGGAGCTTTCACGCCCGGCGCCCGCCTACCGTCCGAGCGCGACCTCTGTGAGCGCTTCGACGTCTCCCGGAACACCGTCCGTTCGGGCCTGAACGTGCTCGTCTCTGAGGGCCTCATCGCACCCAGCCAGGGACTCGCCTACGAGGTCAGGTCGCATGAGGTCTTCAACCTGAACGCATCGCGCTTCGAGAACCTGACGTTCCCTCAGAACGGGGATGCCTACAGCACCGACGTGACCCAAGCCGGTCGTCAGCCGCACCAGACCTTCCGCGTCGAGATGCAGCCTGCGCCCGCCGAGGTGGCAGGGCAGCTCCGCATCTCGGAGGGGGCAACGACGGTTCTGCGCTTCTGCCACCGCTTCGTAGACGGGGTGCCGTGGTCGACTCAGGCCACGAACTACCCGATGTGGCTGGTCGAGAGGGCTCCGCGTCTGGCCGAACCGGGGGACATCGACGAGGGGACGACCCGGTATCTGGCGGGCATCGGGGTTGAGCAGGTGGGCTACTTCGATGACATCTCGACCCGGATGCCCACGCCTGAGGAGAGCAGGCTGCTCCAGACGGGCTCCGGTGTTCCGGTCCTCGTCTGGCGCCGCACCGGCTACTCCTCAGACCAGCCGATCCGCTGCACGACCACGACGCTTCGCGGGGATCTGAACCACATGAACTACGAGATCGGCAACCTGGCTGCTCTGGACGGCGAGAAGTGATCATCGAGACCGCCAGGCCTGCTGACCTTGAGCACCTGCTCGCCTTTCGACGCGAAGCGGGCGCCTGGCTCCAGACTCTTGGAAGTGACCAATGGAGCCGCGGCTACCCCGCCGACAAGCTGCTGGCCACGATCGACGCCGGCGTCGTCTTCATGCTGCGCGACGGCGCGGAGACGGCCGGAACCATAACGGTGACCCCGGAGGCCGAGCCGGGGCTCTGGACCGCCGCCGAGCTCGCCGAGCCGTCCCGGTTCGTCAACAAGCTGACCGTGTCGCGCGCCTACGCCGGCCACGACATCGGCGGACGCCTCCTGAACTGGGCTGGCGAGCGCGCCGCCAACGAGGGTGCCGTTTGGCTCCGGCTGGACGCCTGGACCACGAACGAACGCCTGCAGCGGTACTACCTGGAGCACGGGTTCACCCACGTGCGGACCGAGCGGGAGGGTGGTGCTGTGAACGGCGGTCCACGCGTGTCGGGATGGCTGGCCCAGCGCGCCACGGGCTCGGCCGAGCACGGCTTCACCGACGAAACCCTGCGCGCCGTAGCCTAATTGGCGCCGGGCCCGGCAGCTTCACGCTGTCGGGCCCCCGAACTTGCGAGCGCCCGGCCGGGCCTGCGCCGGGTGGCGCTGACATCACTTCCCGACATCAACACGCCAGGACGCCGATGCATCCGGACGCCCTCGTGAGCACTCTGATTCGGCGGGCTGGATGCGTCCGGGCCGGTCCTCGATGAGGGCGCTTGATCTTGTAAAGCGGGGGTCGTCGGTTCGAACCCGACAGGGGGCTCCGTGGCGGAGACGTCGGAGGGGCCGACTCGATCATGATCGAGTCGGGCCCACCCTGCGTGGGGGCGGCCGTGGGGGGCGTGGTGAATAGGTGGCGGCGGCCGGGGGGCCCCATTCCGTAGGCTCTTA
>NZ_JBHJWG010000001.1:50682-128311 GCF_042266305.1 Kitasatospora sp. NPDC056076
GTCCCTGGTGGCGGGCTTTTTATTTTGTCCGGGGGGGGGGGGGTCTCCCACCCGGCGGGGGGGCCGGGGGCGGGGCCGGGGGGGGCGCCGCCAACTACACTCTCCCCGCCGCCCCCTCCGTGCGTCGGGGCGTCCGTGCGGGACGTGGTCAATCGGTGGCGGCGGCCGGTGGGCCCGATTCCTTCGGCTCTTCGGATTCCGATTCCGATTCCGCTTCCTCTGTCTCTTCCTCTTCGGCCTCGGGGCGCACCGTGGCGGTGGTCCCCTCGTCCTTCTTCCAGGTCGCCGAGACCTTGAGGGAGGCCTTGCCGCTGGATCCCGCGACGGCGCTCACCAGGAGGCCGGACTTGACGGAGAGCTCGATGCCGAATTCGAGGGTGAACTCGTCCGGGGCGGCGGCCCGCAGGCCCGAGCGGACGCTGCCCACGACGGCATGGAGGGTGTCCGTGAGGTCGTCGAGCCGGTAGGTGAGGCCGCGGAAGGCCACGTCGCGGGGGCCGCCCTCGTCCTCGACGCGGGCCCAGAAGGTGCCTCCGTCGGGTGTCTCGACCCGGACGAGGTCCGACATTCCGCCTCCAAAAATGGCGTCGATTCCGCGCAAGCGAAGTGCGGGATTCCGGAAGCCGGTGGCTGGCCGGCGCCCTATTATCCCCGACGGGAACTCCGGTGGAGGGGCGAAGGGTTGGTACCGATGGGCACGGAATCGCCGCCGGTGGGCACGGAGCGGATCTACCTCTCCGACGTGGAGCCGCACGCCGCGGCGCCGATCGACCGGGCGTCCGACCTGCGGTCCCGGGTGCTGTTGCACGTGCTCTTCGCCGACGCCCTGTTGATCGGGGACTCGCAGAGCCTCAACAACCGGTACTTCAGGGCGCTGGTCTCGGCCGAGGAGGCCCGGCAGGTCCCGTGGGCGGAGGAGGGCGCGGAACTGCCGGACCTCGCCCCGCTGCTGGAGTCCGGCCGGATCCGGGTCGCGGTGCGCGCGGGGAGGACCCTGCGGGAGATCAGGGACGACCACAGGCGGCGGAACGTGACGAACGTGCCCGAGCCCGGCTACGTCGCACGGCTGACGGCGATGTCGGCGGCGCACGCGGTGGGCTACGACGGGACGGCGGTGGCGGCGCGCTTCAAGGCCGGTGTGCTGGCCAGGATCGACGTCGCGAGCCGGCACGCCACCGGTGGCACCCGGGCCGCGCTGGAGGACGCGCGGAGCTGGATCGCCGACCAGCAGCCCTTCGACTACAAGGCGCTCAGGGACTGGCTGGACAAGTACCGGGTGAAGGACCCGGGCAGCAGCGCCGAGCTGATCCTCGCGCTGCAGTCGGTGGACGAGTGGGCGGGCGAGTCCTACCGCCGGGCCCTGCCCGGCGTGCTGGACGTCGGCATGGCCGGACCGCGGGACGGGTCGGGCACCCTGTCGGCCGCGCGGAGCCGCCGGATCGTGGAGGAGGCCGGGTTGCCCGCTGTCATGCTCGACAACCTCCTGCTGTCCCAACTCCCCCTGGAGGTGGTGCTGGAGGCCGTCGAGCAGCCCTCCCGGAACGCCCTGGTGCGGGAGCTCGGCCAGGTGCGCCGGGGGCTGCGGCCGGACGACGCGGTGCTGCGGCAGTCGGTCGGCGAGTTCAGCGCGTGGATGCTGGAGGCGTTCGAGCGCACCTTCCGCGGTACGGACGGCCTGGCGTGGGCGCGGCTGCGGAGCGAGACCCGGCTGATGCGCTTCCGGCTGGACGAGGACACGGTGACCGGTCGGCTGGGGGTGGGCCTCGAAGTCCGCGGGGCGCCGCTCGACGGGGCCCGGGACCTCTCGCTCGACGTGGTGGCCGGGTTCGGCGCGGCCGCGCCGGACGGCGACGAGGTACGGGTGGCGACGGGGCCGCGGCGGCACCTCGACCCGCTGCACCGGATGATCACCCTCGGCGGCTGATCACGCCCTGACGGTCGGGGACAGCACGCCGGAGTCGGCGGCCGCGAGGGCGTAGGCGGCGAGCGTGACCCCGCAGGTGATCCGGCCCCCGCGGAGCCACTCCGCCATCTCCTCCGGGGAGACCCAGACCGGCGGGCTCACCGACTCCATCGCCTCCGGCCGGGCGGAACCCTCCTCCGAGGGGAGCACGGTGGCGCAGCAGACGTGGATGCCGGTCTCGATCAGCCCGGTGTCCGCGTGCACCAGTCCGAGGGTCCGCACGGAGGAGGCCGAGAGGCCGGTCTCCTCCCGGAGTTCGCGAGCGGCCGCCTCCTCCGGGCTCTCGCCCGGCTCGCAGCCGCCGCGCGGGAACTCCAGGGAGACGGCGCCCACCGGGTAGCGGTACGAGGGCACCAGGGCGATGCCCTCGGGGCCGACCGGGACCACCACCACACCGGTCTGCGCCCACTGCCAGCGGAGGTACTTGCCGGGTGCGCCGCCCGGGCCGACGACGAGGTCGTTGTTGAGCTGCCCGAAGCGGTTCGCGAAGACCTCGACGGCCTCGTGGCGCAGGATCGGGGCGGGCGTGGCGGACGTCCGGTCGTCGATGGTCATGGCGCTCCCTACCGGCTGTCGGGTGGGCCTCCGGTGGGACGGCCCCGTTCGCCATGATCTCCCATGGCGGCCAGTTGCTCCACCCAAGAGTTCGTCTCGGCCGAAAACTCCCGTATCTCGCCACCGAGTTGGACCAGCACCCGCAGGGACTGCCGTTGGTCCGCGAGGCGTTGACGGTCCCCGGCGGGAAGGTCGGCGCGCAGGTGCGCGGCCTCCCGCATGGCGAGGTACGCCTCCCGGTCCCGGCCGGCGCCGATCAGGGCGAGCGCCTGCCGGTGCAGCCCGTCGGGCAGCCGGGCGAGGTAGCGCCCCGGGTGCCGTTCGGCCAGGTCGCGCAGCAGGGTGACGACCCGTTCGCCGGCCGCCACCGCCTCGGCGGTCCGGCCGGTCCGCCGGTGGCACTCGGCGAGCACCTCGACGCAGGACAGCAGGGTGGCCTCCTGTCGGACCCCCGGAGCGGCCGCCTCGCACAGTCGTACGCTGCGGGCGGCCTCGCCGTGGGCCGCGTCCACCTGGCCGTCCTCCAGGCGCAGTACGGCGAGGAGGCTCAACGCGGTCGCGGTGTCGAGCAGCCGGACCTGCCGCAGCCGGTCCCTCGGTTCGGTGTCGGCGAGCAGTTCCTCGTAGTGGGCGACCGCGGACCTGCTCTGCTCCAGGGCGGGCACGGTCCGGCCGGCGTGGTGCAGCAGCAGGCTCAGGTTGTGGAGCGCCGTCGCGTACTCCGGGAGGTGGCGTCCGGTCTGCTGGACCAGGTCGCGACTGAGCCCGACGGCCTGCCGGGCCGCGGTCAGGGCCGCCGTGTCCCGCGCGCCGCCGGGGCCGGCGGGGTCGGCGTCGTGGCCGGTGCCGTTGTAGCCGGTGCCGTCGGGGTCGACGTCGTCGAGCCGCAGGCTGTAGCCGACCAGCCTGCGCAGCCTCAGCAGTTGGTCCGCCTCGGTGAACTCCTCGTCGGGAAGCTCCAGGAGCCGGCGCAGGACGACGACCGAGACCGGCGACATGCTCGACGGATAGCCGGGCAGCCGCTGTTCCACGGCGGTGAGCAGCGGGGGCTCGCAGGACTCCAGGGCGGTCAGCATGACGGCCGCGAGGGGCTCGGCGTGGGGCAGCAGGGCGCCGTTCGCCGCCAGCGCGGGCAGGAGCACGTCCGGCCGGTCGGCGACGGCGCGCGCCAGCACGGCGTCCAGGGCGCGGTGCGCGGGGTGGGCGGCGATCCGGCCCACGTCCGTGCAGCCGCGGGCGCGGGCGAGCACCTCGACGGCCGCCTTCGCCGCCTCGAACCGCTCCTGCGCGGGGACGGCGAGGGCGGGGTCCGTACGGGTGGGGACCGTACGGGCGGGGTCCGTACGGGCGGGGGACAGCAGCGCGGTGAGGTACGCGTGGGTGTGGCCGGAGCTCTCCGGGGTGCTGAGCACCCGGCGGGCGAGGACCTCGCCGATCCGGTTCGGCCGCAGCGGGGCGACCTGGCCGCCCTCGGCGGGGTAGACCGCCCACAGCGCGGTGCTGACGCGGAGCATGTCGGGGACCGGCCGGTGCGGGAGGACCGCCGCGTGGACCTGCTCCAACACCGCGACGAGATCGGCCCGTTGCCTGCCGGGGGCCAGCGTGGGGACCAGCAGGAGCCCCGCGGCCAGCAGCCTGCCGCTCTCGCCGGCGAACGACTGCTCCCGGGGATCCCACCAGGTGAGCGTGGAGTGCCAGATCCTGATCTCGTGGTCGCAGACCCGTTCGAGCGGATCGCCGTCCGGGGACCAGGTGCGGCCCTGGCGCAGCGTCAGGACCGCGTCCAGCGCGAGTGCCAGCACCCCCAGGAGCGAGCCCTCCCGGTCGGCGCGGGCGTCCAGGGTGGACGGCGGGGTGAGTCGCGGGGAGCCGAGCCGCTCGGCGAAGACCCGGAAGGCGGTGGCGGCCACGGAGGCGTCCCCGGGGGCGGGGACGGTCCTGGCGAGCTGGACCACGCTCGCGTCGGCCAGTACCCCGTCGTCGAGGCCGCTCTGCAGCGCCTGCCAGAGCGGCTTGTCCGCGCGGGCGAGCAGCAGCACACGCAGCCGCATCCGGTCGGGCCCGTACCGGTCGACGTGTTCGAGCAGGGCGCAGACGTCCTCCGGCCGGGCCTGGGCGTGGTCGAAGACGACGAGTACGGGGATCCCGTCGGCGAGGGCGGCGGTGAGCCCCGCGGTCCACTCCGGCCGGTCCAGCGCCTTCCGCTCCGCGACGCCGGCGATCCAGCCCGCCCCGCCCATGAGGCCGCACAGTTCGGTGGCGAGCCGGGTCTTGCCGGAGCCGCCGGGCGCGTGCAGCAGACGCAGCAGGAGGTCGGGCTCCTCCTCGCACCACCGTCGGAGGTCCGCCAGTTCCGGGCGGTCCAGGAACGGCATCGCCCCGTGGGTGAGGAGTTGGGCCGGGGTCGGCGGACGTCTGCTCGGCCGGGGGCGGTCGCGTCCGAACAGCCTGTTCTGCCGTCCGGCCCGGTCCAGCGCGAGGTCGCACCAGTCGGTGCCGGGCCGGTGGTGCCCGTCGTTGGCCTCCGCCAGGGCGGGGAAGTGGGCGCGCACCGCGTCGACCGGGACCAGCCAGCCGCCCGCCTCCTGCCGGTCGTCGCGCGAGGTCTTGAGCACCCCGCACACCCGGCCGGTCCGGAGGTCGAGCACCGGGCCGCCGCTGAACCCCGCGACGACCCGGTCGCCCTGGAGCCTGACGAACCGCCCGCTCCCGCCGGCCACGTGGAGGCGCAGGCTGTCGTGCTGCGGGCCCGACTCCAGGGTCTCGTGGCTGAATCCGTGCACGACCACCTCGGTGCCCTCCTGGGGGGCGCGCTCGCCCAGCCACACACCGGGCAGTGGCAGCGGCTCCCGGAGGTGCAGCAGGGCGAGGTCGGGGAAGCCCTGGACCCGGACCGCGGGGTCGGGTTCGGGGAACACCGCGCCCACGTCGGCGACGAGGGTGCGGCCCTGGGCCGTCACCGTCACCTCCAGGTGGCCCTGGACGACGTGGGCACAGGTCAGCACGGTGTCCTCGGCGACCAGGAACCCGGAGCCGAGGCTCCCCGGGGCGTCGATGGCGACCGTGTGCGAGGCGGCCAGCCGGCTGAGCTCCTCCCGCCGCCGCCACGCCGCGTCCTCGTCCGTCACTTCCGCTCCTCCCCGGGCCCGGCGCGCCGGTCGTCCCGGGGCGCCGGTTGTCACGGCACCAGGGTTCCGTCCGGCGTCGGCGGAATCCAGAGGCTGTGGCGGTTCGGGAGTTCGCCGGTGGCGGACAGGGGGTGGCCGGGCGGGAGTTCGCTGAACGCCGGACAGCCCTAGCCGGGCGGGAGGGTGAGGGTGGCGACGGCGCCGCCGGCGGGGTGGTTGGTGAAGGTGAGGGTCGCGCCGATGACGCGGGTGTGGCCGGTGGCGATGGTGAGGCCGAGGCCGTGGCCGCGGCCGCGTTCGGGGGCGTTGGTGCGGAAGCGCTGGGGGCCGTGGTGGAGGAGGTCGTCGGGGTAGCCGGGGCCGTGGTCGCGGACGGTGATGCGGCGGCCGTCGACGTGGAGTTCGACCGGGCCGGCGCCGTGGCGGTGGGCGTTGAGCAGCAGGTTGCCGAGGATGCGGTCGAGGCGGCGCAGGTCGGTGCGGACCTGCTGGTCGGCGGTGTCGGAGGTGCCGGTGGTGTCGGAGCTGATGTCGACGGTGACGTCGAGGCCGGTGAGGGTGACGGTGCGGCGGACGGCGCGTTCCAGCGGGACGGCGGAGAGGTCGGGGGATTCGACGTCGGCGTCCAGGCGGGAGACCTCCAGGAGGTCCTCGACCAGGGCGCGCAGGGCCTGGACCCGGTTCTGCACCAGTTGGGTGGGGCGGCCGGGCGGCAGCAGTTCGGCGGCGGTGACCAGGCCGGTGAGCGGGGTGCGCAGTTCGTGGGCGACGTCGGCGGTGAAGCGCTGTTCGTCGGCGAGGCGGCGGTGCAGGGTGCGGGACATCAGGTCGACGGCGGCGGCGAGGTCGGCGACCTCGTCCCTGCCGTCGACGAGTTCGCCGATCCGGGTGTCGGTGCCGCCGGCCGCGATGCCCCGGGCGGCGGTGGCGGCGGTGCGCAGGCGGCGGCTGATCCGGTCGGCGACGAGCACGCCGGCCAGCACGGTGGTGAACACCGCGGCGACCACGGTGATCAGGATGATCCGGTCCAGGTCGGCGATCGCCCGGCGGTCCTGGGTGAAGTCCACCCGGACGGAGAGCACCCCGCCCTGGACCGGGCCCGCCGCCCACATCGACTCGCCCTGCGGGTCGGCGGCGAGGAGCGAGCCCTGCCGGCCGGTGGCGGCGAGTTCGCGCAGCCGGGCGGGGAGGGCCGGGTCGTCGACGGCGGCGCCGGGGCCGGGGGTGCCGCGGCCGTAGTCGGTCAGCGCGGAGCCGAGGGCGGTGGCGGCCGCGGTGCGGGCCTGGTCGACGTGCTGGCGGATCATCGCCTGGTGGACCAGCAGGCCGACGGTGACCGCGACCAGGACGGAGATGGTGGCGACGGCGGTGGCGATCTGCCGGCGCAGGGTCATGCGCCGCAGGGCCATGTGTCGCAGGGATATGCGCCGCAGGGCCAGGTGCCGCAGGGGTACGCGCCGCAGGGTCGTGTGCCGCAGGGTCGGCCGGCGCAGGGTCATGCCGGGCGCCGCAGCTTGTAGCCGAAGCCGCGGACGGTCTCGATCCGGCCGGAGCCGATCTTGGCGCGCAGGCGCTGCACGTGGACGTCCACCACCCGGGTGTCGGCGCCCCACTCGTAGTCCCAGACGCGCTCCAGCAGCGCGGAACGTTCCAGCACGATGCCGGGGGCGGCGGTGAACTCCAGCAGCAGCCGCAGTTCGGTGGGGGTGAGCGGGACGAGGCGGCCGTCGACCCGTACCTCCATGCTGTCGGTGTCCACCTGCAGCCCGTCGACGGTGCGGAGGGAGGCGGCGGAGGGCGCGACGGGGTCGTCGAGGACCTCGGGGGCCGGGGTGACGGCGGCGGCCGGGCCGGGGTCGACGGCCGGGGCGACCCGGACGCGCCGCAGCACCGTACGGATCCGGGCCACCAGGACGGCGCTCTCGAACGGCTTCACCACGTAGTCGTCCGCGCCCGCCTCCAGGCCGGACACCACGTCGACCGGGTCGGTGCGGGCCGACATCATCAGGATCGGCAGCTGGCTCTCCTCCCGGATCCGGCGGCAGAGGCCGACGCCGTCGAGCAGCGGCAGCATGACGTCCAGCAGCAGCAGGTCGGGGCGGACGGCGTGGAAGGCCTCCAGTCCCTCCAGGCCGTCGGCGGCGGTGGTGACCGGGAAGCCGTAGCGCTCCAGGGCCATCCTGGTGGCCTCCCGGATCACCTCGTCGTCCTCGACGAGCAGGATGTGCGGCTGGGCGGGGGCGGCTGCGGTGGTCATCGCTTCGCTTCCGGGACGACGGCGGGGCCGGACGGCTGGGAGGTGGGTCGGGCGGCGGACGGGGAGGCGACCCCGGCGGCCGGGGGCTGCTTCGGCCCCGAGGAGGGGCGCGCCGGGCCGGGGACGGGCACGGGGACGCGGTCCGGGCCGGCGGCGGACGTCGCCTCGGCGCCCGGGTCGGCGGTCGGGAGCAGGCCGACGCCGTCCACCCGCCGCTCGACCAGGGCGAGCCGGTGCCCGTCCCAGTGGTAGTGGCTGCTGGTGCGGGTGGCGTAGGTGGTCGGCTCGTACAGCCAGAGGTCGGAGTCGACGGTCGCCGCGCTGGACATCTGCTGGACCTGGGCCCGCAGGATCGGTACGACCCGGTCGTCGGCGAGCGTGTAGACGTGCAGCACGAGGGCCCCGGGGGTGGCGACGGCGGTGATCAGCTCGGGCCGGCCGTCCCCGGTGAGGTCGCGGAACTCGGGGGCCCGCACCTCGCACCCGGCGCAGGAGTCGAGCGCGCGGCGCTCCTCGGCGCTCACCGCCGGGTCCTTGGCGAGCAGGGCGCGGACGTCGACGGCGGCGAGGTCGTGCCCGGGCACGGTCAGGTCGGGTACGGGCTGCGGCGGGGCCTGGGAGGTGGCGTCGGTCGGGGACGTGGGCGGCGGCGGCGCGGTGGCCAGGTCGGGCCAGAGCGGCTTGGCCACCGCGGACGGGCTGGGCGGGGCGACGGCCGGGCGCGGACCGTCGTCCCGCAGGCCGCCGGGGGCGGCGCGGCCGAAGGCCAGGACCCCGAGGGCGGTCAGGGCGGCGAGGACGGCGAGGGCGGCCGCGGGGACGGCGCCGGGGCGGCGGCGGAGCGGGGTCGGTGCTGCCACGGTCGGTGCTCGTCCTCCTCGGTCGCGGTCGGGCCTCTGACGCCGGGCGTCTGGTGTCGGACGTCAGGCGGGCGGTCGGTCGGGCGTCGGACGTCCGGCGTCAGGTGTCGGACGTCAGGCGGTCGGGCGTCCGGGTCCCGGAGTGGGACGCGGTGGGCCGCGGCGTCGGTTCGTCGCTCCCCGTGGTCGTCCCCAGTTCTACCGGGCCCGGCTCCGGCCCGGTCAGGCCGGGTCGGCCAGCACGATGATGTTGTCCGTCCAGTGCCCGTCCGGGCCGATCCGTCCGCCGCAGGTGATCAGCCGGAGCGCGGGCCCGGGGGTGTCGCCGTAGACGGCGTCGGTGGGGAAGCGGTCCTTGGCGGCCTGGAGCAGGCTGCGGACGGTGAAGTCGACGGTGCGGCCGTCCGCCCGCCGGATCCCGATCCGGTCGCCCACGTGGAGTTCCGGCAGGCGCTTGAAGACCGCCGGGCCGTTCTTGGTGTCGAGGTGGCCGATCAGGACGGCGGGGCCGGCCTCGCCCGGGGCGGGGCCGTTGCGGTACCAGCCGACCTGGTCGGCGTGGTCGGCCGAGGGCACCTGGACGGTGCCGTCGGAGTTCAGGCCGAGGTCGGTCACCGGGGCGTCCACGCCGATCGAGGGGATCAGCAGGCGGTTCGGCGGCGAGGGGGCGAGCGGCTGGTCACCGGCGGTCGGCGCGCCGACCGGGGCGGGCGCGCCGGCGGTGGGCGTGGTGGCGGGTGGGCCGGTGGCGGGGGCACCGGCCGCCGGGGCGTGGCCGGAGGTCTCGATCCGCACCACCGGGGTGTCGCGGCCGGACAGGGCGAGGGTGCTGCCGAGGGCGATGCAGAGCAGGCCGGCCGTACCGAAGACGCTCCGCCGCAGCAGGCTCGGGCCGGGCGGGGCGGCCCGCCGCCGCCCACGACCGCCCCGCCGGTCGGTCCCCGCCGCCGGGGGCACCCCGGCGCCGCTTCCCCGCCCGGCCGGGTGCGGGGGAAGGGCGCCGGGGTGCCCGGCGGACCCGGGACGGGTGTCAGCCACGCGCACCGGAACGGCGGCGCAGGACGGCGAAGCCCAGCGCACCGGCGCCGACGGCGGCGACGGCGCCGCCACCGACCAGCATCAGCCCGTTGCCGTCGGTCGCGCCCGAGCCGTCACCGGCCTGGGCGGCGCCCTTCGGCACCTCGCGGACCTGCGGCTGGGAGCCGGCCGGGCCGTGCGACGGGGTGGCGGTGGCGGTGGCGACCGCCGGGGCGGCGCCCTCGGGCGCCGACGCCGACGGCTGGCCGGGCTTGGCGGGGGCGGCGCTCGGACGGACTCCGCCGACGGCCGCGCCGCCCGGCGCGGCGTTGGAGGGGGCGGCGGACGGCTTGGCGGGGGCCGGCTGCGGGGTGCCGTCGGCCCAGGCCTGTCCGCCGGTGACGACGGTCACCAGTGCGGCGCCGGTCAGTGCGCAGACGGCCAGCAGACGGCGGGCGGGCGAACGGTCGGTACGGCTCCTGCTCATGGCGGGGGTCTCCTTCGTGGCTCTGGTGGACGCGTCAGTGGCGGGACCGCGGTTCCCGCCAACGGCGCACCGGGGGCGCGGCCCGTGGTGCTGGTACGGCCGGTGCGTCGTCAGTGACGCTAGGAGGGCCGTGTCGCGGTCCCCGCCCGGCCGCGTCACGGTCGCCCATCGGCTGGGTAACGGTCCCCGGGGCGGGCGGAACGGCCCCGTGACGTAGGCGGGGCCGAGCCCGTGACGTACGCGGGAACGGCCCCGTCAGGAGACCGAACCGGGCCCGCGCCGAACACCGCTGAGCATCCCCGCCCGCCCGTCCGTACCTCCCGGTGTGGGGGTACGACCGAGTGAAAGGTGGCAGTGATGAGCATCCTCGCCAACCTCCTGCCGGCGATGCGGCAGTCCCGCAAGGACCGCGGGCACGACAAGGAGGACCGGAACACCAACAACACGACCAGTCGCGGTCGTCGTCACGGCCGCAAGAACAAGCACGGGCACTGACGACCGACGGACCGCTTCCGGTCCCCTGGTCAGGACGAGCGAGTGTGGTCACTGCGGCGGTTGACGGCCGTCGACACCGGTGACGGCGACGGCCGGACCGATCCGGTCGTCGCCCCGGCGCCGGCCGTGTCGCTGCGGCGCACGTTCCGGCGGTTCTGGCCCTACACCCGCGGGGGCCGGCGCTGGCTGGCCCTGCTGGTGGTGGTCGTCCTGTTCGGCCCGGTCGTCGACGCGGCCATGGTCTGGCTGTTCAAGATCGTCGTCGACGACGTGCTGGTGCCGCGCAGGTTCGGGCTGTTCCTGCCGGTCGCGCTCGGCTACGCCGGGCTGACCGTGGTGGCGGGGGCCCTGGACTTCGCGGACCAGACGCTCTCCACCTGGGTCAGTGAGCGCTTCCTGCTGGCCCTGCGGGCGGACGTGTTCCGGCACTTGCAGGGCCTCTCGCTGGGCTTCTTCGAGCGACGGCGGCTCGGCGACGTGCTGTCGCGGCTGACCGCGGACGTCGAGGCGGTCGAGACCTTCCTGCTCTCGGGCGTCCTGGACGCGGTCGCGTACGTCGCCGAGCTGGCCGTCTTCCTGGGGGTGCTGTTCTACCTGCGCTGGGACCTCGCGCTGACCGCGCTGGTGGTCGCGCCGTTGTTCTGGCTCACCGCCCGCCGGTTCTCGACGAGGGTGAAGGACGCGTCCCGGGAGCGGCGGCGCCGCAGCGGTTCGGTCAGCGCCCTCGCGGAGGAGACGCTGGGCAACATCGCGCTGGTGCAGGCGTACAACCGGCAGGACTGGGAGCAGGACCGGTTCCTGCGGGAGAACCTGGCGCGGTTCCGGGCGACCATGGCGGCGACCCGGCTGCGCGCCCTGTTCGCGCCGATCGTGGAGATGCTGGAGCTGGTCGGCGCGCTGATCGTGCTCGGGCTGGGCGCCTGGGAGTTGGTCCACGGCCGGCTCACCCTCGGTGAACTCCTCGTCTTCGTCGCCCTGTTGAGCCGGCTCTACAGTCCGATCCAGGGCATCGGGCGGCTCAGCAACGGCTTCTTCTCGGCCTCGGCCGCCGCCGAGCGCATCATCGAACTCCTCGACCAGCAACCGCAGGTGGCCGATCCGTCGCGGCCGCTGCGCGCCGCCCGGGTGCGCGGGGCGGTGGCCTTCGACGGGGTGTGGTTCCGCTACCCGGGCACGGCCCGCGCCGCGCTGTGCGACCTCTCGCTCCGCGCCGAGCCGGGCGAGACGGTGGCCCTGGTCGGCGCGAGCGGGGCCGGCAAGTCGACGGTCGCCAAACTCCTGCTGCGCTTCTACGACCCGGAGCGCGGCGCCGTCCGGCTGGACGGCATCGACCTGCGCGACCTGGCACTGACCGACCTGCGCGAGCAGGTCGCCGTGCTGTGGCAGGAGACCCTGGTCATCCACGGCACCGTCCGGGAGAACATCGCCTACGGCCGCCCGGGCGCCACCGACGCCCAGATCACGGCCGCCGCCCGGGCCGCCGACGCCCACGAGTTCGTCAGCCGGCTCCCGGACGGCTACGACACGGTGGTGGGCCAGCGCGGGCGGCTGCTGTCCGGCGGCCAGCGCCAGCGGATCGCGATCGCCCGGGCGATGGTCCGGGACGCGCCCGTCCTGCTGCTCGACGAACCGACCACCGGCCTCGACCCCGAGTCGGGTCGGCGGATCCTGGAACCGCTGGGGCGGCTGATGAACGGCCGGACGACGATCATCATCTCGCACAACCTGCTGACCGTACGGAACGCCGACCGGATCGTCCTGCTGTGCGAAGGCCGCGTGGTGGCCTCCGGCAGCCACCGCCACCTGCTCGCCCACGACGACGACTACGCCCGGCTCGCCCGGGCCGCGACCCCGACGGAAGTCGCGCGGTGAGCTCCCGGGAGCCGATGACCGCCGGGGCGCCGATCGCCCCCGGCTACCAGGTGCTCGCCCACCTCTGCCGCACCGGCTGGCTGGACGTCTACGACGCCTGGAGCGAGGAGCGCGACTGCCGCTGCGTCGTCAAGGTGCTCCGGCCCGACCACCGCCGCGACCGCGAACTGCGCGAGCGCCTGCTCCGGGAGGGCCGCTGGCTGACCGCGTTCACCCACCCGCACCTGGTGCGCGGCTACGGCACCGGTGAACGCCCGCAGCCGTACGCGGTGCTGGAGACGCTCAGCGGTGAGACCCTCGCCCACCTGCTCGACCGCAGCGCACGCCGCCCGGCCGCCACCGACCTCACGCTGCTCGGCCTGCACCTCTGCTCGGCGGTGCGCTACCTGCACGGCCGGCACCTGCTGCACCTCGACCTCAAGCCCGCCAACGTGGTGATCGACTGCCGCCGCGCCAAGGTGCTCGACCTCAGCATCGCCCGCCCGCCGGGCCCGGGCCGTCCGGGGGCCGGCACGGACGGCTACCTCGCCCCCGAGCAGCTCCTGGGCGGCGACCTCACGGCGGCCACCGACGTCTGGGGCATCGGGATCACCCTGTACGAGGCCGCCACCGGCGAACTCCCCTTCGACGGCGAGCCGTTGACCCCGGCGCCCCCGGTGTCCCGACGCCGCCGGCTGCCCCGCCCGCTCGCCGGGGCGGTCGACGCCTGCCTGCGGCTCGACCCGGCCGACCGGCCGTCACCGGCCCAACTGTCGGCGGTACTCGACGACTTGCTCCCGCAGCGCCGCCGCGCTGTCATGCCGCCGGAGGGGTAGTCGAAGGCGCGCGGCCAGGCCCTGTCCGGCCTACCGGGCCCGGGACCGCAGCTGCCGCAAGGTCCAGCCGGCGCCGGGCGGTTCGGACAGCGGACGGGTGTGGGCGGTGAAGAGCTCGGCCGCGCGGCGGTAGGAGAGCCGGGCGCGGCCGGTGTGGGGGCAGCGGTCGGCGGCGGGGGTGCCGGCCGGGGCGCGGCGGTCGGTGAGGAAGAGCGGGCCGCCGGCGCGACCGGCGACCAGCAGCGGGAGCAGCCGGGCGGTGCCGGTGCCCCAGCGGAGCCCGGGGCGGTCGGAGCGGGGGCGGGTGCGGCGGCCGGGGAGGTCCAACTGGTCGGTGTCGAGGGCCAGGACGGACTCGATGGCGGCGCCGGACTCGTGCAGCAGGTGCCAGAGCGTCTGCTCGCGCAGCGGCGCCCGGCGGGCGAACAGGGCGCGCAGCTGCTCCTCGCCCAGCGGGCCGCCCCCGGCCCCGCCCCCGGTGCCGCCCCCGCCCTCCGCCGGTTCGGCGGGCAGCGGGCCGGGGCGCAGGGCGGTGCTCGGGTCGCCGTCGATCCAGCCCTGGGCGCGCCACCAGGCCACGGCCGCGCGCAGGGTGGAGAGCTCGCGGTTGAGCGTGCGCGGGTCGGTGGCGGCGGCGCGGCGGGCGACGGCGGTGTGCAGCCGCCCGGGGGCGTCCGGGTGGTCGAGCAGGGCGAGCGGCAGGACGGGCGGGCGGGCGCGCCGCCGTTCGGGGCCGGTGGGGGCGGGTCGGTCGGCGAGCGCCCAGGCCCAGGTGCGGAGGGCGATCCGGTAGATCCGCCGGGAGCCCTCGGAGAGTCCGGAGGCGGTCAGGTAGCGCTCGACGGCGAGGCCGTACTCGACCGGGGGGAGCTCCGTCACATCGGCCTTCTTCCGCAGTAAACGACCGGCTCACATCACCGTCCAGGTTAGCGGTGATCCGCAGTAAACCGCAGTTCAGTGGCCACGAAAGGGCCGATTTACTGCGGCAGAACCGACCCCTCCCGACATTGAGGCGAAAAGGCTCAACTTTTCCCCCGGAAACCCTTGAACCCGGCTCCCCGGCGCGCGCAGACTGACTGCCCATGGCAGTGGAAACCGAACGGACCCCGGCCCGCCCCCGGCGGCCGGGAGACCGGCTCGCCGTGCTGCGCGAGCGTGAGTTCACCCGCTTCTTCGTCGGGTACACGACCTCCCTCCTCGGCTCCTCGATGGCTCCGGTCGCGGTCGCCTTCGCGGTGCTCGACGGCGGCGGCGCGGGTGGCGGCACCGGCGGCAGCGGCACCGACCTCGGCTGGGTGATGGCCGCCCGGATCCTCCCGGTGGTGCTGGTCCTGCCGGCCGGCGGGGTGATCGCCGACCGGCTGGGCAGCCGCCGGCTGATGCTGGGCACGGACGTCCTGCGCGGCCTCGTCCAGGCGCTGTTCGCCGCACTGCTGGCGGCCGGGCACGCTCCGGTCCCGGCGATGGTCGTGCTGGTGGCGGTGTGGGGGGTCGGCGAGGGGCTGTTCATGCCCGCGTTCGGCGCGATCGTGCCCGCTCTGGTGCGCCGCGAGGAGCTGCGGGCGGACGGCAACACCCTGCTGGGGCTGGCGCGTTCGGTGTCCACGGTGGCCGGGCCCGCCCTGGCCGGGCTGGTCACGGCGACCCAGGGCCCGGCCGCGGTGCTGCTGATCGACGCGCTGACGTACGGCGTCGGGGCCCTGGCGCTGGCCGGCCTCCGGCTGCCCGGGCGGGTGCCGGCCGGTGGCGGGGAGTCGATGCTGCGGGACCTGCGCTCCGGCTGGTCGGAGTTCACCGCGCGCCCGTGGCTGTGGATCACCACCGTGCAGATGGGCCTGTTCAACCTGCTGGTCTGGGCCCCGTTCCTGGTGCTCGGCCCGCTCACCGCGCAGCGGGAGCTGGGCGGCGCCCGGGCCTGGGGCCTGGTGATGGGCGTGTACGGGGCCGGTGCGGTGCTGGGCGGGCTGTTGATGCTCGGTCGCCGCCCGGGGCGTCCGCTCGCGGTGGCGACCGTGGCCGGTCTGGCCTGGGCGCTGCCGTCCGCGGCGCTGGCGGCGGGGGCGGCGCTGCCCTGGGTGGTCGCGGGGGCGCTGGTGGCGGGGGTCGGTTCGGCGGTCTGCGGGACGCTGTTCAGCACCACCACCCAGCGCTGGGTGCCGGCCGAGCTGCTGGGCCGGCTGACCTCCTTCGGGGCGCTGGGCGCCTTCGTCCTCGGCCCGCTGGGACTGGCGGCGGCCGGTCCGCTGGCGGACCGGTTCGGCACCGGTGACGTGTTGTTGCTCGGGGCGGTCTGGCAAGTGGCCGCCGGGGCCGTAGTGTTGGGCCTACCGGCCGTACGGAATCGACGCTGGGAGGAGGGCCCGGGCAGCTGACCCACCCCTCGGACGGCTCCGGGGCGCACCCCCGGCCACCACCGGTGCGGCCCACCGCGCACCGTGACCGGCCGGCCCCGGAGTGCCGCCGGTCGCTCCGCCCACGCGTGCGTGCCTCCGCGGCGGGCGGGGTGGCCGGGTCGGTCGTACGGTGGAGGGGCGGGGGTCACGGAGGAGGTTGACCATGCCCGGTTCGCTCACCATCGGCCACCACCAGGCCGCGGCCGTCCTGGACCACACCGATGCCGAACGGCTGGCCACCGTACTGGCCGAACTGGCCTACCTGCTGGAGATCCCGGGACCGAACCGGATCAACGAGGCGCAGCTCGCCGTGCTGTGCGAGGGCCGGGCGCCGGACCGCGCCGAACTGTCGCGCTGGGCGCGGGCGCTGTCCGCCGAACTCAAGGGGCAGCACTGAGACCGGGGCCGCTCCCTTCCGGTACCCCGAGCCCGCACAACACCTCCGGCGCCCCGCCGCCCCGCCGTACGATGGCGAGCGGGGCGGACCAGCCCCTCGGACGCCGGTACGCCCGCCGTCCGACCCGGTGGAGGGCGGGGGCCCGAGCGTGCCGCAGTCGTCGTTGTCCTGGCTGACCGTGCCCACCCCGCTGCCCAGCGGCCCGATGCACATCGCGGTGACGCCGCTGGGCGTGGCGGCGGCCGGTTACGGCGGGCGGGACGGCGAGGTGCCGCCGTGCACCGACCCGGCGAAGATCGCCGCCGTGACCGAGCGGATCGGCGCCTACCTGGCGGGCCGCACCCGCGAGTTGGGCCTGCCGATCGACTGGAGCCTCAGCTCCGGGCCGCACCGCGCCGTGCTGCGCACGCTCTGGGAGCAGGTGCCGTACGGGCAGACCGTCACCTACGGCGAACTGGCCGCCCGCAGCGGGGTGTTCGAGGACGTCACCGAGCCCGGCCTGGCCGCCCGGACGGTCGGGCAGATGATGGCCGCCAACCCGGTCCCGCTGCTGGTGCCCTGCCACCGGGTGGTGGCGGCGGACGGGATCGGCGGCTTCGGCGGCGGCCGGGTCGGGATCGACGTGAAGCGCTGGCTGCTCACCCTGGAGGGGGTGCTGGAGCCGACGCTGGACTGGAACGGCCCGCTCTAGGGCCGTCGGCACGTCCCTACGACCGCACCGGCACCCGCCGCGGCAGCACCGGCTGGATCCCCGACACCAGGGTGTACTCGATCCCCGCCACGTCCGGCGGCCCGCCGGCCTCGACCCGCTCCCCGAGCGCCAGCCGCACCGCGTCCCAGGCCAGGTTGAGCCCGCACAGCCCCAGTTGGTACAGCCCGGCGGCCGGGCGGGTGTTGACGTCGATGACCACCGGCCGCCCCTGCCACTCGCGGAACTGGACGTTGCACAGGTACGCCATCCCGCTCGCCGCGACCAGCCGCCGTACGGGCTCCAGGTAGCGCTCGTCGGTGGTGAAGCCCCGGCGGCGGCCGTCCTTGGTCCGTCCGACCACGGTGAGCGGGCGGCCGTCCCGGTCGGCCAGGCAGTCCACCGAGACCTCCGGCCCGTCCAGGTAGGGCATCACCAGCAGGTCGAGCGGCTCGCCCCCGGCGGCGGGGGCGGCCAGTGCCGCGGCCACCTGGTCGACCTGCACCCGGTGGTCCCAGCCGGCCAGCCGGGCCGGGTCGTACGGTTTCCGGGTGAGGACCCGGAAGCCCGCGCCGCCCGCGCCGGTGGTGGGCTTGAGGCAGGCGGTGTGCCCGTCGTTCTCGATCCGCCCGACGGCGGCCAGCAGTTCGTCCGGGGTGCGGACCCGCCACCAGGGCGGGGTGGGCAGTCCGGCGGCGGCGATCGCGGCGTAGCCGTCCGCCTTGCCGGCGAAGGCGGCGACCGCGGTGGCGGGCGGGCAGAGCAGGGTGGTGCCGAGGGCCTCGAACTCCGGTCGGGCCAGGGCGACGGCGAGTTGGTGCAGTCGGGGGAGGAAGACGTCGACGGAGTGCCGGGCGCAGTAGTCGAGCGCGTAGCGGACGTAGGCGTCGGTGGGCAGGTCGGCGGGTTCCGGGGTGCCGTGGTCGGCGGCGGCGAGCACGGGGGAGTCCGGGTCGGCGTGGGTCGCGTGGACGACCACCGGGCGTGTGCCGGTGCGCAGTTGCTCGATGAAGTGGACGTTCTCGGAGTAGGTGCGGTTCAGCCAGACCCGTACGGGTGAGTTCATGCGACGCCTCCCGGACCGTAGTTGACGAAGGGTCAGGGCACCCTAGCGGTCCGTTCGACGGCTTCGAACGGCAGGGTGGGCGCGGACCGGATCTGTCAAGGGGTGGCGCGGACGGGGCGGTCGATGGGGGAAGATGGCGGGTCGGAGTCCGGTAGTTTCGAATAAATAGTCGAACAAATATCGATCAGGTGATCTAGTCGTACTATTTGTTCGGTTATTCGGAACCACTCGAATGAGTGATTGCGGGACGCCCCCGAACGGGCCCACCATGAAGCTGCAACATGAATGCGCAAGGCGACACTTCATCGGGCATGCGAAGGGCCTCCCTTATGTCGACCGAAACCAATGCCGGTATTCCTGCGCCGGGCGCGCAGCCGGAGATCCGGCAGCAGCAGTCACTGAGCACGGCGGGCGCGCGGAACCTCGCCACCACCACCAAGTCCGCGCCCCAGATGCAGGGCATCAGCCCGCGCTGGCTGCTCAGGATGCTGCCCTGGGTGGAGGTCTCCGGCGGCACGTACCGGGTCAACCGCCGCCTGCGCCACAAGGTCGGCCGCGGCCGGGTGGGTTTCGTCAAGACCGGTTCCGAGGTGCGGATCGTCCCGCAGACGCTGGCCGAGGTGCCGGTGCTGCGCGGCTACCAGGACGACGCGGTGCTGGAGGAGCTGGCCGGCCGCTTCGTGCAGCGCCAGTTCGCCCCGGGCGACGTCCTGGTCACGGCCGGCACGCCGATCACCGAGGTCTTCCTGATCGCGCACGGCAAGCTGGACCGGCTCGGCACCGGCAAGTACGGCGAGGAGACGGTGGTCGGCACCCTCGCCGACGGCGACCACCTGGGCGACGAGGCGCTCCAGGAGGAGGACGGCGCCTGGCCGTACACCGTCCGCGCCGCCACCTCCGGCACGGTGATGGCGCTCGCCTGGCCGTCCTTCCAGGAGCTGCACGACCGCTCCGAGTCGCTGCAGCTGCAGATCATGGAGTACCTGAACGGCTTCCAGCAGGCCCAGAACAAGCACGGCGAGGCGGCGATCGGCCTCTCCGCCGGCCACCAGGGCGAGTACGACCTGCCCGGCGCCTTCGTGGACTACGAGCTCAAGCCGCGCGAGTACGAGCTGAGCGTCGCCCAGACCATCCTCAAGGTGCACAGCCGCGTCGCCGACCTCTACAACCAGCCGATGAACCAGACCGAGCACCAGCTCCGGCTGACCATCGAGGCACTGCGCGAGCGCCAGGAGCACGAGCTCGTCAACAACCCGGAGTTCGGGCTGCTGGAGAACGCTGAGTACGACCAGCGGATCCAGACCCACTCCGGCCCGCCCACGCCGGACGACATGGACGAGCTGCTCAGCCGCCGCCGCAGCACCAAGATGTTCCTGGCCCACCCCAAGGCCATCGCCGCCTTCGGCCGGGAGTGCAGCAAGCGCGGCCTCAACCCGGGCACCGTCGAGGTCGAGGGCAAGCACGTCAACGCCTGGCGCGGGGTGCCGATCTTCCCGTGCAACAAGATCCCGATCATCGGCGGGCACACCAGCTCGATCATCGCGATGCGCGTCGGCGACCACAACCAGGGTGTCGTCGGCCTGCACCAGACCGGAATTCCGGATGAATACCAGCCGGGCCTTTCGGTCCGGTTCATGGGAATCGACGAGAAGGCCATCATCTCCTACCTGGTGAGCGCCTACTATTCGGCCGCGATCCTGGTCCCGGACGCCGTCGGCGTGCTGGAGAACGTGGACGTCGCCCAGCGCTGACGACGGGCTCCCGGCTCGGCCTCCGAGCCCGAATCCGCGCCGCCCGGCCGGGGCACCAGCCACCGGCCGGGCGGCGCGCCGCGGTGTGCACGGCCACCGGCCCGCCGCCCCGGCGCAACCCGGCCGCCCGACGGGCCGGCCGTCCCACGACATACGGGGGAGGAACCCATGACGAGCTCCACGCTGGAGCGGGACCACAAAGAGGGCCACGAGGCCGCGGACATCCTCGCCCGCGCCCGCG
Source organism: Kitasatospora sp. NPDC056076 (assembly GCF_042266305.1). Lineage (NCBI taxonomy): Bacteria > Bacillati > Actinomycetota > Actinomycetes > Kitasatosporales > Streptomycetaceae > Kitasatospora > Kitasatospora sp. NPDC056076. Next base: position 70,668 of record NZ_JBHJWG010000001.1, read on the forward strand.
GCCTGGTCGACCCGGTCCTGCGGGCCGCCGTCGACTCGCTGCCCGGCACGATGCGCAAGGTCGCCGGGTACCACTTCGGCTGGTGGGAGGCGGACGGCACGCCCTCCGAGTCCTCCTCCGGCAAGGCGATCCGCCCGGCGCTGGTCCTCGCCGCCGCCCAGGCCCTCGGCGGCACCCCCGGGACGGCCGCCGCCGCGGCCGCCGCCGTGGAGCTGGTCCACAACTTCACCCTGCTCCACGACGACGTCATCGACCGGGACGACACCCGCCGCCACCGGCCCACCGCCTGGCGGGTGTTCGGCACCACCGAGGCCATCCTGGCCGGCGACGCGATGCACTCCCTGGCGCTGCGCCTGGTCGCCGAGGACGCCCACCCGGCCGCCCGCGGCTCGATCCGCCGGCTCGCCGACTGCGTGGTCGAGCTCTGCGAGGGCCAGCAGATCGACTGCGCCTTCGAACAGCGCAACGACGTCTCGCTCGCCGAGTGCCTGGCGATGGCCGAGGCCAAGACCGGCGCCCTGCTCGGCGCCGCCTGCGCGATGGGCGCGCTGTACGGCGGCGGCTCCGAGGAGGCGGCCCGGGCGATGGACGGCTTCGGCCGCGAGATCGGCCTGGCCTTCCAGCTGATCGACGACCTGATCGGCATCTGGGGGGACCCGACGGTCACCGGCAAGCCGGTCGGCGCGGACCTGGTCGCCCGGAAGAAGTCGTTGCCGGTGGTCAAGGCGCTCGGCTCCGGCACCCCCGCCGGGGCCCGGCTCGGCGAGCTCTATGCGCTCGAACGCCCGCTCACCGCTGAGGAGTTGGCGCAGTGCGCGGCCGCCGTCGACGAGGCCGGCGGGCGCGGCTGGGCGCAGGGCGAGTCCTGCGAGCGGATGGCCGCGGCGATGGCACAGCTGGCCGTGGCCGTACCGGAGCCGGCCGCGGCGGACGAACTGCTGGCGCTGGCCGAACTGGTGACCCGCCGCAGCCACTGAGCGAGGCCCGCCGGGGCGGGGACCGGCCCCCGCCCCCGCCCCCGCGCTCAGGCTCCGCGCTCAGGCTCCGCGCGAGGCCCCCGCCCCCGGGCGCCTCACCCGTGTGCGGCCAACAGCCGCTGCTCCTTGGCCGGTTCGATCCCCTGGGTGAACGGCGCCCCCGGCACCAGCTTCCGCCCCTCGGCGTCGGTGTCCTCGGCCGGCCCCCGGGCGCGCAGCCACTCCCAGGTGTCCCGGGCGGTCTCCGCGAACGGGCGGCAGCGCAGCCCGGCCGCCTCGGCGCGGCTGCTGTCGACCTGCCAGATGTACCTCCACTCCGGCAGGTTCGGTGCCCAGAAGGGCAGTTCGAGCCAGGGGTCGACCTGGTCCGGCCCCTCGGCCAGCAGGGCGGCGTCCCCGACCGGGACCAGTTCGGTGCCGGGCGCGCCCGCGAGCTCCCGGCAGGTCTCCAGCCACTGCCCGAAGGTGAGCCGCCCGGGCGGCGCCGTGGTGAGGAACCGGCCGACCGTCCCGGCCGTCAGCAGGTCGAGCCCGAAGGCGGCGAAGTCCCGGACATCGATCACCTGGATGGTCCGCTCCGGATCGCCGGGCGCGAGCACCCGCCCGCCGCGGGCCATCCGCTCCAGCCACCAGGGCAGCCGGCCGCCCAGCTCGTACGGGCCGATCAGGAGTCCGCTGCTGAGCACCAGGGTGCGTTCGGCGCCGAAGCCCGCCAGCACCGCGCGCTCGCCGCCCGCCTTCAACTCGCGCCCGAAGGGCTGGTCGGGCGGGGTGTCGGCGGGGCAGGGGAGGAGCGGGGAGTCCTCGGTGATCACCTGGGTGGCCCAGTCGGCGTAGGCGTGCACCGAGGAGACGAAGGTGTAGTGGTCGGCCCGTCCGCGCAGCAGCCGGGCGGAGAGCGCGGCCTGGGCGGGCTGACGGGCGGAGGTGTCGACGACGGCGTCCCAGCGGCGGCCCTCGACCAGTCGGGCGAGGTCCTCGGCACTGTCGCGGTCGCCCCGGACGGCCTCGACCCCGGGCAGGTCGGGGGCGCTGCGGCCGCGGTTGAAGGTGGTGACCTGGTGGCCGCGGGCGAGCGCCTCGGCGGCGTAGGCACGTCCGAGGAAGGACGAGCCCCCGAGCAGGAGGATCTTCATGCCACTCAGCCTGTCCCCGCCGGCCCGCCGCCACGCCCGGGTTAGCGCTGGGCAGAGCGCCGGACCGGATCCGCCCGCCGCGGGCGCCGCCCGACATGCCACCCCCACCCACCCCCTTTAGCATCCCAGGTGTACCGATCTGCCCCGATCTGTCCTGATCCACCCCTTGTCTGCACTTGTCTGCCCTTGTCTGCCTGATCCGGCCTGGGAGAGCGACAGCATGGTCAACCCGGCACTCGTCGATCCGGCCACCATCCGCGCGACCGCGGCCGAGGCCTGGGTCCGCGCCCACCCCCTCCTGCGGAACTACCGGACCCTCTACACCCAAGCCCTGGACGACGCCGACCCGGGCTACGTCGGCGGCTTCGGCGTCTTCCGCCACACCACCCGGCCGGCCGGGCCCGCCGACACCGACGCCGTCACCCCCGACAACGACACCCTCCCGTCCCGCGCCTGGCTCGACCTGCGCGCCGAACCCTGGGTGCTCTCGGTGCCCGCCACGGACGACTACCGAGCCCTCGCGGTGCACGAACTCGACACCCTGCCCGCCGGGTTGATCGGCTCCCGGACCACCGGCCAGGACGCCGGGGACTTCCTGGTGGCCGGCCCCGACTGGCAGGGCGAGGTCCCGCCCGGCGTCACCGGTGTGATCCGCGCCGCCACCCGGCTGGTCGGCGTCGTCGGCCGCACCCGCCTGCCCGGGGACACCCCCGCCGACCTCACCGCACTACGGGCCGTCCAGGAGCAGTACCGGCTGCGCCCGCTGCACGCGTACGCGGGCACCCCGGCGCCCGCCCCGGCCCCCGAACCGGTCTGGCCGGTCTGGCGCGACGAGGTCCCGGAGGGCGTCGAGTTCCTCACCTTCCTCGACTTCCTGCTCGGCTTCTTCCCGCCGACCGACGCACTCCCGCCCGCCGAGACCGCGCTGCGCGGCCGCCTCACCGACCTCGGCGTCGACGGCCGCGGCGAGTTCGAGCCCGCCGCCCTCCCGCTGGAGGTGCGGGCCGAACTCGGCCGCGGGATCGCCGACGGCCGCGCCCGGCTGACCCGGGCGGTCGCCGAACTCCGCGACTCCGCAGGCCTGTTCGGCACCCGCGAGGAACTCGGCGGGGACTTCCTCCGGCTGGCCGTCGCCGCCGAGCTCGACCCGTACGGCCTGCCCACCGAGGAGGTCTGGTACGGCCGTTGGGCAGCGGACGGCGAGGGCCGCCGCCCGCCGAACGCCGCCGACCGCGACCACCTGATCCGCTTCGCCCCGGACGCCCTGCCACCCGCCCGCTTCTTCTGGTCGGTGACCGTCTACGCGCTCCCCGGGCACCGGCTGGTCGACAACACCCTGGACCGCTACTCGGTCGGCGGCGACACCCCCGGCCTGGTCCGCGACCCGGACGGCGGCCTGACCCTCTACCTCCAGCACAAGCGCCCCGCCAACGCCGACCACTCCGCCAACTGGCTGCCCGCCCCGGACGGCCCGTTCGCCGCGGTGCTCCGGATCCACGGCCCGGAGGCCGCCGTACTGGACGGCCGCTGGCAGCCCCCGCCGCTCACCCCGCGCTGACCCCGTGCCGACCCCGCGCTGACCCCGCCCTGCTCCGCGCTGACCCCGCCCCGCCCCGGCGCCGACCCGACGAAGGACCCCGATGAACCTGCCCGAGCTGGAGGCCCTGGCCGCCGACGCCTACGTCTACGGCTACCCGCTCGTCGCCGGCCTCACCATGGTCGAGCGCTTCGCCAAGGGCGGCCTGGGCACCCTCCCGGCGGCGCCGTTCAACCACTTCAGCCACGCCACCCGGTTGGCCGGCCCCGGCGACCGCTTCGTCTCGGTCAACAACGACACCATCTACTCGATCGCCCAACTGGACCTCTCCGAGGGCCCGCAGGTGCTGCACGTCCCGGACACCGCCGGCGCCTACTACGTGCTGCAGTTCATCGGGGCCTGGACGGACAACGTCGCCTACCTCGGCAGCCGCGCCACCGGCACCGCGGCGCAGACCTGGCTGGTCGTCCCGCCGGACTGGCACGGCACCGCGCCGGACCCGGCCCGGGTGATCGAACTGCCCACCACCGTCGGCACGATCGTCGGCCGGTTCGCCTGCGACGGCCCGGACGACCTGCCCCGGGTCAAGGCCCTCCAGGCCGCGCTCGCCCTGGAGCCGCTGGAGCCCGGCGGCCTGGTCGCCGGAGTCCCCGAGCCCGACCCGGACGTCCCCGAGCGGCTGGCCTTCTTCGAACGCCTGCGGGTGTGGATGCAGGCCTTCCCGCCGGCCACCCCCGACATCGAGTACCAGCGCCGCTTCGCCCCGCTCGGCCTGCTGGACGACGGCGCCTCCCCGTACCGCGCCGCGGCCGCCGAGTGGACCCTCGCACTCGCCAAGGGCCTGGCCGCCGGGCGGGAGCGGGTCGAGGACGCGACCCGCCCGCCCGAGGACCACCCGCTCGGCGAGTGGCGCTCGGCGCTCCACCTCTTCGACTACAACATCGACCACCTGGGCCCCGGCACCCTGGACGACCCCGAGTGGCGCATCCCCGACCGCCGCGCCGCCTACCTCAGCCGGGCCGCCGCCGCCCGGGCCGGCCTGTGGGGCAACCACGCCTACGAGGCCTCGTACGCGATGACCTACGACGACTCCGACGGCCGCCCGCTCACCGGCGCCAACAGCTACACCCTCCGCTTCGAGGAGCCCCCGCCGGCCGAGGCCTTCTGGTCCGTCACGATGTACTCGGTGCCGGACTACTACCTGGTGGAGAACCCGGAGGACCGCTACTCGATCGGCGACCGCACCCCCGGCCTGGTCTACGGCCCGGACGGCTCGCTGACCGTGACCCTCCAGCACGAACCGCCCGAGGACCCGACGGCCGCCGCCAACTGGCTCCCCACCCCGCTCGGCGAGTTCCGCCCGATCATCCGGCTCTACCGCCCGAAGCCGTCGGTCCTGGACGGCAGCTACCAGGTCCCCCCGATCCACCGCCACTGACGCCCCGCCCCCGCCTGCCCCCCGCTCCCACCGCCCGACCCACAGCACGCGGAGTGGGAAGTCGATCCGGCCGACTTCCCACTCCACGCGGCCTTGCGGCCGACCTCCCCGGAGTCCGTCTCCGAATTCCCGCCTGCGGGCCGATGCTCGGGCGCGCCTCCGGTGCACGCACCCCAACGTCGCCGCACCCGTGCCGCGTGGAGCAGGAAGTCGACCCGGCCGACTTCCCACTCCACGCGGCACCGCGGCCCGCCTGCCTAGTGCCCCGTCGCCGCCCCCGTCGGGTGGGGCGAGGCGCCGGCCGTCGGAGACGCCGTGGTCGCGGGTGCGCTGCTCGGCGATCCGGAGGGGGACGGCGGGACTGTCCGGCTCGGCGTGGCGGTGGGCTGGGCCGGGGCCGTCGTCGAAGGCGACGCCGGCGAGGAGGGCGAGGCGGAGGCCGACGAAGGCCCCGAGGGCGCAGGCCCCGAGGAAGGCCCTGCCGAGCTCCCTGCCGAACTCCCCGTCGAGTCCCCCGACGAGGGCTCCGCCGAGGAGGACGCGGTACCGCCCCGGTTCTGCGGTCCGCCCTCCAGGGTGACCACCGCCTGGGAGGGCGGCAGTGCGATCCGGGCGGTCCAGTGGGTGGTGGGCGCGAGGTCCTCGTCCACGGTGACGATCACGGTGATCCGCTGCCCCGGCGCCAGCGTCCCCGAGTCGCGGCTGAGCCGGAGCCAGCCGGCGTCCGTCACCGCGTGCCAGCGGATCTCCGTGGTGCCGGAGTTGGTGAGGGTGAGCACCGTCCGGCTGCCGTACTCCCCGGCCTCGACGGTGAGCAGCCCGGCGGGCGCGGGGTTGCCCGCGCCCGGCGCGGAGGCCTGTTCGACCGCGGGGGCCGGGGCGGCGACCAGGGCGGGGCTGCCGAGCGGGGTCGCGCCGCGGGCCGGCACGGGGACCAGCGGTCCCTGGAGGGTGAGCCGCGGAAAGCCGGGCAGCAACGTTTCTGCACCACTCCCGCCACCTCCGCCACCCGCCCCACTGCCACCCGCACCCGCCAGCTCCAGCCCGGGCATCCCCGCGCCGCCGCCCGCGCCCACCCCGGCCGACCAGGGCGGCCGCTGCCCGGCGTCCGACCCGGCCCCGTCCACCCGCACCGCCGACACCGAGGCCGCCGCCCCCGCCCCGGTGCCGCCCCGGTGCCCGGCCCAGAGCGCCACCACCGGCGCCGCCAGGACGGCCGCGAGGACCCCGGTGGTCACCACCCGCCGACGGACCGCCAGGCTCCGGCCCGCGTCCGGCGCCCGGTGCCGGGGGAAGCCGCCGTGGTCGAAGCGCAGCCCCGGTTCGGCCGCCGCGGTACCCCGCCGCCCCGACACCCCTGCCGCCGGGGGCTGCACCGCGCCGCCCACCGCGGCCGGCGCCGTCAGCAGCGGCAGCCCGGACAGTCCAGACAGCCCGGACAGTCCCGACAGCCCGGACGCGCCCTCCGCCGCCCCGCCGGCGGCCACCCGCTCCGCCGTTCCCCGGCAGGTCGGGCAGTCCACCACGTGCTGCACCAGCTCCCGCCGCAGCGCCGGGCCGAGCACCCAGTCCCGCCAGGACTCGGCCCCGGCCCCGCCCAGCCGGTCCAGCTCGGGGCAGCTACCCACCCCGAGCACCAGCAGCGCCGCCCTGGTCCGGGCCACCTCGGCCTCGGCGGCGGCGAGCAGGGCCCGGGTCCGCTCGAACGGCAGGCCCAGGACGGCCGCCACCTCCAGCGGCGTCAGCCGGTGCCGGACGGAGAGTTCCAGCGCCTCGCGCTGCTCCGGGTCCGTACCGGCCGCCTCCGGCCAGGCGAGCGAGGCCAGCTCGCGCCGCCGCCGGACCGCCTCCGCCCCGGTCGGCTCCGCCCCGGTCGAATCGGCCCCGGGCCCCGCGCCGATCCCGTCCTCCGGCCCGCTGCCGCTCTCCGGCCCGCTGCCGCCCTCCGAACAGGCCCCGTCCGCGAGCCGCCGCAGGCAGCAGTACCGGGCCAGTGAGAAGAGCCAGGCCCGGACCAGTCCGGGCTCGGCCAGCCGGTTGCCGTGCCGCCGGGCCAGTTCGCGGACCTCACGCAGGGCGCCGGCCGCCGCGTCGTGCTCGCACAGCACCGAGAGGCAGTAGGTGAACAGGCCGTCCACCTGCCGGTCGTACGCCGCGAGCACGGCGTCCGCAGCCCCGACGGGCCCAACAGTTCGCGTTGTCACCCGTCCGACGGTAGGAGCAGCGGGCGGTCCGTCCCCGCCGTTCGCCGCGTATGTACTTCTTTCGGGTAACAACATCGCCCATCTGTGTGGGCGCGCGTCCTGTCCGGCGGTGGTCCTCCGCTGTCACACCCAGCCGCTACCGTGGGCCGCATGCCTCCGCGTTCCAAGACCACCGCCAAGCCGCGCCCGGCCTACCGCTGCACCGAGTGCGGCAACCAGCTGCCGAAGTGGGTCGGCCGCTGCCCGGAGTGCAACGCCTGGGGCACGGTCGAGGAGTACGGCGCGGTGCCGATCCGCACCACCGCCGCGGGCCCGGTCAGCGCGCCCGCGCGGCCGATCGCCCAGGTGGACGGCCAGGTCGCGACGGCCCGCTCCACGGGCGTGCCGGAGCTGGACCGGGTGCTCGGCGGCGGCCTGGTGCCCGGCGCGGTGGTGCTGCTGGCCGGCGAGCCCGGTGTCGGCAAGTCCACCCTGCTGCTGGACGTCGCGGCCAAGGCGGCCACCGACCGGCACCGCACGCTCTACGTCACCGGCGAGGAGTCGGCCGGCCAGGTCCGGCTGCGCGCCGACCGGATCAACGCCCTCTCCGAGCACCTCTACCTCGCCGCCGAGCAGGACCTCGGTGCCGTGCTGGGGCACATCGAGGCGGTCAACCCCGGCCTGCTGATCCTGGACTCGGTGCAGACCATCGCCTCCGCCGAGCTGGACGGCGCCCCCGGCGGCCCGGCCCAGGTCCGCGAGGTGGCGGGCGCGCTGATCCGGGCCTCCAAGGAGCGGGGCATGGCCACCCTGCTGGTCGGCCACGTCACCAAGGACGGCCAGATCGCCGGCCCCCGCCTGCTGGAGCACCTGGTGGACGTGGTGCTGAGCTTCGAGGGCGACCGGCACGCCCGGCTGCGGCTCATCCGCGGGGTCAAGAACCGCTACGGCGCCACCGACGAGGTGGGCTGCTTCGAGCTGCACGACGAGGGCATCGTCGGCCTGGCCGACCCGTCCGGCCTCTTCCTGACCAGGCGTGACAAGCCCGTCCCCGGCACCTGCCTCACCGTCACCCTGGAGGGCAAGCGCCCGCTGGTCGCCGAGGTGCAGGCGCTGATGGTGGATTCGCAGATCCCCTCCCCGCGGCGCACCACCTCGGGCCTGGAGTCGCCCCGGATCGCGATGATCCTGGCCGTGGTCGAGCGGCACGGCGGGGTGAAGCTCGGCAAGCAGGACATCTACACCGCGACGGTCGGCGGGGTGAAGCTCACCGAGCCCTCCGCCGACCTCGCGGTCGCGCTCGCGGTGGCCAGCTCCTCCACCGACACCCCGCTGCCCAGCAACCTGGTGGCGATCGGTGAGGTCGGCCTGGCCGGCGAGGTGCGGCGGGTGACGGGTGTGCAGCGCCGGCTGGCCGAGGCGCACCGGCTGGGCTTCACCCACGCCCTGGTCCCGCCGGACCCGGGCAAGGTGCCGCCGGGCATGAAGGTGGTCGAGGTGGCCGACATCGGCGAGGCGCTGCGGGCCATCCCGGGCCGCCGCCGGGCCGCCGCCAAGTCGCGCTCCGAGAGCCGCTCCGAGACCCGCGGTGAGGCCCGTACGGAGGGACGTGGTGAGGCTCCGTCGGCCCCGCCGGCGCCCCGCGCACCCCGGGTCCCGGCGTACCCGGAGGAGCTGATGGACGGCTGGGAGCCGCTCGACTCCGACGAACTGCGCTGACCCAAGCCCTGCCGAAGCCGCACGCAGTTAGACTTTCCCCAGTCTCATTGGCCAGAAGGCAGTACCGGAGCGGTACTGAGCGACAGAGCAACAGACCGCGGACCGGCGCACGGCGCGAGGCGCGCGGCACGGGGTCGACCGGAGGAGTCACGTGGCAGCCAGCGACCGGGGGGCGGACAAGGCCTCCCGTGAGGAGGCCCTGCTGCGGGCCTCCCTCACCGCCATCGCGCCCGGTACCGCGCTTCGTGACGGACTGGAACGGGTCCTGCGGGCCAATACCGGTGGCCTGATCGTGCTGGGCTTCGACAAGACCGTCGAGCCGATCTGCACCGGCGGCTTCGTCCTGGACGTCGAGTTCAGCGCGACCCGCCTGCGCGAGCTGTGCAAGCTCGACGGCGCGGTGGTGCTGGACAAGGACATCACCAAGATCGTCCGGGCCGGCGTCCACCTGATGCCGGACTCCACCATCCCCACCGACGAGACCGGCACCCGCCACCGCACCGCCGAGCGGGTCAACCGGCAGACCGGCTACCCGGTGGTCGCGGTCTCGCACTCGATGCGGCTGATCGCCATGTACGTCAACGGCACCCGCCGGGTGCTGGAGGACTCCACCACCGTCCTCTCCCGCGCCAACCAGGCGCTGGCCACCCTGGAGCGCTACAAGCTGCGCCTGGACGAGGTGGCCGGCACGCTCTCCGCCCTGGAGATCGAGGACCTGGTGACGGTCCGGGACGTCACCGCCGTGGCCCAGCGCCTGGAGATGGTCCGGCTGATCGCCACCGAGATCGCCGGCTACGTGCTGGAGCTCGGCATCGACGGCCGTCTGCTCTCGCTCCAGCTGGACGAGCTGATCGCCGGTGTGGAGCCGGAGCGCGAGCTGGTCGCCCGGGACTACTTCCCGGAGCGCGCCGCCAAGAAGGGCCGCACGGTCACCGAGGTGCTGGCCGACCTGGAGGCGCTCACCCACGCTGAGCTGCTGGACCTGCAGACGGTCGCCAAGGCGCTCGGCTACTCCGGCACGCCGGAGTCCCTGGACTCCGCCGTCTCCCCGCGCGGCTACCGCCTGCTGGCGAAGATCCCGCGCCTGCCCAACACGGTGATAGAGCGCCTGGTCGAGCACTTCGGCGGCCTGCAGAAGCTGCTCGCGGCCAGCATCGACGACCTGCAGACGGTCGAGGGCGTCGGCGAGACCCGGGCCCGCTCGGTCCGCGAGGGCCTGTCCCGCCTTGCCGAATCGTCCATCCTGGAGCGCTACGTCTGACCGGACGCGGACGCGCAGCGGACCACGAACGGTCCCCGGAGAAACGCTTCCTCGGGGGCCGTTCCGCGTCCCCGGACTCCGGACCCCGCGGCGCGGAGCGTCCGACGTGCCGCCGGGCCGACGCACCGACGGGCCGAAGCGCGGAGCCCCCGACCGCTCGGCGGCCGGGGGCTCCGTGGGGACGTGACGGGCGTTCAGCTGTCCAGTCGGATCGAGGTCCGGGCCGACACCTTGTCACCGGAGAGCCCGGTGAGCTCCGCCAGCACCACGTACGTCCCGTTCGCCGGGGCGGTCTGGTCGGCGGTCGCGCACTGCGGCTTGCTGCGGCTGCGGTCCCAGGTGAAGGTCTCGGTCTGGCTGCCGTTCGCCGGGATCTGCACCCAGATGTTGCCCTTGTCGGGCGGGCAGTCGCCGGAGGACCAGACCCGGTCGTTGTTGCTGCCGCTGCTGACCGTGATCACGGAGGCGGTGCGGCCCAGGTCCACCCGGCAGTTGGCGCCGGAGGAGTTCTTGACCGTCAGCGCCAGCTTGGGCTTGTCCTTGGGCTGGTACGAGTTCTGGGTGCCGGCCAGCTCCAGGGCGACCTGCGAGGAGGAGCAGACCGGGAGCGCCATCACCTCGGCGGTGTTCACCGCCGGGGCGCCACCGCCCGCGCCGCCGGCCCCGCCGGGCGCCGGGCTGCCGCCACCGGAACCGCCCGCGCCGCCGGACCCGCCCGAGGTACCGGACCCACCGGTCCCGCCCGAGCCGCCGGTCCCGCCGCCACCCGTGGCGCCGCCGCTGAGGCCGACCTCGCTGCCGCCGCCGCTGGCCACCGGCCCGCCGCCGGAGCCGCCGGCCGGGTGCGCCGCGGGGCCGCTCGGCGAGGCGCCGGGCGTGATCGCCTGAGCGGGCGTCTGGCTCTGGGACGGTACGGGCTGCGCGGCCTTGCTCGACGAGCCGCCGTCACCGCCCCCGCCCTGATCGGTCATCAGCCAGGCGATCAGGGCGACGACCGCCGCGACGGCGACGAGCACGACGACACGCCGACGCCAGTAGATCGAGGCCGGCAGCGGTCCCACGGGTTGACGCAAAGAGGGCACGATCAAACTCTATGGGACTGCGTGTGGCGATTGACTCACCAACACCGCACAGTCGCCCCTTCTTTCACATGATCCGCCATTTGATCCGTTCGAGGGAGTCCTTTCACCCGGATGCCCGGCCGGAAACCGGCGGAAAGCCGGCCGGAGACCCGCTGGAGTCCGGAAGGAGCCCGGGTGGCGACCCGAGCGGAAACCGGGGGAGAACGGTCCGTCCGGAGCCCCCGCATCCGCTTCGATCCGGCTCCGCGGCCGTGGGAGGATCGAAGGGCCATGACTGCCATCACCGCCACCGAAGCCGCCCCCGCGCCGCCACTGCCCCTGCCGCTGCTGCACTCGACCGTCATCGACTGGTACGAGGCCAGCAAGCGCGACCTGCCCTGGCGGACCCCCGACGCGACGCCCTGGGCCGTCATGGTGAGCGAGTTCATGCTCCAGCAGACCCCGGTGAAGCGGGTGCTGCCCGCCTGGCAGGCCTGGACGACCCGCTGGCCCACCCCCGCCGACCTCGCCGCCGAGGCGCCCGGCGAGGCGGTCCGGATGTGGGGCCGGCTGGGCTACCCGCGCCGCGCGCTGCGCCTGCACGCGGCCGCCGTGGCGATCACCGAGGAGCACGGCGGGGAGGTCCCGGACGACCACGCCACGCTGCTCTCGCTGCCCGGGGTGGGGGAGTACACCGCCGCGGCCGTCGCCTCCTTCGCCTTCCGCCAGCGGCACGTGGTGCTGGACACCAACGTCCGCCGGGTCTTCGCCCGCGCGGTGACCGGCGTGGAGTACCCGGCCACCGCCACCACCGCCGCCGAGCGCCGCACCGCGACCGCGCTGCTGCCGGACGACGCCGGGACGGCCGCCACCTGGGCGGTCGGCGTGATGGAGCTGGGAGCCCTGGTCTGCACCGCCCGGGGCCCGGAGTGCGGGGAGTGCCCGCTGTTCACCGTCTGCGCCTGGCAGCGGGCCGGCCGCCCGCCGTACGAGGGCCCGGCCCGGCGCGGCCAGACCTACGAGGGCACCGACCGCCAGGTGCGCGGCAAGCTGCTCGCGGTGCTGCGCGAGGCGCACGGCACCGTCCCGCAGGCCCGGCTGGACGCGGTCTGGCCGGACGCGGTGCAGCGCGCCCGGGCCCTGGACGGCCTGGTCGCCGACGGCCTGGTCGAGCCGGTCGAGCAGGGCGTCTACCGGCTGCCCCAGTAGCCGGCGGCGAGGGCCCCGGACAACGAGGACGGCGCCCCCGGGAGATCCCTTCCCGGGGGCGCCGTCGTCCGTGGGCGGTCGTCAGACGGCCGCCGCCTCCAGCGAGGCCTCGGTCGGCTTCTCGCCCTTGCCGGTGCCGCGCAGCGGCACCTCGCGCAGGAACAGCGCGGCGGCGATGGCGATCACGGCCACCCCGGCGCCCCACAGGAAGACGGTGTGCATGCCGTTGGACACGGCGTGGTGGTAGGCGTCCTGGACGACCTCGGGCAGCTTGCGCAGCTCGGCCGGGCTCACCTGGCCCGGGTCCTTCGCCCCGCCGCCGGCCGAGGCCTGCTCGCCCAGGCGCGAGGTCATGGTGTCCTTCACCCGGTTGTTGAACAGGGCGCCGAACAGCGCGACACCGAAGGAACCGCCGATGGTGCGGAACAGGGTGGCGGTGGAGCTGGCCACGCCCATGTCCTTGAGCTCGACGCTGTTCTGGGCGACCAGCATGGTGATCTGCATCAGGAAGCCCATGCCCGCGCCGAGCACGACCATCCAGCAGGCCGAGGTGAAGCTGCTGGTCCCGACGCCCATGGTGGAGAGCAGGACCATGCCGGCGGTCATCACGACGGTGCCGATGATCGGGAAGATCCGGTACTTGCCGGTCTTGGTGACGGCCTGGCCGACCACCAGCGAGACGACCAGCATGCCGAACATCATCGGCATCAGCAGCAGGCCGGAGTTGGTCGCCGAGGCGCCCTGGACGATCTGCTGGTAGAGCGGCAGGAAGACGGTCGAGCCGAACATCACGAAGCCGACCACGAAGCCGATGATCGAGACCAGGGTGAAGTTCAGGTTCTTGAAGAGGCTCAGCGGGAGCATCGGCTCCTGGGCCCGCTGCTCCACGTAGCAGAAGGCGATCAGCGAGGCGACGGCGAGCGCGGCCAGGCCGAGGATCTCCTTGGAGCCCCAGGCGTACTGCTGGCCGCCCCAGGTGGTGATCAGCACCAGCGAGGTGATGCCCGCGGTGAGCAGCACGGCGCCCGGGTAGTCGATCCGGGCGGTGTTGGTGACCTTCGGCAGCTTGAGGGTGACGACGACCACGGCGAGGGCTATCAGGCCGAGCGGCAGGTTGATGTAGAAGGTCCAGTGCCAGCTCAGGTGGTCGGTGATGAAGCCGCCGACCAGCGGGCCGCCGATGGTGGCGAGGGCCATCACGGCGGCGAACATGCCCTGGTACTTGCCGCGGTCACGCGGCGGGACGAGCGCACCCATGATCGACATGACGCCGACCATCAGGCCGCCGGCGCCGAGGCCCTGCACGGCGCGGAAGCCGATCAGCTCGTTCATGTTCTGGGACAGGCCGGACAGCGCCGAGCCCACCAGGAAGATCACGATCGAGGTCAGGAAGATGCCCTTGCGACCGTAGAGGTCGCCGAGCTTGCCCCAGATCGGGGTGGAGGCGGCGGTGGCCAGGGTGTACGCGGTGACCACCCAGGAGAGGTGCTCGGCGCCGCCGAGGTCGCCGACGATGGTCGGCATCGCGGTTCCGACGATCAGGTTGTCGAGCATGGCCAGCAGCATCGTGACGACCAGGCCGACCATCACGAGGCGGATCTCGCGGGGTGACCGCGGCTGCTCCTCCTCGGTCGCCTTGTCCTCCGGTACCGGGCCGGCGGTCTTGGACTGTGACATGGGGTGGGGTCTCCCGGAGGGGTGTTTCGGACGGGCCTCGCGCCGCGGTGCGGATCACTTACTTGACGCCCGGCTAGTTTATCGATCGTCGGCACGGTAGGCTTTTTACTAGCCGGTCGTCAAGCCAGTTTTAAGACCGAGCGCCTGGGCAGGGAGAATGGGCCCGGGGCGGACGCCACCAAGGGTCCGCAGCCGTCACCGCAGCAACTCACCGCAGTAAGTCACCGCAGTAAGTCACCGCAGCCGTCACCGACGCAGTCAACGAGGCAGGCCATGGGCACTCCGCACAGCCCCCGCAGCGACACGCGGGCTCGCATCATCGAGGTGTCGTTGGAGCTCTTCTCGGAGCAGGGCTACGAGCAGACCTCGCTGCGTGAGATCGCCGACCGACTGGGCGTCACCAAGGCCGCGCTGTACTACCACTTCAAGACCAAGGACGACATCGTCCTGGGCATCGTGGAGCGGATGGCCGCGCCGATCGACGAGATCATCGCGTGGGGCCGGGAGCAGGAGGCCTGGAGCCCGGAGATGCGCGACGAGTTGATCCGGCGCTACGCGGACGGGATGACCGAGCGGGCCCCGCTGCTGCGCTTCTTCCACGAGAACCAGCCCGCGCTGCGGGAGTCCCCGGCCGGGCTGGCGTTCCGGGAGCGCGTGATCACCATGATGCAGCTGGTGCACGGGCCCGACGCCGGGTTCCGCGACCGGCTGCGGGCCACGATGGCGCTGTTCACCGCCCACTCGGCGTTCTTCCTGCTCAAGCAGGACTCCTCCGACTGCGGCGAGACCGAGAACGTGTGGGGCGAGAAGCTGCCGGCCGCGGACCTGGAGGAGGCGCTCGAAGCGGCCCGCGAGGTCGCGCTGGAGATCAGCAGCCGGATCGGCCGGCCCACCACCGGCTGATCACCGCGGCAGGGCGTCCTAGAACGCCGTGACGCCGTGCGCGGAGAGGTAGGCGATCGGGTTGACCACCGCGCCGTAGCGGTTGCTGGTGCGGATCTCGAAGTGCAGGTGCGGCCCGGTCGAGTTGCCGGTGTTCCCGGACAGCCCGACCCGCAGGCCCGCCGGCACCCGGTCGCCGGCCGACACCGAGACCGCCGACAGGTGCGCGTACTGCGCGAAGTGCCCGTCGGCCAGCCGCAGTACGACCTCCTTGCCGTACGCGCCGTCCCAGCCGGCCGAGACCACGGTCGCGTCGCCGACCGCCAGCACCGGCGTGCCGGGGGAGACCGCGAAGTCCACCCCGGTGTGGTACCCGGCGGCGTAGCTGCGGTTGGGCTTCCCGAACGGGTTGCTGGTCGGCGCGTCCGGCGCCGGCGCCGACCAGTCCGGCGCGGGCGCGGGGGCCGGTGCGGCCTCCGGCTGCGCGCCGGGCTGTTCGGCGGGCGCGGGCTCCGCGGCGGCCGGGTCGAGCGGCAGCAGGTTGGGCGCCACGGCCACGAAGGCCTGCGCCGAGGCGGCGTCGTCCGGCAGCTTGTACGGGCTCGGCCCGGCCACCTGCACCAGGCCCGGGTTGGGCACCTCCGCCCGCGGGGCCGTGAAGGCCGAGCTGCCGGGCGTGGTCGGCCGTACGGTCTGCGCCGAGGCGCTGCCCGGAGTGGCGATCAGCAGCACGCCCGCCAGCAGCGCGGCGGCCGCCCCGGCCGAGGCCACCGCGTGGTCGCGCTCGGTCCGCTGCCGGCTGCCCGGCAGGGTGGCGTGCCGGGGGGTCGTGAGCAGCCGCAGCGACGGTACGGCGCGGCTGCGGACGGCCTGGCCGATCCGCGGCTGCCAGACGGCCGCCTGGGCCGTCGCGCGGACGGCGAGCCGGCGCAGGGCCGGCCCCACGGGCGGGACGTTGGACATCGCGGGTCGTACCTCACGGTCGTGCGGGGGCAGCACGGAAACGCCCGGTCGGGCGGTCGGCTGCGCTGGGGAGCACTCAGCTTTAACCGTCACCGAGCGCAGCCCCAAACCCGGCGATGTACTACCCCGTGTAGTCGGCGTGGCGCCGGGGATTCCCACCGAAGGAGTAATGATCATGAGATCGGATCGCCGAGGCCCGACCGGGTCCACGCCGCGGTCCCGCCCCGCCGACTACTAGGCCCGGTCGTACCGCGCCGAACCGCTGTGACCAGCGCCACCCGGTGCGCGCGCTCCCGGGCGGAGCCGGCCGACGGAAAGCGCCGCCTCCGAAGAGCGTCCGGCCGCCGAAAAGCGTCCGGCCCGCCCCCGCGCGGTGGCGGGGGCGGGCCGGACGTGGAGAACTCAGTGCCGCGCGATCACGGCCTGACCGTCAGGACGATCAGTTGTCGACCGGGCGGACCCGGATCCAGGTCTCCAGGTAGTTCGCGGACTCGTTCTCGACCTCGATGCTGGTGCCGGTCTTCGGCACGTCCACACCGGCGTACTGGTCGTCCTTCGACCACCAGGACTTCAGGTCGTTGAACTCGTCGACGCCCTTGGACTTCGGGATGACGGTCTCGACGTCGGCCTTGTGCAGGGTCAGCGCCGGGACGCGGCGCGAACCGAAGGTCGAGTCGAAGCCCTGCATGCGCGGACGCATCAGGGTGCCGTCGGACCACTTGATCGGGGCCGGGTGCGAGTCGACCGGCAGGACCAGGCCGTGGCCCGGGTGGGCGCTGACGTTGTTGTCGGTCTGCGACTCGTCCCAGTACCAGATCAGCAGGCCGGGCTGGTACGAGTAGTGCTCGACCCAGCTGGGCTTGGCGGCCGAACCGAAGTTGTACGGGCCGGTCTTGAGGGTCTGGTCGAACGACACGTACTGCTTGTTCTCCGCGATGTAGTACTGCGCGTAGTCCTTGGTGTACGAGCCGCCGAAGCGGGTGAAGCCGGCGGCGGTCCAGCCGTTGTCGCCGTTCTCCACGTCGTCGCTGAACACGGTGGCACCGTCGGCGACCACGGCGATGTTGTCCGCCGCGAAGCCGCGGTAGTGCAGACCGCCGTCAGTGGTGTTGTGGTAGCGGAACTGGATCTTCTTGCCCGCGTAGGCGTCCAGGTTGAACGACAGGTCGCCCCAGGCGGCGGTGAGGCCGCTGAGGGCCGGGCGGCCGTTCTCCTTCGGGAGGGCGGCGCCGTTCCAGGTGCCGTCCACCACGGTCCAGGTCTTGCCACCGTCGGTGGAGACCTCGCCGAAGGCGTAGTCGAAGTCCGGCTCCAGCTCGTACCAGGCCTTGGCGTTGATGCTGGCCTTGGTCTTGCCGGTCAGGTCGATGTCGCGGGTCAGCGTGACGTTCAGGTTGTCGGCGCTGCCGCTCCACCACTCGTTGTTGCCACCGAAGGGCTTGTTGATGTCGGTGGTGATGCTCTTCTTCGGCAGGTCGACGATGAGCGCCTGCGGAAGGTTGGTGTTGTACTCGACCGGGCCGATGTGGTGCGTCGACTCGGTGCCCGCCTTGGCGCGGTCGACCTTGAGCCAGCCGAGCTGGTACTTGCTCCAGGCGTCGAGGTCGTTCGGCATGTCGCCGATGCTGTCCTTGCCCTCGCCGAGCCAGGAGCCGGAGGACATCAGGGACCAGAAGCCGACCGAGTTGTCGATGCCCTTGCCGGCGGTGTCGTAGAGGTCCGGCAGACCGAGGTCGTGGCCGTACTCGTGCGCGAAGACGCCGAGGCCGCCGTTCTCCGGCTGCATCGTGTAGTCGCCGATCCAGAAGCCGGAGTCACCGACCTGGACGCCGCCGAGCTTGTTGTTGTCCGGGCCGGCCTGGCCGGTCAGGTTGCCGTAGACGTACGAGCGGTGCGCCCACAGGGCCTTGCTGCCCTGCTTGCCGCCACCGGCCGACTTGTCCTCACCGGCGTGCACGATCTGGAAGTGGTCGATGTACCCGTCGGGCTGGTTGAAGTTCCCGTCGTGGTGCGACCCGTAGCGGTCCCACTGGTCGTACGAGGCCAGCGTCGCCTTGACCTGCTCCTTGGTCTGACCCTTCGCCAGCTGGTCCTTGTACCAGATGTCGACGGCGTCGCGGATCAGGTCCTGGGCGCTGGAGCAGACGTTGGAGCCGCAGTAGTCGGAGCCGTAACGGGCCTCGTTCCACGGCACCCGGACCCAGTCCGAGACCACGCCGTCGACCGTGTAGCGGCCCGAGGACTGCTTCTCGTAGAAGGTCTTCAGCGAGGGCTTGTCCTTGGCGAAGTACAGGTCCTGGTAGTGCTGCTGGTTGTAGTCGGCCTGCCAGGCGGTCGAGTTGTTCGTGGCGCGGTCGGGCGCCTCGATCTCGTTGTGCTTGGGGCCGGCCTCGCCGCCGTACTTGACCTTGCCGTCGGCGGTCTTGGTGGTGTTGTCGACCTGGTCGCCGAAGTCGACCAGGATCGTGAAGATCTTGTCCGAGCGCTCACGGGGGAGCTCGACGTACTTGTCCTTGCCGAGCTTCACGCTGGTGCTGCCGTTGTGCTGCTCGACCTGGGCGGTGCCGTTGAGCAGCTGCTCGGTGGCGGCCTTCTTCTCCGCGTCGACCTTGGCGGTCAGCGGGCCCGGGATGTTGTGCTCGGTGTTGACGGACTGGACGGCGTCGGCCGGGTCCTTCGGAACCGGTGCCGAGCCGGCCGCGACGGCGCTGCTCGGGAACAGACCCGCGCCGAGCGTGACTATGACCGCCGCCGCGGTGGTGACCGCTGCGGCTCTCCTGGTGGTCTTCAACGTTGTGACGCCCTCCCCGACCGAGCTGACTCTTGGCCAAGGCCCGGTAAACCAATATGAAAGACAGGTGGACGTCATTTGACCGAAGTGGAGCTGGAAAAGATAGACCTTGACCCTGACATGGCCACGGCGCTATGCTCGCCGATTTCATGTCAGCTGACGGCCGGTCAGAAAACGCCTGGTCCGGGCCCTGCGTGGGAATCCGGAACGCAACGAGCCCCCGGCGCGGACGCCGGGGGCTCGTGGCTGTGAAGTTGTCTGTTAAATGTTGGTCTACTTCGTCAGGTCCGGACCGGACGAAGCGACCTCGGCCGGGGTGTCCGCGACGGCCGACTTCTCCTCGCCGCGGAAGGTGAACTTGGCGTCCTTGCCGTCGCCGTCCACGTCCACGACCACGATGTGGCCGGCCCGCAGCTCGCCGAAGAGGATCTTCTCGGAGAGGTGGTCCTCGATCTCGCGCTGGATGGTGCGGCGCAGCGGACGGGCACCCATGATGGGGTCGTAGCCGCGCTTGGCCAGCAGCTTCTTGGCCTCGACGCTGAGCTCCAGGCCCATGTCCTTGTCCTTGAGCCGCTCGTCCACCTTGGCGATCATCAGGTCGACGATCTGGATGATGTCGACCTCGGACAGCTGGTGGAACACCACGATGTCGTCGACGCGGTTCAGGAACTCGGGGCGGAAGTGCTGCTTGAGCTCCTCGCCGACCTTCGCCTTCATCCGCTCGTACCCGGTCTGGGAGTCACCCGTGGCCGCGAAGCCCAGGTTGAAGCCCTTGGAGATGTCCCGGGTGCCGAGGTTGGTCGTCATGATGATGACGGTGTTCTTGAAGTCGACCACGCGGCCCTGGGAGTCGGTCAGACGACCGTCCTCCAGGATCTGCAGCAGCGAGTTGAAGATGTCCGGGTGGGCCTTCTCGACCTCGTCGAAGAGGACGACCGAGAACGGCTTGCGGCGGACCTTCTCGGTCAGCTGGCCGCCCTCCTCGTAGCCCACGTACCCGGGCGGGGAGCCGAACAGCCGGGAGACGGTGTGCTTCTCGGAGAACTCGGACATGTCGAGCGCGATCAGCGCGTCCTCGTCGCCGAAGAGGAACTCGGCGAGCGTCTTGGACAGTTCGGTCTTACCGACGCCGGACGGGCCGGCGAAGATGAACGAACCGCCGGGGCGCTTCGGGTCCTTGAGGCCCGCACGGGTGCGCCGGATGGCCTGGGAGAGCGCCTTGATGGCGTCCTTCTGGCCGATGACGCGCTTGTGCAGCTCGTCCTCCATGCGCAGCAGCCGGGAGGTCTCCTCCTCGGTCAGCTTGAAGACCGGGATGCCGGTGGCGGTGGCCAGGACCTCGGCGATGAGCTCCTCGTTGACCTCCGCGACGACGTCCATGTCGCCGGCCTTCCACTCCTTCTCGCGCTTGGCCTTGGCCTGCAGGAGCTGCTTCTCGTCGTCGCGCAGGGACGCGGCCTTCTCGAAGTCCTGCGCGTCGATCGCGCTCTCCTTCTCGCGGCGCACGTCGGCGATCTTCTCGTCGAACTCGCGCAGGTCCGGCGGCGCGGTCATCCGGCGGATGCGCATGCGCGAGCCGGCCTCGTCGATCAGGTCGATCGCCTTGTCCGGCAGGAAGCGGTCCGAGATGTACCGGTCGGCCAGGGTGGCGGCGGCGACCAGGGCGGCGTCCGTGATGGAGACCCGGTGGTGGGCCTCGTAGCGGTCGCGCAGACCCTTGAGGATCTCGATGGTGTGCGGCAGCGAGGGCTCGGCGACCTGGATCGGCTGGAAGCGGCGCTCCAGCGCGGCGTCCTTCTCCAGGTGCTTGCGGTACTCGTCCAGGGTGGTGGCACCGATGGTCTGCAGCTCGCCGCGGGCCAGCATCGGCTTGAGGATGCTGGCGGCGTCGATGGCGCCCTCGGCGGCGCCCGCGCCGACCAGGGTGTGCAGCTCGTCGATGAACAGGATGATGTCGCCGCGGGTGCGGATCTCCTTGAGCACCTTCTTGAGGCGCTCCTCGAAGTCACCGCGGTAGCGCGAGCCGGCCACCAGGGCGCCCAGGTCCAGCGTGTAGAGCTGCTTGTCCTTGAGCGTCTCCGGGACCTCGCCCTTGACGATCGCCTGCGCCAGGCCCTCGACCACGGCGGTCTTGCCGACGCCGGGCTCACCGATCAGGACCGGGTTGTTCTTGGTGCGGCGGGACAGCACCTGCATGACCCGCTCGATCTCCTTCTCGCGCCCGATGACCGGGTCGAGCTTGGCCTCGCGGGCGGCCTGGGTGAGGTTGCGCCCGAACTGGTCCAGGACCAGCGAGGTCGACGGGGTGCCCTCGGCGGGCCCGCCGGCCGTGGCCGACTCCTTGCCGCCGCTGGTCTGGTAACCGGAGAGCAGCTGGATGACCTGCTGGCGCACCCGGTTGAGGTCGGCACCCAGCTTCACCAGGACCTGGGCGGCGACGCCCTCGCCCTCGCGGATCAGGCCGAGCAGGATGTGCTCGGTGCCGATGTAGTTGTGGCCGAGCTGCAGGGCCTCCCGGAGCGACAGCTCCAGGACCTTCTTCGCCCGGGGGGTGAAGGGAATGTGACCGGACGGGGCCTGCTGGCCCTGGCCGATGATCTCCTCGACCTGCTGGCGCACGGCCTCAAGGGAAATCCCGAGGCTCTCCAGGGCCTTGGCGGCGACGCCCTCGCCCTCGTGGATCAGACCCAGGAGGATGTGCTCGGTGCCGATGTAGTTGTGGTTGAGCATCCGGGCTTCTTCCTGAGCCAGGACGACAACCCGCCGCGCGCGGTCGGTGAACCTCTCGAACATCGTTTATCGCTCCTCAGAGCGGTCGGGCAGTTCGGGGTCCGTCCCCGCCCTGTCCTTCCGCATGCTAGTCCCGCTCAGCGGCGCGGCCCACGGATTCACTCCCCGGTAGAGGAGCGAGATGCTGCGCGACCAGCCGACACCAATCCCAACCTGATGCTGGGAATCGGTGTTCCCACAGGTGGGCCGGATGCACCGGAAACCGCTACGCCATCGGCGAACAAGAGTCGCCGGGGCGGAGCCGGGTCCTCTTCGGCCGGTCGCACATGCTGCCCCTGGACGGGTCGAAGAACCCGTCCACCTGCATTCATACCCGGTATCGGGGCGGTTCTCGCGCAGTTTCCGCGGTGGCGGTGTTCGCCTGGCGAGAAGTCCGGCCGCGGTGACGGTGGTTCGACGGCGGCCGGGGACGGTCGTACGCCATCCCGGGGTGTCCGCGTTACCGCTTCGCCCCTACAGCGTTGCACAGCTCGTGATTGTTCCGCCGCCCGAGCCCGCAGCCCCGGCCGGCCGGGCAGGCCCGGGCCCCGGGGCCCCCGGTGCGGCGGCCGGCCCGGTGCGCGCCGCGGGGCGCGGAGGTGTCACCTCCGCGCCCCGCGCGTGTGTCGTCGGTGCCGTACGCGGCCGCCGGGGCCCCGCATCCGCTCCGGCGGGCCGGTGGTGGCGCCGGGGTCAGGCCACGTTGGCCTTGTCGTAGGCCTCGCGGACGGTGCTCGGCACCCGGCCGCGGTCGTTGACCTCCATGCCCTGCTCCTTGGCCCACGCGCGGACCTTGGCGGTGTCGGGAGCGCTGCCGGACGGCCGCGCAGCGGCGGCGCGGCCCGGGCGGCGGGGCCCGGCCAGCCGGCCGCTCTGCTTGCGGCCCTTCTCCAGGTAGGGCGCCAGCAGACCGCGCAGCTTGTCCGCGTTGGCGCTCTTCAGATCGATCTCGTAGGCAACGCCGTCGAGCGCGAACGTCACCGTCTCGTCCGCCGAACCGCCATCGAGATCGTCTTCAAGAATGACCTGCACCCTCTGTGCCACGGGCTTCCCTTTCCGCTAAACGACCCATTGCCTAAGGAAAGGAAAGCGCCTTTCTGCGGAAAACACAAACCCTTGACCGGCGCGGAGCCGCTCAGAGGTGCAGCAGCATGCGTGAGTTGCCCAGTGTGTTGGGCTTCACCCGCTCCAGGTCGAGGAACTCCGCGACACCTTCATCGTACGAGCGGAGGAGTTCTTCATAGACGTCCGTAGCGATCGCCGCCGGGTCTGTCGTACCATCATCGGTTTCCTGGAGCTCCCCGATCTCGACGAAACCGTGTTTCGCGAAGAACGGAACCTCGAACGTCAAGCAGAAAATCCGACGGACGCCCAGCCAGCGGGCGGTCTGCACCAGCTTCTCCAACAGCACGTGCCCGATCCCGAAGCCCCGGCAGGACGGATCGACCGCGAGAGTGCGGACCTCGGCGAGGTCCTCCCACATCACGTGCAGGGCGCCGCAGGCCACCACCGCGCCGTTGTCGTCGCGTTCCGCGACCCAGAACTCCTGGACGGATTCGAACAGTGTGACTGTGGGCTTGTCGAGCAGAATGCCGTCGCGCGAGTAGGCGTCGATGAGCCCGCGTACGGCCCGTACGTCCGTGGTCCGCGCGCGGCGGATGGTGACCTCCATGGCGGGACGTTATCGCGTCGCGCCCGGCGGGGTCTCCCCGGTATCCGCTCCGCCGGTATCGGGGCCGTCCGCGGGGGAATCCGGGGCGGGCTGATCCGCCGCTGGATCGGGCGGGAACAAGGCCGCGACCCGCAAGGCGTCCCGGAGGGCCTCGCGCTGCTCCGGCGACATCAGGCCGAAGAAGTGGACCAGGGCCGCCGCGGGATTGTCGCCGGTGGCCCAGGCGTCGTTCATCAGGGCCGCCGTGTACGCCTCACGCGAGGAGACCGGTTCATATCGATAGGCCCGGCCCACCCGCTCGCGGCGCAGCCAGCCCTTTCTGTGCAGCTTGTCCAGGACGGTCATCACCGTGGTGTACGCGATTTCGCGTTCCGACTGCAGATCCAGGAGAACCTCGCGAACCGTCACCGGTCGGTTCCACCGCCACACCCGGGTCATGATGGCGTTCTCAAGTTCGCCGAGTTGCCGGACCATAGTGCGGCCAGGATAGGGAGTGAATGGGGCAAATCTTGTGAAGTGCGCCAAACCGGCGCGCCGCCACCCCCGGGAATCGGGAATGGCGGCGCGGGTGGTTCGGAGCGGCTGACGACGCCAGTCGATCAGTCGGTGTCTTCCTTGGCCTTCTGGGCCCCGCCCTGGCTGCGGATGATGGCCCGCACCAGGAATCCGAAGCCGATCGCCATGACCAGCGGCGGCACGATCGCGCTGACGTAGTCCATCAGGTCACTCCTCCTCGGTCTTCTCCGCCGCGGCGGCGGAGGCCTTCGGCTCCGGCTTCACCAGCGGGAAGAGCACGGTCTCCCGGATGTTCTTGCCGGTCAGCAGCATGATCAGGCGGTCCACGCCGAGGCCCAGGCCACCGGTCGGGGGCATCGCGTACTCCAGGGCGCGCAGGAAGTCCTCGTCCACCTGCATCGCCTCGACGTCGCCGCCGGCGGCCAGCAGGGACTGCGCGGTCAGGCGGGCGCGCTGCTCGACCGGGTCGACCAGCTCGGAGTAGGCGGTGCCGATCTCGGTGCCGAAGATCACCAGGTCCCACTTCTCGGCCACGCCCGCGACCGAGCGGTGCTGGCGGGTCAGCGGGGAGACCTCGGTCGGGTAGTCCTTGATGAAGGTCGGCCGGACGGCGTTCTCCTCCAGCAGGCGCTCCACCATCTCCAGCACGATCTGGCCGTGGCCCCAGTTCTTCTCGAACGGGATGCCGTGCTCGGTGGCCAGCGCGCGCAGCTCCTCGACGGAGGTCTCCGGGGTGACCTCGACGCCCAGGTGGGCGGAGATGCCCGGGTAGACGCTGACCTCCGCCCACGGCTCGGCCAGGTCGATCTCGTGCTCCACGCCGTGCGGGTCGAGGCCCTTGATCACCGTGGTGCCCAGGGCGTCCCGGGCGGCGTTGACGATCGTCGCGCGGATCAGCTCGGCCTGGGTGTCGTAGTCGCCGTAGGCCTCGTACGACTCCAGCGAGGTGAACTCCGGGTTGTGGGTGGAGTCCGCGCCCTCGTTGCGGAAGTTGCGGTTGATCTCGAAGACCTTCTCGGCGCCGCCGACCACCAGCCGCTTGAGGTACAGCTCGGGGGCGATGCGCATGTAGAGGTCGATGTCGTACGCGTTGATGTGCGTCTTGAACGGACGCGCGTTGGCGCCGCCGTGCACCGGCTGCAGCATCGGGGTCTCGACCTCGATGTAGCCGCGGTCCTCGTAGGTGCGGCGGATCGAGCGGACGACCTTGCTGCGCAGGTGCAGGATCTCGCGCGCCTCGGGGTTCACGATCAGGTCGACGTAGCGCTGGCGGACCCGGGCCTCCGGGTCGGTCAGGCCCTTGTGCTTGTCCGGCAGCGGGCGCAGGCACTTGGCGGTGAGCTCCCAGCGGTCCACCATCACCGACAGCTCGCCGCGCTTGGAGGTGATCACCTCGCCCTCGACGCCGACCTGGTCGCCCAGGTCGATGTCGGACTTCCAGGCCGCCAGCCGCTCGGCGCCGAGCTTGTCCAGGGAGAACATCACCTGGAGGTCGCCGGAGCCGTCGCGCAGGGTGGCGAAGCACAGCTTGCCGCCGGTGCGGGACAGGATCACCCGGCCGGTGATGCCGGCGCGCTCGCCGGTCGCGGTGTCGGGTTCGAGGTCCGGGTGCTTGGCACGCAGGTCCGCGATGGTGCTGGTGCGGGGGAATCCGACCGGGTACGGGTCGACCCCGGCCGCCCGGAGCCGGTCCAGCTTCTCGCGCCGGACGCGCATCTGCTCGGGAAGGTCGTCGGTCGCGGGGACAAGGCTCTGATCGCTCACCCCACAAGGGTAGCCAGCCACACACGGTGCTCCGCGACCGGATATCGCCGGAGGGGAGGCCGTCGGACCGACGGCCTCCCCTCCGGGGGCGGGTGCGGGCGGCTCAGCCGGTGCCGGTGGCGAGCTCGACCTCCTCGCCGTCCCGCCCGGCCTCCGGGGCGGGCCGGGCCGGAGGCTTGGGGCGGCGGCCGAAGAGTTCGGCCGGGGTGGGCATCCGGTGCGGGCGGGGCGGGGTCTGCGCGGCGGCGGGCTGCTCCGGGCGGGAGTCCCGGGAGTCGGTGCTGCTCATCGTGATCCGTCCTCCTACAGGGGTGGGGTGACTGCTGGGTGGTGCGGCGGGGTTCGGTACGGCCACCAGGTGGCGCGGCTGCCCGGTGGAGAGCGCCAGGCGCTCACGGACGGCGGCCTCGGCCAGGGCGTGGCAGCGCCCGGCGAGCCGGGAGCGGCGGGCCCGCTCGCCGTGGCCGCAGGGCTGGCGGGTCAGCCCGCGCAGGGCGGTGAGGTCCTCGGGTCCGGGCAGGTAGCCGTCGGTCACCGCCTCCTCCAGGCGCTCCAGGTAGCCGGGGGCGCTGCCGGGCAGGGCGGCGCGGTAGCGGCCGAGGTCGGCGAGCAGGAAGGCGCGCAGCCGGCCGCCCTCCTGGACGGCCTCGTCGATGGCCTCGGTCAGGTGCAGGGCGTCCTGGACGTCCTCCGCCCACAGCTCGGCGCCGGGCCCGGCGAGCGCCGTCCGGTCGGGGGCCTGGAGGTGGACGGGGACGGCGGGGTGCAGGGCTTGGGCGAGGGCTCGGCGCAGCACGCGGACTTCGTCGGCGCTGAAGGCCATGCCGCCGCGCGATCCGTGTGGCGTAGGCATGGGTTGACACTACGTGAGGAATATCCGATTTGTCGGTAACGTCGCGCGGAATTCCGCGCGGTCGGCCCGCTGGAGAAACCTTTCGCCAAGCCTGTGACGCTGCCCCGCGCCCACCGGGTCAGCCGAGTGACCGGGGGTGCGGGGCAGCGGGGACGGCGGGCGGGGTCAGCTCGGCCGGTTGCGCTCGTACACCAGGCGCAGGCCGATCAGGGTCAGCCAGGGCTCGTGCTCGTCGATGGTGGTGGCCTCGCCGAGGACCAGCGGGGCGAGCCCGCCGGTGGCGATCACCTGGACGTCGTCCGGGTCCTTGGCCAGCTCCCGGGCCATCCGCTCGACCAGGCCGTCGACCTGACCGGCGAAGCCGTAGAGGATGCCGGACTGCATGCCCTCGACGGTGTTCTTCCCGATCACGTTGCGCGGCCGGGCCAGCTCGATCTTGCGCAGCTGGGCGCCGCGGACGCCGAGCGCCTCGACCGAGATCTCGATGCCGGGAGCGATCGCGCCGCCGACGTAGTCGCCGCGCGCGTTGACGGCGTCGAAGGTGGTCGCGGTGCCGAAGTCGACCACGATGCACGGGCCGCCGTACAGGTGGTTGGCGGCCAGCGCGTTGACGATCCGGTCCGCGCCGACCTCCTTGGGGTTGTCCATCAGGACGTGCACCCCGGTCTTCACGCCGGGCTCCACGATCACCGCGGGGACGTCGCCGTAGTAGCGGCGGGTCACCTCGCGGAGCTCGTGGAGCACGGCGGGGACGGAGGAGCAGATCGCCAGGCCCTCCACCGCGGCCTCCCGGACCGCGGTGCGACTGCCCGTCAACCCGTGCAGCAGCACCGCCAGTTCGTCGGCCGTGCGGCGCGGATCGGTGGAGATCCGCCAGTGTTCCACCACTTCCTCGCCGTCGAACAGGCCGAGCGTGGTCTGGGTGTTGCCGACGTCGATGGTGAGGAGCACGGGAACGCTTTCTGCGAGTCGGGACGGGATCGGGGCAGGAACCGCTCTCGACCTGACGGTCAGGCGCGCAGGTCCAGGCCGATGTCCAGGATCGGCGAGGAGTGGGTCAGCGCGCCCACGGCCAGGTAGTCGACACCAGTCTGGGCGACCTCGCGCGCGCCGGCCAGGGTCAGTCCGCCGGAGGCCTCCAGCTTCGCCCGGCCGGCCACCAGCGCGACGGCCTCCTTCAACTGCTCGACGGTGAAGTTGTCCAGCAGGATCAGGTCCGCACCGGCCTCCAGCACCGGGGGGATCTGCGCCAGCTCGTCCACCTCGACCTCGACCGCCAGCTCCGGGTACGCGGCCCGGACGGCCCGGAAGGCCTCGGCCACGCCGCCCGCGGCGACCACGTGGTTGTCCTTCACCAGGGCGGCGTCCGAGAGCGCCATCCGGTGGTTGGCGCCGCCGCCGCAGCGGACCGCGAACTTCTCCAGGGCGCGCAGGCCCGGGGTGGTCTTGCGGGTGTCCCGGACGACCGCGCCGGTGCCCTCCAGGGCGTCCGCCCAGGCCCGGGTCGCGGTGGCGATGCCGGACAGGCGGCAGAGCAGGTTGAGCGCGCTGCGCTCGGCGGTCAGCAGGTCGCGGGTGCGCGAGCGGACCGACAGCAGCACCTGGCCGGCCTCCACCCGGTCGCCGTCCTGGACGTGCCGCTCGACCTCGAACTCCTCTTCGCAGACCAGCGAGACGACCGCCTCGGCGACCCGCAGGCCGGCCACCACGCCGGCCTGGCGGGCGGTGAAGTCGGCGGTCGCGACCGCGTCGGCGGGCACGGTGGCCACCGAGGTGACGTCCTCGCCGCCGGCCAGGTCCTCGGCCAGCGCCAGGGTGGCGATGTCCTCGACCTCGATCGGGTCCAGCCCGGCCTCCTCCAGCAGCTCGGCCAGCTGCGGGTCCAGGCCGGTCTCGTAGCCCTCGCCGTCCCCGCAGGCGCAGCCGTCGCCGCAGCCGCCCTGGTCGGCCAGGGGGAGTTCCTCGTGCGCGTGGGTCATGGTTCTACTGCTCCTCGGGAGTGCTGACGGGGTCGCCGGAGGCGGCGAGGGTGGTGATCAGGTGGCGCCGCCAGTGGGCGTCGTCGCGCTCGGGGAAGTCCTCGCGCCAGTGGCCGCCGCGGGTCTCCTCGCGCTGCGCGGCGGCCGCCACCAGGGCGGTGGCGACCAGCAGCAGGTTGGCGGCCTCCCAGGTCTCCACCCGGGGGTCGGCCGGCTTCTCCTCGGCCACGTGGGAGCGGGCCTGCTCGCCGAGCAGGGCCAGCCCGGCCGCGGCGTCGGCCAGCGAGGCGGCCGAGCGCAGTACGCCCGCGCCGCGCGACATCAGCCGCTGGATCTCGGCGCGCGCCTCGGAGGCCGGCAGCGGCACCGGCCGGGCGGCCTGCGCGGCGGCCACGTCCACGGTGCGCTCGGGCAGTTCGCCGGCCGCGTGCCGCTCGGCCAGGTCGGCGGCGATCCGCTCGGCGAAGACCAGGCCCTCCAGCAGGGAGTTGGAGGCCAGCCGGTTGGCGCCGTGCACCCCGGTGCAGGCGACCTCGCCGCAGGCGTACAGGCCGGGGACGGAGGTGCGGCCGTGCCGGTCGGTGCGGATGCCGCCGGCGGCGTGGTGGGCGGCCGGGGCGATCGGGATCGGCTCGGTGACCGGGTCGATGCCGTGCGAGCGGCAGGAGGCCAGGATGGTGGGGAAGCGGTGCTCCCACATCTCGGCCCCGAAGTGCCGCCCGTCCAGGAACATGTGGTCGGAGCCCTGCTCCTGCATGCGCCGGGTGATGGCCTTGGCGACGATGTCGCGCGGGGCGAGTTCGGCCAGCTCGTGCTGGCCGACCATGAAGCGCACGCCGTCCGCGTCCACCAGGTGGGCGCCCTCGCCGCGCACGGCCTCGGAGACCAGCGGCTGCTGGCCCGCGGCGTCCGGGCCGAGCCAGAGCACGGTCGGGTGGAACTGGACGAACTCCAGGTCGGCGGCGGCGGCGCCGGCCCGCAGGGCCAGGGCCACGCCGTCACCGGTGGAGACGGCCGGGTTGGTGGTGGCGGAGAAGACCTGCCCCAGGCCACCGGTGGCGAGCACCACGGCGCGGGCCCGGACGGCGCCGACGCCGTCGCGCTGGCCCTCGCCCATCACGTGCAGGGTCAGCCCGGCGGTGTGGCCCTCGGCGTCGGTCAGCAGGTCGAGGACGAGCGCGTGCTCGATCAGTTCGAGGTCCGGGTCGCTGCGGACGGCGGCGACCAGGGCGCGGGAGACCTCCGCGCCGGTGGCGTCCCCGCCCGCGTGCACGATCCGGTGGCGGTGGTGGCCGCCCTCGCGGGTGAGCAGGATCTCGCCGTCCGCGTCGCGGTCGAAGGCCGCGCCGACGGCGATCAGCCGGCGGACGGCGTCCGGGCCCTCGGTGACCAGGGTGCGGACGGCCTCCTCGTCGCAGACGCCGGCGCCGGCCACCAGGGTGTCGTCCAGGTGCTGCTCCGGGGTGTCCCCCTCGCCCAGGGCGGCGGCTATGCCGCCCTGGGCCCAGCGGGTGGAGCCCTCGTCCAGCACCGCCTTGGTGACCACCATGGCCCGCAGGCCGGCCTTGCGGACGTTGAGGGCGACGGTGAGACCGGCGATGCCGGAGCCGACCACGACCACGTCGGTGGCGGCGGTCCAGCCCGGGGCCGGGGCGGTGAGGCGGTGCGTAGCGGACATGACTCAGTGGCTCCTTCAGCGCGTGGCCGTGGTGGCCGCGCCGTCCTCGTCACGGTACGCCGCGTCGCCGCGGAGCAGTCCGCTGCCCTCCGGGGCCTGCGCCGGGTCGCCGCCGAAGCCGGTGATCCGGTTGTTCCCGTCCACGAAGACCACCTTCGGCTCGTAGCCCTTGGCCTCGGCCGTGTCCATCTGCCCGTAGGCGATGAGTATGACGAGGTCGCCCGGGTGGACCAGGCGGGCGGCGGCGCCGTTGATGCCGATCACGCCGGTGCCGCGCGGGCCGGCGATGGTGTACGTCTCCAGCCGGGCGCCGTTGTTGATGTCGACGATGTGGACCAGCTCGCCGGGGAGCAGGTCGGCGGCGTCGAGCAGGTCCTCGTCCACCGTGACCGAGCCGACGTAGTGCAGGTCGGCCTGGGTCACGGTGGCCCGGTGGATCTTGGACTTGAGCATGGTGCGGAGCATTGCGGGTCACGCCTCCTGTGAGTGCATGCCTGAGGGGTTGAACTACCTGTTCGGCGAACTGTTCAGCGAACGATTCCGTGCTGGACGGTCAGCTGCCTAGCGGCAGATGACGTGAACGTTGTCGATCAGGCGGGTCGAGCCCACCTGTGCGGCGACGGCCAGCACCGCCTCGCCCTGGAAGTCGTCCGCCGCCTCGGAGAAGTCGTGCGGGTCGATCAGGGCGAGGTAGTCGAGGGTGACGCCCTCGGCGCCGTCCAGGACGGCGGAGGCGGCCTCGCGCACGGCCTTCGGGCCCTGCGCGGCGACGTCCCGGCCGGCGAACAGGGCCTTGGACAGGGCGAGGGCGCGGGTGCGCTCCTCCTCGGAGAGGTAGCGGTTGCGCGAGGACAGCGCCAGGCCGTCCTCCTCGCGGACGGTCGGCACGCCGACGATCTCGACGTCGAAGTCCAGGTCGGCGACCATCCGCTGGATGAGCGCCAGCTGCTGGGCGTCCTTCTCGCCGAAGAAGGCGAAGTCCGGGTCGGTGATGTGCAGCAGCTTGGCGACGACGGTCAGCACCCCGTCGAAGTGGCCGGGGCGGGTGGCGCCCTCGAAGCGCCCGCCCATCGGGCCGGCCGCCAGGCGCACCTGCGGCTCGCCGTTCGGGTAGACCTCCTCGACGGACGGCGCGAACACCACGTCGGCGCCGTTCTCCTCGGCCAGCTTGACGTCGGCGTCCAGGGTGCGCGGGTAGCGCTCCAGGTCCTCGGCCGGGCCGAACTGCAGCGGGTTGACGAAGACCGTGACCGCGACCCGGCCCTCCCGGCCGACCTGCTTGCGGGCGGCCCGGACCAGCGCGGCGTGGCCCTCGTGCAGGGCGCCCATGGTCATCACCACGGCGTTGTCCACCGGGCTCTCGTCCGGCCAGAACGCGGCCTCGAAGTCGTCCACGGTGTGGGTGACGACGGCCCGGTGGACCTTCGGCGCCCGCTGGGCCTTGCTCGGCTGCTTCCCGCGTGCCATCAGTGCTTCTCCTCGTTCAGTACGTCCAGCAGCGCCGCCGCCGACGCGTCGTCGATCGTCCCGTTGGCGAGCGCCCGTTGCGCGGTGGCGCGGGCCATCGCCCGGTACGCCGCCGGGATGTCCGGGGACACCGTACTGAGCTGCGCCAGGTGGCGCCGTACGGTGCCCGCGTCGCCCCGGGCGACCGGGCCGGTGAGGGCCGCGTCGCCGGAGCGCAGGCTGTTGTCCAGGGCGGCGCCGAGCAGCGGGCCGAGCATCCGGCCGGGCTCGGCGACGCCGGCCGTGCGCAGCAGGTCCATCGCCTGGGCGACCAGGGTGACCAGGTGGTTCGCGCCGTGCGCGAGGGCGGTGTGGTAGAGCGGGCGGACCTCCTCGGGCACCCACTCGGGCTCGCCGCCCATCTCCACCACCAGCGCCTCGGCGACCGGCCGCAGCTCCTCGGGGGCGGTCACCCCGAAGGGGCAGCCGGCCAGCCGGGCGAGGTCCACCGAGGTGCCGGTGAAGGTCATCGCGGGGTGCAGGGCCAGCGGCAGCGCCCCGGCCCGGGCGGCGGGCTCCAGGATGCCGACGCCGTGCGCGCCGGAGGTGTGCACCAGCAGCTGACCGGGGCGGACCGCCCCGGTGGCGACCAGCCCGGCCACCAGGTCGGCGAGCGCGTCGTCCGGGACGGTCAGCAGCACCAGGTCGGCGGCGGCCATCACCTGCGGCGGGGTGACGATCCGCACGCCCGGCAGCAGGGACTCGGCGCGGCGGCGGGAGGCGGCGGACACCCCGGAGGCGGCGACCACGGTGTGCCCGGCGAGCTGCAGGGCGGCGCCCAGCGCGGGGCCGACCCGGCCGGTGCCGACCACGCCGACGGCGAGCCGGGCCGGTCGGCTGCTGGGGTCGCCGAGGCCGTCGGCGAGCGGGGCGAACTCTCCGAAGTCGGCGAAGTCGGACGAATCCATGTCCACCCTTGTCCTGAATGACCGTTCCGGTCCGCGTCGGGTACCGGACGTACCGCCCCAGTGTACGGGCGGCCCCGGCAGTCGTCCCTGGGCGTGGCTAGGCCCTGTCCGGCCTAGTCGGACGCCCCGGCCCGGATCAGCCCGGCCTCGTACGCCAGCACCACCGCCTGGACCCGGTCGCGCAGCCCCAGCTTGGCCAGGATCCGGCCGACGTGGGTCTTCACGGTGGCCTCGGAGAGCACCAGCCGGGCCGCGATCTCGCCGTTCGACAGGCCCTGGGCGACCAGCAGGAACACCTCCCGCTCGCGCTCGGTCAGCGGGCCCAGGACGTCCGAGCCGGGCGCGCTGTGCGGGGTCGGCAGCACCTCGGCGAAGCGGTCGATCATCCGCCGGGTGGTGGTCGGGGCGACCACGGCGTCCCCGCCGTGCACCGCGCGGATCGCGGCCACCAGCTCGGTCGGCGGGACGTCCTTGAGCAGGAAGCCGCTGGCCCCGGCCTTGAGTGCGGCGAAGGCGTACTCGTCCAGGTCGAAGGTGGTGAGGATGAGCACGTGCGGGGCGTTCGGCAGCGGGCTGCCGTCCTCGGCCAGGCAGATCCGGCGGGTCGCCTGCACACCGTCCAGGCGCGGCATCCGCACGTCCATCAGGATCACGTCCACCTGCGTGTGCCGCAGCCGCTCCAGCGCCTGGGCGCCGTCGCCCGCCTCGGCGGCGATCTCGATGTCGCCCTGCGACTGGAGGATCATCCGGAAGCCGGTGCGCAGCAGTTCCTGGTCGTCGACGAGCATCACGCGGATGGTCAAGGTGGCTCCTTGGGAGTGTCTTGTGGGTCAGGTCGGATCAGACCGCGGCGTCAGGGTGCGTGCATCGCAAGGCGGAGGAGGGAGTCCATGCGGAGCATCGGCGACCGACGACAACGCGGCGAGGTGCGTGCCCTGGCGTCGCGGGCCTGGCCTGATCCACAAGACACTCCCTGAAGGACGGGGGGCTAGTGTGCCGCCTTGAGCGGGAGGACGGCGCGGATCCGGAAGCCGCCGCCGGGGCGGGGGCCCACGTCGAGGCTGCCGCTGACCATGCCGACCCGCTCGCGCATGCCGATCAGGCCGTGGCCCAGACCGTCCGTGCCGCCGGCGGCCAGTTGTTCGTCGGTGCTGCCGCGGCCGTCGTCCTCCACCAGGACGGCCAGCTCGCGTTCGCCGAAGTCGACCGCCACCCGGGCGTGCACGTCGGGGCCGCCGTGCTTGCGGACGTTGGTCAGCGCCTCCTGGACGATCCGGTAGACCGTCAGCTCGACGCCGCGGGGGAGTTCGCGCGGGTGCCCGGAGGTCGCGTAGTCGACCTCCAGCCCGGCCGTGCGGACCTGCTCCAGGAGGTCGGGCAGCTCCTCGACGCCCGGCTGCGGGACGTACTCCTCGGCGGTGCCGGCGGTGCGCAGCACGCCCAGCAGGCGGCGCATCTCGACCAGGGCCTGCCGCCCGGTGGAGGCGATCGTGCCGAGTGCCTCCTTCGCCTGCTGCGGGGAGTTGTCCAGCACGTAGGCGGCGCCGTCGGCCTGGACGATCATCACCGACACGTTGTGCGCGACCACGTCGTGCAGCTCGCGGGCGATCCGGGCCCGCTCGGCCGCCACGGCCACCTTGGACTGGGCGTCCCGCTCGCGCTCCAGCCGGGCCGCGCGGTCCTCCAGCTCGGTCAGGTAGGCGCGCCGCACCCTGGTCAGCCGGCCCCAGGCCCAGCAGAGGATGAACGGGGTGCTCATCAGCACGGTGACCAGCAGCGCCTCGGCGACGCCGTACGGCCGGGAGACGTACACCCCGGTGTGGTCGGTGGTGGACGTCTTCACCAGGTGCATCCGCCAGAACGCCAGCGGACCGGCGGAGAGCCCGGCGAGCAGGGCGAGCCGGGAGGTCCACTTCTGGCCGAAGGCGGCGCCGGTGTAGGCGAACACCAGGTAGGCGATGGAGGAGGCGCCCGGGTCGATGTCGGCGGCGACCTGCCCGAGGCCGACGCCGGTGGCGGCGGCGACGGTGACGTCGGGGAAGCGCCGGCGGAAGACCATCAGCAGCGGCAGCAGCACCGCGACCAGGATCTCGGAGTTGAGGCGCCAGCCGCTGTCGGAGGAACTGTCGGACACCAGGGCGAAGAAGAGCACGAGCGACGCCCAGACGGCGTCGACCACCATGGGGTGACGGCGGAGCCAGGCGTTGAGTCGATGCACGTGTCCAGCCTAGGCAGTCGCACGAGGTGCCCAGGTCCGCCGGTAGGGCGATCCGTCCTACTCCGTAGGTCGGAGACGCCCCCGCTCCGGTTGGGAGGGGCCGCGCACCGGCGGGTAGCGTCCCGCCCCATGACGTGGATGCGGTGGGCGCCCGCCATGGAACGGGCCCTGTACGACCGGGACGGCGGCTTCTACCGCAGGCCGGAGGGCCCGGCCGGGCACTTCCGGACCTCGGTGCACGCCTCGCCGAGGTTCGCCCGTGCGGTGGCCCGGCTGCTGCTGGAGGTTGACGAGGCCCTCGGTCGTCCGGAGGAGCTGGCCCTGATCGACGTCGGGGCCGGGCGCGGGGAACTGCTGGCCGGGGTGCTGGCCGAACTGCCCGGGCCGGTGCTCGCCCGGCTGCGCCCGTACGGCGTGGAGCTCGCCGACCGGCCCGCCGGACTCCCGTCCACAGCCCTGTGGACGACGGAGCCGCCACGCGGGGTGACCGGGCTGCTGTTCGCCAACGAGTGGCTGGACAACGTGCCGCTGGACGCCGGGGAGGTCGACGAGGACGGGGTGCTGCGCTACCGCGAGGTGGACACCGCGACCGGCGAGGAACGCCTCGGCGAACCCGTCTCGGCGGCCGACGCGGCCTGGGCCGAGCGCTGGTGGCCGGCCGTCGAGCCCGGCGAGGTGGTGGAGTTCGGGGCGCCCCGGGACGCCGCCTGGGCCCGGGCGGTGGCCGGGCTGGAGCGCGGCCTGGCCGTCGCCGTCGACTACGGGCACACGGCCGGGCGGCGGCCGCCGTTCGGGACCTTCACCGGTTTCCGGGACGGCCGGGAGGTGGCCCCGGTGCCGGACGGCTCCCGCGACGTGACCGCGCACGTCGCGCTGGACGCCGTCGCCGTCCCCGGTCTCCACAGCCTGTGGACGACGCAGCGCGAGGCCCTGCGCGCGCTCGGGGTCAGCGGCGGGCGCCCGCCGCTGGCGCTCGCCTCCACCGACCCGGCCGGCTACCTGCGGGCGCTCAGCGGCGCGGGGGAGGGGGCCGAACTCACCGACCCCGCCGGGCTGGGCGGCTTCGGCTGGGTCCTGCAAGCCGTCCGCATGCCGGTACCGACGAGCCTGGCGGCCCTGCCGGGATGGCAGACTCTGGGGTCATGAGGGAGACCACGGTCGGCATCGGGGCGGGAGCCGAGAACTTCACCGGCGGGGCGGGCACCACCGACATGGTGCTCAACATCGGCCCGCAGCACCCGGCCACCCACGGCGTGCTGCGGCTGCGCCTGCTGCTCGACGGCGAGCGGATCGTCACCGCCGAGCCGGTGATCGGCTACATGCACCGCGGCGCGGAGAAGCTGTTCGAGGCCCGTGACTACCGGCAGATCATCATGCTGGCCAACCGGCACGACTGGCTCTCCGCCTTCTCCAACGAACTCGGCGTGGTGCTCGGCGTCGAGCGGATGCTCGGCATGGAGGTCCCCGAGCGGGCGGTGTGGATCCGCACCCTGCTCGCCGAGCTCAACCGGGTGCTCAACCACCTGATGTTCCTCGGCTCCTACCCGCTGGAACTCGGCGGGATCACCCCGATCTTCCACGCCTTCACCGGCCGCGAGGACCTCCAGCACGTGCTGGAGGAGGCCTCCGGCGGCCGGATGCACTACATGTTCAACCGGGTCGGCGGCCTCAAGGAGGACCTCCCGGCCGGCTGGCTCGGCCGGGTCCGCGCCGCCGTCGCCACCGTCCGCTCCCAGCTGCCGGTCTTCGAGGACCTCGTCCTCGGCAACGAGATCTTCCGCGCCCGCACCGCCGGCGTCGGCGTGCTCACCGCGGCCCAGGCGCAGGCGTACGGGGTCAGCGGCCCGATCGCCCGGGCCAGCGGCCTCGACCTCGACCTGCGCCGCGACGAGCCCTACCTCGCGTACGGCTCCGAGGAACTGCGGCAGGTGCTCACCGTCGTCACCCGCGAGGAGGGCGACTGCCTCGCCCGCTTCGAGTGCCTGCTGGAGCAGACCGGCAACGCGCTGGACCTCGCCGACGCCTGCCTCGACAAGCTCGCCACCCTCCCGCCCGGCCCGGTCAACCAGCGGCTGCCCAAGGTGCTCAAGGCGCCCGAGGGCAGCACCTACGCGTGGACCGAGAACCCGCTCGGGGTCAACGGCTACTACCTGGTCTCGCGCGGCGACAAGACGCCGTGGCGGCTCAAGCTGCGCTCGGCGTCCTTCAACAACATCCAGGCGCTCACCGAGCTGCTGCCCGGGACGCTGGTCGCCGACATGGTGGCGATCCTCGGGTCGATGTTCTTCGTGGTCGGCGACATCGACAAATAGACCGACCGGTCTACTGACGGTTGTCTGGACCGACCGGTCTACCGAGGGTCGTCTGGACCGACCGGTCTACTGGTAGTTCTGGACCGACCGGTCTACCGAGGGCCGCCTGGACCGACCGGTCTACCGACGGCCGCCTGGACCGACCGGTCTACCGACGGCCGCCTGGACCGACCGGTCTACCGACGGCAGGCCCGGCTCCCCTGAGGGGGACCGGGCCCGCAGCCGCTACTTCTTGTCCTTGGCCTTCTTGACCGGGTCCGCCGGGTGCGGGGCCACCCTGCGGTCGCCCTTGGTGGCGATGCGCTCCTCGCACAGCCGGGCCAGCACCTCGTACGCCTCGCGGCCCATCAGCTCGGTGAGCTCGGGGCGGTAGCTGACGTACACCGCCACCGCGCCCTGGTGCGCGGCCGGGGCGCCGGTGCACCACCAGTGCAGGTCGTGGCCGCCCGGGCCCCAGCCGCGGCGGTCGTACTCGCCGATCGTCACCTGGAGGTAGCGGGTGTCGTCGGGGCGGTCGATCCAGTCGTAGGTGCGGCGGACCGGCAGCTGCCAGCAGACGTCCGGCTTGGTCTCCAGCGGCTCGCGGCCCTCCTTGAGGGCCAGCGCGTGCAGGGCGCAGCCGGCGCCGCCCACGAAGTCCGGGCTGTTCACGAAGATGCAGGCGCCGTCGACCCGGCGGGTCTGGCGGTCGCCGTCCTCGTCCAGCATGGTGACGCCGCCGTCGTTGCGGATCCGGCCCTTGGCGTCGGTGCCCTCGGCGAAGTTCTCCCACAGCTCGGGCGTCAGCCGGGCCGCGTGGCCGAGGACGCGCTTCTCGTCGTCCTCGTCCGAGTAGTGGGCGCCCAGCGTGCAGCAGCCGTCCGACTCGCCGCGGCCCTCGCGGATGCCGTGGCAGCCCTGGCCGAAGACGCAGGACCAGCGGGAGGTCAGCCAGGTCAGGTCGCAGCGGAAGACCTGCTCCTCGTCGGCGGGGTCGGCGAACTCGACCCAGGCGCGCGGGAAGTCGAGCGGGACCTCGTCGCGCGGGATCTCGCGGCGCAGGGTCGGCATCGCGAGGTCGACGGGGGCGGGGGCGGCCGGGGGCTTCGCCTTGGCCTTCTTCTTGGACGTTTCTGCTGGTGCCACCCGGCAAGGGTAGAGCTTCGCGGGGGCGTACGGGCCGGTGGGCGACGCCCGCCGCGCGCCCGGCACGCGTCCGGCACGCGCCCGGGTCGCGTTGGGCACGCGCCCGGGACGCGGTGAAGGCGGGGTAAAGAGGTGCGGCCGTCCGCCGGGCGGAGGCGGCCGCGTGCCTAGGATGGCGGCCGCGGTCCGCTACGGGGAGGTACGGGGATGGCAGGCGGCAGCACCGGTGAGTCCGACGGCGACGGCACCGGGTTCGCCCTCAAGCCGTGGGAACTCCACGGCGAGGGCAGGGAGTTCGAGAAGCTCGGACGCGAACTCGGCAAGGCCGTCGGCACCTTGGAGAAGGACCTGGCCGCGCTCGGCGCGCCCTGGGGCGCCGACCAGCCGGGCAGTGCCTTCGCCGCCGTCTACGGCCCGGCGCACGGTGAACTCCTCGGCGGGCTCAGGGCCCTGGCCGGCCAGGTGGGCCAGGTCGGCGCCGGACTGCACACCATGGCCGAGCGGACCACCGACACCGACACCTCGACGGCGGACGGCTTCGGCGCGAACACCGGACCGGCCGCGGCCGCGCCGGGGGCGGTCGCCCGGCCCGCCGTCTACCAGGGCCCGCCGACGACTTCGGGAACCGGGGCAACCCCGGGGGCGGCACCGGCCGTCCCCCAGGACATGTCGGTCTGAACGGCCCGGCTCGAAGGGGGAGAAGCGCGTGTCCCGGAAACTGCCCGAGGAACTGGTCCCGCTCCTGGCCAGGACCGGCCACCCGTGGCCGCAGGCCGACGAGGGGGCCCTGCGCACGGCGGCCGCGCACTGGCGGGAGTTCGCGGCGGAGGCCGAACGGATCACCCGCCGGGGCGGCGAGTCCGCCCAGCGGGTGGCCGCCGACAACACCGGCCACGCCGTCGACTCCTTCACCGCCTACTGGCGCACCTGCAGCGACGGCGGCAAGGGCCGCCTGCCGGACGCCCACACCGCGGTCGGGCTGGTCGCCGCCGCCTTCGACACCGCCGCGCAGGACGTCGACGGCTGCAAGGCCGAGATCATCGCCACTCTGCGGAACCTGGCCGCCGAGCTCCAACAGGCCCGGGAGCAGGCCGCCGAGGTCCGGCAGACCGCGGCCGAGGTGGCCCGCAGTGCCGACCGGACGGGGCAGAGCGGGCAGAGCGGGCAGACCGGCCGGACGGGAGTGTTCGGCGGACTGGCGAAGTCCGTCGCCGGCTTCGCGGCCGGCGTCGAGAACACCGCCGCCGACCAGGTCGCCGCGGGCATCGAGGCCGTCGCGGTGGAGACCGCCGCCCTCAAGATCGCCGGACTGCTCGCCGAACTCGGCCGCGGCATGAAGGACGCCCTGGCCACCGCGCTCAAGGACCCCTCCGCCGTCGCCCTGCTGCGCCTGGGCACCGCGGCCACGCCCGGCGTCACCACCGCCTCCTACCGCACCGCGGCCGGCTTCGACCCGCTCGCCGCCGGACTGCCCGCCGCCCTGGGCGAACCGGGCGTGCTCGGCAAGGACGGCACCGGCCTGGTCGTGCTCTCCGGGAAGGACGGCAAGCCGCTGGTCGGCGTGCCCGGCCTCAGCGTCGCGCTCGACGCCCATGGGCAGCCCGTCCTCGGCACGGACGGCAAGCCGGTCATCCTGCGCTCCGACGGCACACCGGTGGCCGATGCCGCCGGGCTGCTGGTGGTGACCGGGCCGGACGGCAAGCCGGTGGTCGGGGTGGCCGGCCTCGCCGTCCGGCTCGACGAGCACGGGCAGCCGGTGCTCACCGACCGGGCGGGCAAGGACCTGCACGGGCTGCCGCTCGCCGACCTGACCGACCTGACCGACCCGACCGACCTGACCGACCCGCGGGACCCCAGGGACCCCAGGGCTCCCGGGGGCGACCCGAAGGTGCCGGGGGAGCCGACGGCGGACCGGGCCGGCGCGCCGGTGGTCCCGTCCGTGCTCTCCGCGGCGTCGTACGTCGCGGACCCCACCGCGGACCCCACGGCCGTCCCGGCCCCGGTGCCGACGGCCGACCCGGCCGCGGCGGCGGCCACCGGCCCCGCGTACGGAGGCTCGTACGGCGGATCGCACCGGTCCGCGGCCGCGGCCGCCGACTGGTCGCCGCCCGCCCGGGACGACGGGCCGTCGGTCCGGGCGGCGGCCCCCGCCCACCAGGGCGGCTCATCAGCGGCGGCGGGCTGGTCGGACGGGGACTACCCGCTCCAGGCGCCCACCCGCACCAACGGCGGTGGCGGCACCGTGCCGGTGACCGTACGGACCGACTCCGTGGCCGCGCCGCCCGCGCCCGTCACCGCGCCGTCCACCGGCGGACCCGTCTACAGCCCGGCGCCGGACACACCCCCGGTCGTCCGACCGATCGGCGTGGTCGGTGTCGGCGGCGTCATCGGCGCGCCCGGGCCGTTCGGGACACCGGCCTACTCGGGCGGCTACCCGGTGGCCGGCCCGATCGGCGCCGTCGGGCCCGGCCCGCTCGCCGCCGGCGGCGGATACCCGGCGCACCCGGCCGCGCCCTTCGGCAGCGGTGTCGGGGCGGGGACGCCCGCCATCGGCGCGCCCGTGGTCGGCACCCCCGTGGTCGGCACCCCTGCGGCCGGTGCGCCCGTCGTCGGCGCGCCGGTGGCCGCCGGACCGCAGTCCGGCGCACCCCGCACCCCGGCCGGAACCCACGGCCCGGCCACCGCACCGCCACCGCCCACTGAGCCGCCGATCGTCGGCACCACCCCGGTCATCGGCCGGCCCGAGCCCCACCACCCCGACGGCCGCCGCCGGGACACCGCCGCGCCCCTCGCCGACCCGACGCTCGCCTGGGGCGCCGTCCCGGTCGCCACCGCCCACGCCCTGGCCCTCCAACTCGCCCTGCGCGCCCGCCGCGGCCCGCTCGCCGACGACCCCGAACCCCGACTGCGCACCATCGCCGACAGCCGCCCGTACGGACGGCCCGGCGGGCTCGGCCCGGTCGACCCCCAGCACCAGGCCGAACTCGAACGACGGGTCCCCCGCGACCAGGACGACCGGCCGGCCCGCCACCCCGACCCGGCGGCCGGCGGCTGGACCGAGGCCGTCAACGCGGGCGGCCACCGCCAACCCGGCCGGGCCAACAACAGCCTGGAGATCGCCCTCTCCGCCGTCGACACCTACACCGGCCGCCCCACCTGCGCGGCCCCGCGCATCCCCACCGAGGGCGACGCCGGCGAACGCGGCGGCCGCGACCGCGCCGAACGCGAACTCGGCGCCCCCTTCCGCGACCTCGGCGACGGCGGCCAGGCCTTCACCCGCCTCGCCGCCGAACTCCGCCGGGCCGGGCACGGCGCCCAGGCCGTCCTGCTCACCCTGGACGCCTACGGCCGCCCGCACGCCTGGAACGCGGTCAACCACCGGGACGCCGTCACCTACCTCGACCACCAACTCGCCCGCCGCGGCCCCGCCCCCCTCCACCCCGCCACCCAGGGCCTCTGGGCCATCGCCCTGACCCCGGACGGCCGCCCCCTCGACCTCGCGGTGGCCTGAGCGCCCTTGCAGCCGGGAACAGCGCTGCTGCACGCGGAGACGCGTGCAGCAGCGCTACCTTCCAGGCATGACCGCCCTGACGATCCGGGACGTCCCGGAAGACCAGCTCCGGATCCTCGAAGTTCGTGCGGCCCGGGCCGGCAAGTCGCTCAACGCCTATGTCCTGGGCCTCATCGCGCGCGAGACCTCCAAGCCCATGCTGGCGGAGACGGTGGCCCGACCGGATCGGGAGCCCAGCGCCGGCGTCAGCACGGTGGACGTCCTGGCCGCGATCGACGAGGGGCGGGAGCGGTGCCCCGAGTCGCGGACCTGAGGCTCACGGCGCCCCGAGCCGGCGCAGGACCGTGGACGCAGGAGTGCCGGGAGCGGTGCCGGACCGGACGGCGGTGTGGCGGCGCCCTGGGTGCGGGCGACGGGCTGTCGGCCGTGCACGGGTGTGGTGTTCACCGTTCCTCCGGAGGTCATGGTCGGGCGGGCGGGGTCCAGTGTCGTCCCCGGTGGCTGATCGGGGCTGGATGATGGTGGCGTTCGGATTCGGTTCGACGGGGGTGGACGCGTGATCGCTCGGGCGCAGGCGGTGGAGGCGGGGCACCGGTGGATCAACGGG
This sequence comes from Kitasatospora sp. NPDC056076, assembly GCF_042266305.1. Lineage (NCBI taxonomy): Bacteria > Bacillati > Actinomycetota > Actinomycetes > Kitasatosporales > Streptomycetaceae > Kitasatospora > Kitasatospora sp. NPDC056076. The sequence continues at coordinate 112,920 of NZ_JBHJWG010000001.1, forward strand.
GACCTGCCGCAGGGGGCCGGGGTGGCGCGGCGGGTGTGCGCGCACGAGTTCGAGCTGGGGTGGGTGGTCTGGGCGGAGCCGCCGCGGGTGGAGGTGGATCCGCGGACGGGTGAGCGCCGGGCGCCCGAGGAGGTCGGGGCCGCGTGTGCCGTGGTGGACCGGGAGAGCGGGCGGTTCACGGTCTGGCCGTCCGTGCCGGTGGACGAAGTGGTCGGGCTCTACCGGGACTTCGTCGGTGCGGGCGGCCACGACCCGACCCGGCCGCCGGCCACCGGCCGGGGTGCCCGGGCCGAGCTGACGTACCGGGACGGCACCGGCGACACCCGCACGTTGGCGCTGCGCTCGGCCGCCGGGCTGCCGCATCCGGCGCTGCGCGGCTGGTGGTGGCTGCGGGAGCGGGGCGTCGCGGCGGAGGACGTGCTGGCGGTGCGGACCGACCTGCGGATGGCGGCCCTGCCCGGCGGCTACTGGTCGTACGCGCTGGCGGCCGAACTGCCGCACGCCCGGCTGGACTTCGACCTGCCGTACGGCCCGCGCTTCGACCACCGGGCCGCCGCCGTACGGGAGTTGCCCGCCGGGACCGCCGGTCCGGACGCGTCGGACGCGTTGGACGCGCCGGACGGGCCGGGGCGCAACCGGGTGCCGTTCCCGCGGGCGGTGCCGCCGCTGCCGGCGGAGCCGGATGCCGCGCTGGCGCAGCGGCTGGCCGGACGGTTCGGTCCGGCGGGCGTGCAGCGCTTCGACCCGGCGGAGGTGGTGCGCGCGGAGCTGCCCGGGGAGGCGGCGGCGCTGCTGCTGGCGGTCGGGCTGCCGAGGGCGGTGGACGGCTTCTTCGCGCTGCACCACCCGGGTGCGGAGGCGATCGCGGACGGTTCCCGCCCGGGCACCGTGCTGCCCCCGCTCGCGCCGTACCTCGCCGCGCTCGGCCGCGGTACCCGGGCGGCCGAGCGGGAGCGGACGGCGGCGGCCGGGCAGCTGGTGCTGGGGACGGACGGCTGGGCGCTGATCACCCTCGACCCGGCGGACGGCGCCGTCCGGGCGGTGGACCCGGACGACGCGACGGCCCGGCACTGCAACGCCGACCTGCGGGCCTTCGTCCGCTGCCTGGAGCTGTTCGCCGGCTGGTGGCCGACCCTGCGCGGGTTGGACCCGGCCGCGGCGGGTACGGCGGTGGACGCCCTGCAGCGGGGGCTGGCGGAGCTGGACGGTACGGTCTACGGCGATCCGGAGAACTGGTGGGCCGTCATCGTGGAACAGTTGTGGGACGGCCTGCTCTGATCCGGCCGCGGGCCGTGGCGATCCGGCCGATCCCGGCGATCCCGGCGGACCGGGGAACCGGACGTCGGTGCGGGGCTGTCAGGAGGATCAGACGACCGCGCACCAGCCGACCCCGAGCGACCGACCGACCCCGACCGACCGACCCCGAGCGACCGAAACCGGAGCACCGAGCCGTGACCGCCCCGCCCCGCGCCGCCCAGACGGCCGCCCTCGCCGCGCTCGCGGTCCTGGCCACCGGGTGCGCCTCCGCCGGTCCCGCGCTGCAGGCCCGCTCGGCCGCCGCGCCGCAGGTGTGCGCGTCCCCGGTGGTGATCGGGCACCGGGGTGCGCCGTTCAACGCGCCCGAGAACACCATGGCCTCCTTCGACACCGCGCTGAACCAGGGCGCGGACTGGCTGGAGACCGACGTGCAGACCACCCGGGACGGCGTCCCGGTGCTGATGCACGACCCGACCGTGGACCGCACCACCAACGGCAAGGGCGCCGTCGCGGACCTGACCGCCGCCCAGGTCGCCGCCCTGCGGGTGACCGTCGGCCCGGGCGGCGCCCAGCCCGTCCCGACCCTGGAGGAACTGCTGACGCGCCTCTCCACCAGCAGCGCCACGCTGCTGATGGAGATCAAGTGGCAGCGCCCCGAGGACGTCGCCCGGATCGCCCGGATCGCGGCCGGCAGCCGGGCGCACGTCGTGCTCTACTCCTTCTCGGTCGCCAACCTGCGCCAGGCCCACGCGGTGGCCCCCGCCCTGCCGGTGGTGCTGATCCAGAGCGGCGGGATCGCCGAGGACCCGGGGGACCTCAAGCTGGACGGCATCGCCCTGGACGCGGGCCTGGCCAGTGCCACCCGGATCGCGGCCGAGCGCAAGGCCGGGCGCGAGGTCTACGTCTGGACGCTGTACGACGCCGAGGCCTGGCAGCTGATGACCGCCCGGGACGCCGACGGCCTGATCACCGACACCCCGGGCCCGGCCCGCCGCTGGGTGGACGCCAACTGCCGCACCGAGCGCCGGTCCGGTCCGCGCGGCCACTGAGTGCGCGGCCACTGAGCGGGCGGCCACTGAGCGCACGGTCGTCGGGCACCACCCACCGATCGCACCCGGAACGGTCGGGAACGACCTGGACCAGCGCGAATACGGTCACAACCGATCTCCTCCACGGCCGGATCGCGTAGCGTGGAGAGTTATGCGACTCGGTGTACTCGACGTAGGTTCCAACACGGTCCACTTCCTCGTGGTGGACGCCCATCCGGGTGCCGCCCCGCTGGCCGCTTACTCGCACAAGGCCGAACTGCGCCTGGCCGAGCTGCTCGACGGCTCCGGCGCGATAAGCGAGGCCGGCGTCGACCGGCTGATCGGCCACATCGCCTCCTCGCTGCGGGTCGCCGAGGACAAGGGCGTGGTCGACATCCTGCCGTTCGCCACCTCGGCCGTCCGCGAGGCCGCCAACGGCGAGCAGGTGCTGCGCCGGGTCGCCGCCGAGACCGGGGTCGAACTCCGGGTGCTCTCCGGGCAGGACGAGGCCCGGCTCACCTTCCTGGCCGTCCGGCGCTGGTTCGGCTGGTCCTCGGGCCGGCTGCTCAACCTGGACATCGGCGGCGGCTCCCTGGAGATCGCCTGCGGCCTGGACGAGCAGCCGGACGTCGCCTGCTCGCTGCCGCTCGGCGCCGGGCGGCTGACCGCCCGCTGGCTGCCCGGGGACGTCGCCGACCCGGACGCGCTGCGCGAGTTGAGACGGCACGTCCGCGCCGAGATCGCCAACGTGGTCGGCGAGATCTCCCGGCTCGGGGCCCCGCAGCACGCCGTCGCCACCTCCAAGACCTTCAAGCAGCTGGCCCGGATGACCGGCGCCGCCCCCGCCGACGCCGGCCCGTACGCCGACCGCCGGCTCACCCGCAGCGGGCTCGCCGCCTGGCTGCCGCGGCTGTCCACGATGACCGTCGCCGAGCGCGCGCAGATCCCCGGGGTCTCCGAGGGCCGGGCCAAGCAGCTGCTGGCCGGGGCCCTGGTCGCGGACGCCGCGATGGACCTGTTCGGCCTGGACGAGCTGGACGTCTGTCCGTGGGCGCTGCGCGAGGGCATCATCCTGCGCGAGCTGGACGCCATGGACAGTCCCACCGACCAGCGCCGCCCCGCGCTCACCCAGTAGCGGGGGAGCGTGCCGGCGGTCACTCCGCCGGGCGTCCGCCCCCGTTCGGGGCGCGCTCCGCTTACGCTGTCTCCCGTGGTGCAACCAGCGGGCGAGGACGGAACGCAGGAGGGCCGCGCTCCCGGAGCGGACGGGCAGCCGCGGCCGGCCGGCCCGCGCGGCCGCCTCGGCACGGCCGGGCTCGGCAAGGCGGTCAAGGGCGCCACCGCGGCACAGGCGGGCAAGGTGGCCAAGGTGGCCAAGGCCGCGAAGGTCGCCAAGAGCGCGAAGGCCGCCAAGGCGGCCAAGAGCGCCAAGGCCGCCGCCAAAGCCGCCGACGCCCCCGCCCCCGCCAAGGCCGCCCCCGCCCCGGCCCCCGCCAAGAAGACCGCGGCGCGCAAGGCCGCCGGCGCCGCCAAGGCCGCCGTCCAGTCCGTCCGCTCGGTGAAGGCCGCCAAGCGCGACGCCGCCCGCCCGCCGCTGCTGCGCACCACCGACCGGCTGGTGCTGCCCCAGCACCCGACCCTGCACATCCCGGACACCAAGGTGGCGCTGTCCACCGCCTCGGTGTACCCGGCGAGCACCGCCGTCGCCTTCGAGCTGGCCGCCAAGCTCGGCTACGACGGGGTCGAGGTGATGGTCTGGAACGACCCGGTCAGCCAGGACCTGGAGGCGCTGCGCCGCCTCTCCGACGCCCACCAGCTGCCGATCCTGGCCGTGCACGCCCCCTGCCTGCTGATCACCCAGCGGGTCTGGACCACCGACCCGTGGACCAAGCTGGTCCGGGCCCGCGCGGCGGCCGAGAAGCTCGGCGCGAGCGCCGTCGTGGTGCACCCGCCGTTCCGCTGGCAGCGGCAGTACGCCCGCGAGTTCGTCGAGGGCATCAACCGGATGGCGGGCGAGACCGACGTCCGCTTCGCCGTCGAGAACATGTACCCGTGGCGCTACCGCGACCGCGAGGTGCTGGCGTACGCCCCCGGCTGGGACGTCACCGACGAGGAGTACCGGCACTTCACCATCGACCTCTCGCACGTGGCCACCTCCCGGATCGACGCCTTCGAGATGGTCGAGCGGATGGGCGACCGGCTCGCCCATGTCCACCTGGCCGACGGCAGCGGCTCCGGCAAGGACGAGCACCTGATCCCCGGCCGGGGCAAGCAGCCCTGCGCCGAACTGCTGGAGCACCTCGCCCGCACCGGCTTCGACGGCCACGTGGTGCTGGAGGTCAACACCCGCCGCTCCGCGTCCCCCGCCGAACGCGAGGCCGACCTGGCCGAGGCCCTGGCCTTCACCCGCTTGCACCTCGCCACCCCCTCGCGCGTACGCTGATCGCCCGGCCCGATCGGGCGTGAACTGCCGTACGCAGGGGGAAACGTGACGGACTACCAGAACTACCGGGAGCTCGCCGTGAGCTTCGGCGCGGTCGCCGCCGAGTACGACCGGGGGCGCCCCGGCTACCCGGACGAGCTGTTCGACGCGGTGGAACGGCTCTGGGGCCGCGGCCTCAAGGGCGCCCGGGTCCTGGACGTCGGCGCCGGGACGGGCATCGCGACCCGACTGCTGGCCGCCCGGGGCGCCGAGGTCGTCGCGGTCGAGCCCAGCGACGGCATGGCCGCCCAGTTCCTGGCCTCCTCGCCCGCCCTGCCGCTGGTCCGCGGCACCGGCGACGACCTGCCCTTCCACGACGCCTCCGCCGACCTGATCACCTACGCCCAGGCCTTCCACTGGACCCGCCCCGAGCGCTCCGTCCCGGAGGCGGTCCGGGTGCTGCGGCCGGGCGGCGCGGTCGCCACCTGGTGGAACGTGCACGACGAGACCGTGCCGTGGGTCCGGGCCCGGGCCGAGCGGATGGCCGCCGCGCTGCCCGACCGCTACCGCGGCTACGGCGGGATCAGCGGCCACACCCGGCACTTCGCCCCGGCCGGCCTGGTGGTCGAGCGGACGGTGCTGCACTGGGAGCGGCAGGTCACCGTCGAGCACGTGCTCACCGACCTGACCTCCCGCTCCTACCTGGCCTCGCTCAGCCCCGAGGAGCGCGCCCCGGTGCTGGCCGCCGAGCGGGCGGCGATGGCCGTCGAGTTCCCGGACGGCCTGGTCGCAGAACCGTTCAGCCTGGACCTCACCGTGGCCGTCAAGCCGGCCTGACCGCAGGCCGTCCGCACGCCGTCCGCAGGCCGCCCGTCCCGCCGCCCGGGGCCGCCCGTCGGCCGCAGGCCCCCGCATGCACCCCGCCCCGGCTGCCCGCATCGCGGACGCGCCGTCCGCCGGCCGGACGGCGGGCGTAGGCTCGTAAGCCACAACGGCCCCCGCACCCTGATCACCGGCGGGGCGCCGGCGAGAGCCCCGAAGGAGTGGAGCACAGTGCCCGAGCTGAGGTCCCGTACGGTCACCCACGGTCGCAACATGGCAGGCGCCCGGGCGCTTCTCCGGGCCGCCGGCGTAGCCCGCGAGGACTTCGGCAAGCCGATCATCGCGGTCGCCAACTCCTTCACCGAGTTCGTCCCCGGCCACACCCACCTCCAGCCGGTCGGCCGGATCGTCTCCGAGGCGATCAAGGAGGCCGGAGGCATCCCGCGCGAGTTCAACACCATCGCCGTCGACGACGGCATCGCGATGGGCCACAGCGGCATGCTCTACTCGCTGCCCTCGCGCGACCTGATCGCCGACTCGGTCGAGTACATGGTCAACGCGCACTGCGCCGACGCGCTGATCTGCATCTCCAACTGCGACAAGATCACCCCCGGCATGCTGATGGCCGCGCTGCGCCTCAACATCCCGACCGTGTTCGTCTCCGGCGGTCCGATGGAGGCCGGCAAGGCCACCCTGGTCGACGGCACCGTGCGCAAGCTGGACCTGATCGACGCGATCTCCCAGGCGGTCAACGAGAACGTCTCCGACGAGGACATCGCGATCATCGAGGAGAACGCCTGCCCGACCTGCGGGTCCTGCTCGGGCATGTTCACCGCCAACTCGATGAACTGCCTCACCGAGGCGATCGGCCTCTCGCTGCCCGGCAACGGCTCGGTGCTCGCCACCCACACCGCCCGCCGGGCGCTGTACGAGCGGGCCGGGCGCACGGTCGTCGAGATCACCAACCGCCACTACGGCCAGGACGACGCCTCGGTGCTGCCGCGCGCGATCGCGAGCCGCGCCGCCTTCGAGAACGCCATGGCCCTGGACATCGCCATGGGCGGCTCGACCAACACCATCCTGCACCTGCTCGCCGCCGCCCAGGAGGCCGAGCTGGACTTCGACATGCGGGCCATCGACGCGGTCTCCCGCAGGGTGCCCTGCCTGTCCAAGGTCGCGCCCAACGGCTCGTACTACATGGAGGACGTGCACCGGGCCGGCGGCATCCCGGCCATCCTCGGCGAGCTGTACCGGGGCGGGCTGCTCAACGAGGACGTCCACACCGTGCACTCCGACTCGCTCGCCGAGTGGCTCAAGACCTGGGACGTGCGCGGCGGTTCGCCCTCCGCCGAGGCCGTCGAGCTGTGGCACGCCGCACCCGGCTGCAAGCGCTCCGCCGAGGCCTTCTCGCAGTCCGAGCGCTGGGAGTCGCTGGACACCGACGCCGCCGGCGGCTGCATCCGCAGCGTCGAGCACGCCTACTCGGTCGAGGGCGGCCTCGCCGTGCTGTACGGCAACCTCGCCGAGGACGGCTGCATCGTGAAGACGGCCGGCGTCGACGAGTCGATCTGGACGTTCAGCGGCCCGGCGGTGGTCTGCGAGTCCCAGGAGGCCGCGGTCGAGGCGATCCTCGCCAAGCGGATCAAGGAGGGCGACGTCGTCGTCATCCGCTACGAGGGCCCCAAGGGCGGCCCGGGCATGCAGGAGATGCTCTACCCGACCTCCTTCCTCAAGGGCCGCGGCCTGGGCAAGGCCTGCGCGCTGGTCACCGACGGCCGGTTCTCCGGCGGTACCTCGGGCCTGTCCATCGGCCACGCCTCCCCGGAGGCGGCCTCCGGCGGCATCATCGCGCTGGTCGAGGACGGCGACACCATCGCCATCGACATCCCGGCCAGGACGATCTCCCTGGAGGTCCCGGACGAGGTCCTCGCCGAGCGCCGTCGGGTGCTGGAGGCCGGGCACGGCTACCGGCCGCAGAACCGCGAGCGCCAGGTCAGCCAGGCGCTGCGGGCCTACGCGGCGATGGCCACCTCGGCCGACAAGGGCGCCGTCCGGGACGTCAGCAAGCTCGGCTGACCCCGCACACCCCGGAGGAGCCGTCCCGGCCGGGACGGCTCCTCCCTCGTTCCGCGGCGCCCGGGTGATAATCGACGACGTGAGCGAGCAGCCCCCCACCCCCGCCCCCAAGCCCGCCGGCGCCCCCGAGCCGGAGCCGATCCGCTTCTTCGGCACCTCCTGGCTCGACCGGGACAACGGCTACTGGCTGCGCCGGGTCGGCGTCTCGGTCGGCGCCCTGGCCGCCACCGCCGCCGCCGCACTGGTGCTGCGCTTCGGCGTCGAGGGCATCGCCCTCTCCGAGAGCGGCGGCTTCCTGAACGGGCTGCTGACCGCCGCCATCGCGGTCTGCTCGCTGATGGCCGTCCGACGCACCTGGAAGGTCCTCACCGAGGGCAAGGAGCAGCTGACCGGCTGGATGGCCGAGGACAAGTCGCTCGGCGCCGTCTGGCTGATCGGCGGGGTCGGCAGCCTGGCCGCCTACTTCGCCCGCAGCCTGGTCGAGGCCCCCGGCGAGGCCGTCCGGCGGGACGCCCACCGGAAGGCCGTCGAGCAGTACGAGAAGCGCCAGGCCGGCCGCAGCGGCCGACCCGGCGGCAAGCGCAAGCGCTGACCGCCGCCCCGCCGCCCCGATCCTCGCCGCGGGTTCCTAACCCTTGCCGCGGGCCTGCTTCACCGAGCCCACCACCCCGGCGATCACCAGCAGCAGGCCGGCCGGCAGCAGCGAGATGAAGAAGGACCCGAACAGCCCGCTGTCGCCGAGGAAGTACTGCGCCAGGGTGTTCAGCACCAGCAGTCCGCCGGCCGCCGGGAGCGCCGACTGCCACGGGTGCGCGTCGGCCCAGCGGCGCAGCCGCCGGTCGGTGGTGTCGCGGCGCAGCTGACCGCCGACGGTGCCGACCAGGAAGAGGAAGAACAGGGCCCAGCCGGCCGGTCCGGCCAGCATGGCCAGTGACCAGTCCCCGGAGATCGCCTCGACCCCCAGGGCGGTCGCGCCCACCACCGCACCGACTCCCGCGGCCGTCCGCCACGGGCCCATCGTCGCCGAGGCGGCGGCGAGTTGCCGGTTCTCACGTCGGGACATTTCGTCGTGTGCCATGGCTCCACGGTGCGCCCGCCCGGGCCCGGAGGCCATAGGGGAAACCCCCGAGTTTTCTCCCTAGGGGCAAAGCCCGCGCCCGGACCCTTCCGGCGCTCCCGGGCCGTCCCCGCCCCTGCGGGGCCCTGCGGACCACGGACCGGACGGTCCGGACGGGCGCCGCCGGGCGGTGCGAGGATGGCCGCAGTACCGAGGCAAGGAGCGGACCATGGGCAGCAGCGCAGCACACGGACAGAAGATCGCCTTCCTGGGCACCGGCAAGATCGGCGAGGCCCTGCTCTCCGGCCTGCTGCGGGCCGGCACCGACCCGGCGGACGTCCTGGTGACCGCCCGCCGCCCCGAGCGCGCGGCCGAACTCGCCGACCGCTACGGCGTGGTGGCGGTCTCCAACGCCGAGGCCGCCAAGCTCGCCGACACCCTGATCCTCGCGGTCAAGCCGCAGGACATGGGCACCCTGCTGGAGGAGCTGGCCCCGCACATCAGCCCGGACCGGCTGGTGATCTCGGCGGCGGCCGGCGTCCCGACCGCCTGGTTCGAGGAGCGGCTCGCGGCCGGTACCCCGGTGGTCCGGGTGATGCCCAACACGCCGGTGCTGGTGGACGAGGGGATGAGCGTCATCTCCGGCGGCTCGCACGCCCGGGAGGAGCACCTGGCGCGCGCCGAGGGGATCTTCAGCTCGGTCGGCAAGGCGCTGCGGCTGCCGGAGGCCCAGCAGGACGCGGCCACCGCGCTGTCCGGCTCGGGCCCGGCCTACTTCTACTTCCTGGTCGAGGCGATGACCGACGCGGGCATCCTGCTCGGCCTGCCCCGGCAGGTGGCGCACGACCTGATCGTGCAGTCCGCGATCGGTGCCTCGGTGATGCTGCGCGACTCCGGCGAGCACCCGGTCAAGCTGCGCGAGGCGGTCACCTCCCCGGCCGGCACCACCATCGCGGCGATCCGCGAGCTGGAGAACCACGGGGTGCGGGCCGCGCTGCTCGGCGCCCTGGAGGCGGCCCGGGACCGCTCCCGGGAGCTGGCCTCCGGCGGGAAATGACCCCTGCGCGACCCCTCCCGCAAAGGCGGCGCACGCCCTACGCTCTCGGCCAACATCGTTCTACCGGCCAGTAGCGAGGTCCCGCATGAGCGTCGTCCCCCCTGTCCTCCCGCCCGGCCTGCGGGCCGGGCGGGCCGCGCTCGCCGTCAGCTTCCTGCTCCAGGGCACCACCTTCGCGCTGCTGGTCACCTGCATCCCGGAGATCCAGCACCGGTACGGGCTGAGCGACGGCCTGCTGCCGGTCTTCCTGGCCGCGGTGCCGATCCTGGCCGGGGCGGGCTCGATCCTCTCCGAGCAGCTGGTGAAGCGCACCGGCGCCCGGGCCGTGCTGCGGGTCGTCCAGCCGGCCGTCTGCCTCAGCCTGGCGGGCGCCGGGCTGGGGGACACGCTGTGGCAACTGGCCCTCGCGCTGGGCGCCTTCGGGCTGCTGGTGGGGGCGCTGGACGCCAGTATGAACATGCTCGGGGTCGGCCTCCAGCACCGCTACGGCCGCTCGATCATGATCGGCTTCCACGCGGCGTTCAGCCTCGGCGGGATCCTCGGCGCCGCGGTCGCCGGCCTCGGCTCGCACTACGACCTGGGACTGCCGCTGCTGTTCGGCACGGCCGCGGCGGTGGTCGCCCCGCTCGCGGTGCTGACCGGCACCCGCTTCGCCGGACCGGCCGAACTCGGCGACGCCGTCCGGGAGGCCGCCGAGGCCGCCGCCCGGACCATCCCCTGGCGCCCGCTGCTGCCGCTCTGCCTGGCGATGGCCTTCGCGTACATCGCGGACGCCTCGGTCTCCAACTACAGCGTCAAGTACCTCACCGACGGCCTGGGCAGCCGGGAGGACCTCGCCAAACTCTCCTACCTCGGCTACATGGTGGCGATGCTGCTCGGCCGGGTCCTGGGCGACCGCGCGGTGCAGCGCTTCGGCGCCGTCCCGGTGGTGCGCTCCGGCGCCGCGCTGGCCGCGCTGGGCTTCGGGCTGGCCGCGCTGGCGCCCACCGCCTGGGCGGGCATCGCCGCGTTCACCGTGCTGGGCTTCGGCATCTGCGCGATCATCCCGCAGGTGTTCGCGGCCGGCGGCCGGCTCTTCCCGGCCGACTCGGACGCCGCCGTGGCCCGGCTCAACCTCTTCAACTACGTGGGCTTCCTGATCGGTTCACCACTGGTCGGGGCGATCGCGGACGCCGGCTCGTACCGCTGGGCGCTGCTCGCCCCGATGCTGCTGGTGCTCGCCGTGCTGCCGCTGGCCGAGCGCTTCGCCCCGGAACCCGCACGGCTGCCGGCCCCCGCCGCCGTCTGACGGTGGGGGCGGGCGGGGCCCGCCGCCCCCACCCACTACGGTGGAGGCCATGCCCGAAGCCGAGCGTGACTCCTCCTGCGGCCTGCACCTCTACTGGGACGAGGCCGTCACCGCCTACGACTTCGGCCCCGGCCACCCGATGGACCCGGCCCGGCTCGCGCTGACCATGCGCCTGGTCGAGGCCCTCGGACTCGCCACCGGGCCCGGGGTGACGGTGCGGTCCGCGCCGGCCGCCGGGGAGTCCACCCTGCAGCTGGTGCACACCAAGGAGTACGTGGAGGCGGTCAAGCACGCCGCCGCCCACCCCGAGCAGTCGGACCCCCGGCACGGGCTCGGCACCGACGACAACTGGTCGTTCCCGGCCGTCCACTCGGCCGCCGCGCTGATCGCCGGCCAGTCGGTCGCCGCCGCCGAGGCGGTCTGGCACGGCGAGACCCCGCACGCCGTCAACTTCGCCGGCGGACTGCACCACGCGATGCCCGGCAAGGCCTCCGGCTTCTGCGTCTACAACGACCCGGCCCTGGCGATCGCCCGGCTGCTCGAACTCGGCGCCGAACGGGTCGCCTACGTCGACGTGGACGTCCACCACGGCGACGGCGTCCAGGAGGCCTTCTGGAACGACCCCCGGGTGCTGACCGTCTCGCTGCACGAGCACCCGGCCACGCTCTTCCCGCAGACCGGCTGGCCCACCGAGACCGGCGGCCCGGACGCCCCCGGCTCCGCCGCCAACCTGCCGCTGCCCGCCGGCACCGGCGACGCCGGCTGGCTGCGCGCCTTCCACGCCCTGGTGCCCGAACTGCTCGCCGCCTTCCGGCCGCAGGTCCTGGTCACCCAGCACGGCGCGGACACCCACCTGGAGGACCCGCTGGCCCACCTCGCCGTCACGGTGGACGCCCAGCGGCTGATCGCCGAGGAGCTGCACGGGCTGGCCCACCGGCTCACCGGCGGCCGCTGGGTGGCCACCGGCGGGGGCGGCTACGCCGTGGTGGACGTCGTCCCGCGCAGCTGGACCCACCTGGTCGCCACCGCCGCCGGCCGGCCCGTCGACCCGGCCACCGAGACCCCCGAGTCCTGGCGCGCCGAGGTCTACCGCCGCACCCGCGGCCCGGCCCCGCTGCGGATGACCGACGGCGCCCGCCCGTCCTGGCGCGACTTCGACTCGGGTTACGATCCGGCCGACCGTCTCGATCAGGCCATCCTCGCGGCCCGCCGCGCGGTGTTCCCCCACCACGGTCTGCTGGCCTGAATCCGCCGTCCCGGCCGCGCGCCGGCCGGGCCGTGCGTACGCCCCCTGGGGCGAACCGCCGAGTGACTACGTACTGCAACGGTCCTATCTCTCACCGTACGAGGACTGCACTTCCCCTCTTCCCACTGGTACCACCCATAACTACTCTGGGGATACACGTGTGCCGGTGGAGTCACCGGAGGGGAAGCCGGTGCCTTGCACACGGGTAAGGGTCGGGTGATGGTCATGAGTTCCGTCGAGCGTCCCCTGCAGGAAGTCGTCTTCCTGACCGTGGCCGAGGTGGCCGCGGTCATGCGGGTGTCCAAGATGACGGTGTACCGGTTGGTGCACAGCGGAGAGCTGCCGGCCATCCGGGTCGGACGGTCCTTCCGGGTGCCCCAGCAGGCGGTGCACGAGTACCTCAAGGAGTCCTACGTGCGGCTCGAGAGCGCGTAGCACCAGGCCGGGCGGGGGCGGGTCCACAGCCGTGGATCCGTCCCCGTTCGCCCCGGATTTCCCGCGAGTTTCCCGCTTCAGGGGAGCGCGATTACGGCCCGGGCCACGCGGACGGTAGGCTAGGCCCTCACGTCAGTCGTATGGACTCCGTCTCTCACGGACGAGAGTCTCAGTGAGCGAGGGTTGTTCCGTGGGCTCTGTCATCAAGAAGCGTCGCAAGCGTATGGCCAAGAAGAAGCACCGCAAGCTTCTGAAGAGGACCCGCGTTCAGCGTCGCAACAAGAAGTAAGCGCCCCCGGCCGCGCTGAGCGCGCCCAGCGCTTCCACCGCCCGTCCCGGCCCTCGTGGCCCGGGGCGGGCGGTGTCGTTTCACGGCCCGGTGGGGCGGCGCGGTACGGTGCACGCAGGCCGCTCGGGTCGAGGGAATGGGGTGCAGCACCGTGGGTGTGGTCGTGCTCGTCACCGGCGTGGCACGCCATCTCGGTGCCCGCTTCGCCGCCGAGCTCCGTCGCCGCCCGGGGGTGGACCGGGTCGTCGGCGTGGACGTGCAGCCGCCGCGGCTGCCGCTCCGGGAGCCGGACGGACCGGCCGCCCCGTACACCTTCCACCAGCTCGACCTGCGCCGCCCCGCGGTCTCCCGGGTGATCGCCGAGCACCGGGTGGACACCGTGGTGCACCTGAGCGTCAGCGCCACCGGTCTGGGCTCCACCAACCGCTCCGCGGTGAAGGAGTCCAACGTCATCGGCACCATGCAGCTGCTCGGCGCCTGCCAGAAGGCGCCCGGGGTGCGCCGGCTGGTGGTGAAGTCCACCACCGGCGTCTACGGCTCCGCGCCCCGCGACCCGGCGGTGTTCAGCGAGCGGATCCAGCCGAAGGACCCGCCCGGCGGCGGCTTCGCCAAGGACGCGGCCGAGGTGGAGGGCTACGTCCGCGGCTTCGCCCGGCGCCGCCCGGACGTCGCGGTGACGGTGCTGCGCTTCGCCAACATCGTCGGTCCGGGCGCCGACACCCCGCTCAGCGAGTACTTCGCGCTGCCGGTGCTGCCGACGGTGCTCGGCTACGACCCCAGGCTGCAGTTCGTGCACGAGGACGACGCCGTCGCGGTGCTCTGCCGGGCCGCCGGCGAGCCCGAGCCCGGCACCGTCAACACCGGCACCTTCAACGTGGCGGGGGAGGGCGTGCTGCTGCTCTCCCAGTGCGCCCGCCGGCTCGGCCGCCCCACCCTGCCGCTGCTGCTGCCCGCGGTCAGCTGGATGGCCGTGCTGGCCCGGCAGACCCGGCTGGTCGACGTCTCGCCGGAGCAGCTGCGGCTGCTCACCCACGGCCGGGTGGTGGACACCACCCGGCTGCGGGAGACCTTCGGCTACCGTCCGGCGTTCAGCACTCCGGAGGCCTTCGCCGACTTCGCCGCCGCCCGGGGCCCCGGCCTGCTGCCGCCGGAGCGGCTGGCCGCCGTCACCGACCGGCTGACCGCCCTGCTCGGCCCCGAAGGGGCCGCCCCCGCCGTACCGACCCGCCGCCCGAGGAGCTGAACCCGCGATGAGTGCCGCCGCCGACAACGCACCGGGCGAGGCCAAGGTCATCCCGATCGAGTCCGCCCCCAGCTGGAGCTCGCCGCAGGCCCCCGGCCTGGCCGACCGGCTCGCCGGGGCCGTCGGCGGGGCGCTGACCGGGCAGCTCGGCCCGGCGGCCACCCGGCTGTTCGGCAAGGGCTGGGAGGGCCGGGCCACCGAGGGGCTGGCCTTCCTGCGCCGCCGGATCACCGGCGACTACGAGGTCGACGAGTTCGGCTTCGACCGGGAGCTCACCGAGGAGGTGCTGCTCTCGCTGCTGCGCCCGCTGGCCGAGAAGTACTTCCGGATCGACGTCCAGGGGATCGAGCACGTCCCGGCCGAGGGCGGCGCGCTGATCGTCGCCAACCACTCCGGCACCATCCCGCTGGACGCCCTGATGACCCAGGTGGCCATCCACGACCACCACCCGCACCGCCGGCACCTGCGGATGCTCGCGGCCGACCTGGTCTTCGTGCTGCCGGGCGTCAACGAGCTGGCCCGCAAGGCCGGCCACACCCTGGCCTGCAACGAGGACGCCCAGGCGCTGCTGGAGCGCGGCGAGCTGGTCGGGGTCTGGCCGGAGGGCTTCAAGGGCATCGGCAAGCCGTTCTCCGAGCGCTACAAGCTCCAGCGCTTCGGCCGCGGCGGCTTCGTCTCCTCGGCGCTGCGCGCGGGGGTGCCGATCGTGCCCTGCTCGATCGTCGGGGCGGAGGAGACCTACCCGATGATCGGCAACGTGAAGACGCTGGCCCGGCTGCTCGGCCTGCCGTACGTGCCGATCACCCCGACCTTCCCGTGGCTGGGGCCGCTCGGGATGCTGCCGCTGCCGACCAAGTGGACGATCCGTTTCGGCGAGCCGATCGCCACCGACGGCCATCCGCCGGAGGCGGCGGACGACCCGATGCTGGTCTTCGACCTGGCCGACGAGGTGCGCGAGACCATCCAGCACACCCTGTACCAGTTGCTGGTGCAGCGGCGGTCGGTGTTCTTCTGACCGTACTCCCCTGACCGTGCTCTTCCGGCCACGGTCCTCCGGTCGTCCCGCTCGGGACCGGACGCGGTGGGGGCCGGCGGGGCGCGCGGGCCGCGGGGCCCCCACGCCCCGCGGAGCGGCCGCGCGGGGGGCGGCGCGCGGGGAGCAGGGCGGGGGT
>NZ_JBHJWG010000001.1:128321-401641 GCF_042266305.1 Kitasatospora sp. NPDC056076
CCCGTCACCCCCGGCCCCGTGTTGCGCGGCCCCGGCCCCGCGGGCCCCCCGGCGGGCCCGGGGCGGGGGGGGGGGGCGGGGGCCGCCGGGCCCCGGGCCCCCCCACCGCCCCGCTCAGCTCCCGCCGAGGATCCGCAGCCCGGGCAGCAGGCCGGGGATCAGCGGAGGCACGTCCACGCCCTGCTGGGCGCCGCTCGGCGTGCTGGGCGCACCGGACGGCGGCTGCGGCACCTGCGGCGGGGCCGCGTCGGCGCTCGGCGAGGGCCGGCCGCCGGTGAGCCCGCTGGTGAGGTTGCCGACCAGTCCGTTGACGGCGTCCGGTGCGCTGCTGGGCAGGGTGCTCGGCAGTCCGCCGCCCTTGGCCCCGCCGCCGGCCGTGCTGCCGCTGCCGGCGGTGTCCGGGGCGCGGTCGGTGCCGGGGCGGTTGCCGGTGCCCGTGCCGCCCTGGGACTGCGCGGAGCCGGGTGCGGCGCCGGAGCCGTCGGGCCCGGTGCCGGCCGGGGAGCCGCCGGTCGAGGAGGAGGAGTCGTCGCCCGCTCCGGTGCCGCCCGGTCCACCGCTCTTGGCGGGGGGCTGGGTCAGGCGCAGGGGCGCGACGTCCTCGGTTATGTCGTCGAAGAGCTGGTTCACCAGGTGGGCCTGCTCGGTGAGTTGGACCGGAAGTCGGCCCTGCAGCTCGCTCCAGCGGCCGTCCTCGTCGTGGGCGAAGCCGGCCAGCGCGCGCATCGGGCCCAGTGAGCCGTTGCTGCGGTAGACCGAACGCAGCAGCTCGCGGCCCTTGAGGGCGTCGGCGTGCATGTCGTCCAGCGCGCGGCGGACCCGGTCGACGGTGCCGGGGCTGAGCCCGGTGGTCGAACCGGACGGCCCGACCAGGGCGTTGGCCTCGCCGAGCCGGGTGGCGGCGTTGCCGAGCAGCAGTTCGCCGCGCTCCGAGTCGGAGTCCGCGAGGTCGAGTCGGAGCCCTTCGAGGCCGCGCTTCATGCCGTACAGCGTGTCCCCGGGGAGGGCACTGGTGCTTGCGGCGGCCGCGCCGGCCAGGCTGCCGACGGCGAGCCCGGCGACCAGTCCGCCGATCGCGAAGCGGCGGCTCCACCGGCCGCGCGGCGCCGTCCGGATCGCCCGGTGGCGGCGCTGGCGGGGCACCGCGGCACCCGGCCCGCCCGCGAAGGCCTGCTCGAACGCGGCCATCAGCTGGGCGCGTTGGACCGTCCGGACCTCCTGGTCCAGGACTGGCCCGGGCAGTGCCCCCAGCGCGTCGGCCACCCCGACCAGTTCGGCCATCGCCACCGAACCGGCTTCGGCGGCGGCGATGTTGGCCGATTCGGCGGTGGCCGCGCGGAGTTGCTCCGCCTGGTGGGCCTCCAGCGCCTCGGCGAAGGCCTTCGCCCGTCGGTGCTCCAGCACGTTTGCCGTCACGGGCCACACCTCCCTTCGTCGTTGTCGACACCCCGGCCCGCCGGACGGTTGCCCCGGCGGGCCAAAGCCACTCCATCGGGTGACAGGTCACAATTCGGCTTGACCGTATGCCTGGTGGGGGCTTGCATGCTGGCCAACGAGCGGTACGGGCGGTCGGTTACGCACGGCTGATCATCGGACCGACCGTTCACCCGGACGTGTCGCCCGGGTGGCAGTGGTGACGGGCCGTCGGGCCGGCGCCGGGTCGGGCCCCGCCCGGGCCCTATCGCTCCCTCGGTCACCGTCGCCTCACCGCGCGTCGGGCGGCAGGAGCCGGGCGAGGGTGCGTACGGCGCGGTACTGAAGGGTCTTGATCGCACCCTCGTTCTTGCCCATGATCCGCGCCGTCTCGGCCACCGACAGCCCCTGGAGGAAGCGCAGCGTCACGCACTCCTGCTGCTGGGGGTTGAGCCGGCGCACCGCGTCCAGCAGGGCGGCGTTGGAGAGCGACTCCAGCACCGACTCCTCCGGGCTGCGCTCGCACTCGTTGGAGTCGAGCATCTCGCCGGTGGTGACCTCCAGCCGGAACCGGCTGGACTTGAAGTGGTCGGCGACCAGGTTGCGCGCGATGGTGACCAGCCAGGCCCCGAAGTCGCGGCCCTGCCAGGTGAAGGTGCCGATCCGGCGCAGCGCGCGCAGGAAGGTCTCGCTGGTGAGGTCCTCGGCGGTGGCCCGGCTGCCGACCCGGTAGTAGATGTAGCGGTAGACGGTGTCCGCGTAGTGGTCGTAGAGCCGGCCGAAGGCCTCGCTCTCGCCGGCCTGGGCCCGCTCGACCAGCTCCATGATCGGGTTGTGCTCGGTCTCGTAGCCGGGGCTCGGCGCGGTGCGCGTGCGGCTGCGGCCGACGCCGGTGCTGCCGGTGCGGCTGCGCGAGCCGGTGCCGGTGGAGCCGGCGGCGGTGGTGCGCAGCGCGGTGCCGGGGCCGTGCTGGTGGCCGAACGGCACACCGGCGGGCACGAGTTGGGGCGAGGCGGCGAGCTGGCTGCGGAGCAGGGTGCGCAGCAGGTCCAGGCCGGTGGAGATCTGCCGCTCGGCCGGGCGGCCGCGGAGGCCGGTGCGGGGGCGCAGGGGCGCGGACGACGGGCGGGAGGGTGCAGGCGCGTCGTTCCGGACGGGTGGGTACACGGGACTCCCAGAGGCAGAACTGTGGACGGATCACCTCCGCCTGCGCGGAGAGCACTCCCCATGACATCCGTTCGAGCGGGACGCATGGGTGACGTGCATCCAGGAGAGAATAACGCTTTGTGCAATGACAGCTACACCGTGTGGTCGAAGTGGTCGTTTGGGATCCATTTGTTGCGCATATTCGGCTGACACTGACCGGAGATGTCAGCGTTCATCCGGCTCAACGTGACCGTTCGGGCGCCCAGGGTGACCAATTCGGCGGCACTGCGGGCGGTTTCCCAGCCTTGGGGCTCCGCAACCCCCGACTTTCCCGGCCTGGCGAACGATCAGAACCGGTCACCGGGTGACAAGTTCGCACAGCGGGCCCGGACAGCCGTGCCGGAGCCGGGAGTTCGCTCGTACGAGGGGCCAGGTCAGGCCCCTGATTGACGCCCTCTCACCCGCACGGGGGAGCGGCAGAAACGGTTCCGTGGACGGCCGTCCGGCCCGGACCGGGGCTCAGCCGCGCCGACGGCGGCGCCGCAGCGCCACCCCGGCCGCGGCCGCACCGGCCAGCACCCCGAGCGCGGCCGCCGCCGGCAGGCCCGCCCGGGCCGCCTTGCGCCCGGTCCGGAAGTCGCGCACCCGCCACCCCTGCGCCCGGGCGTGCCGCCGCAGCGCGCCGTCCGGGTTCACCACGTACGGGTGGCCGACCAGCGAGAGCATCGGGATGTCGTTGGCCGAGTCGCTGTAGGCCGCGCAGCGGTCGAGGTCCAGCCGCTCGCGCCGGGCCAGCGCGTTCACCGCGGCGGCCTTGGCCGGGCCGTGCAGCAGGTCGCCGACCAGTCGGCCGGTGTAGTGGCCGTCCCGGGCCTCCGCGACGGTGCCCAGCGCGCCGGTCATGCCGAGCCGCCGGGCGATGATCCGGGCCACCTCCAGCGGGGCGGCGGTGACCAGCCAGACCCGCTGGCCGGCGTCCAGGTGCATCTGGACCAGGGCGCGGGTGCCCGGCCAGATCTTGTCGGCGACGACCTGCTCGAAGACCTCCTCGCAGATCACCTCCAGGTCGGCGGTGCGCTTGCCGGCCACGATGCCCAGGGCGGTGTTGCGGGCGTCCGAGATGTGGTCCGGGTCCTCGGTGCCGTGCAGGCGGAAGAGCGCCTGCTGCCAGGCGAAGCGGGCGATGTCGCGGCGGGTGAGGAAGCCGTGGCGGTAGAGGCCGACGCCGAGGTAGAAGATCGCGGCGCCGCGCAGGATGGTGTTGTCGCAGTCGAAGAAGGCGGCGGCGCGCGGGTCGTCCCGGTCCGGGGTGTGGTTCCCGGCCGGGGCCTTGGGGGCCTTCCCGGGCCGGCCGGGTGCCGGGCTCCCCTCGGTGGCGGGGGCCGCCCCGGGCTCCTGCGCCACCGGGGCGTCCGTCGCGGGGGAGAGCAGCGGTTCGGCGCGCAGCGCGGCCTCGGCCGCCGCTGCCGCGGCCTCGCCCGCCAGGGCGCTCCGCTCGGTGGTGGAGCGTCTCGCCTGGGTGAGCCTTCGGAGCACGGCCATGTCACCGAGCATAGCCAGCCGGGCGGGGAGCGGCCGTGACGGAGCCGTGCCCGTGCGGTGAACAGCTGCCGGGCGGGCACCGCCCCGGGCCGGAGGGGCGGGTCGAGGACAATGGGCAGGTGAGCCCACTGCTGCGACGCAAGAGCCCCGAGCCGGCGGCCCGTACCGTGACCCTGGTCGGCAAGCCCGGCTGCCACCTGTGCGACGAGGCCCGGGAGGTGATCGTCCGGGTGGCGGCGGAGCTGGGCGCGACCTTCGAGGAGAAGGACATCACCCGGGACGAGGAGCTGTACCGCCGCTACTGGGAGCAGATCCCGGTCACCCTGGTCGACGGCCGCCAGCACGACTTCTGGCGGGTCGACGAGAACCGCCTGCGCAAGGCCCTGGGCGGCTGAAGAGGGGTTCGTGCGTGCACCACCTCCCCCGCCGACCGGCGGGGGAGCTTCGCCGAATCGTTGTCGAAGACACTCCGTTCCGGCGTGGGGCCGGGCGCCCCGGTCGGCTTACGATCGAACGCGTTTACGCCCGTGGGGGGCTGAGCACGCGAGGAGTGCCGCCATGCTTCCCCGTCCGACCCCCGCGCTGCCCGCAGCCCCGGGCTTCGCCGTGGTGGACGTGGAGGCGACCGGCCGCAGCCCGTGGCGGCACCGGGTGGTCGAGGTCGCGGTGGTGCTGCTGGACGATCGGCTCCGCCCCGAGGGCGAGTTCGCCACCCTGCTGGACCCGCTGGGCCCGGTCGGCCCGACCCATGTGCACCGGATACGCCAGGCCGACGTCGAGGGCGCGCCCCGCTTCCGGGAGATCGCCCCCCGGCTGCTGGAGCTGCTGGCCGGCCGGGTGCTGGTCGGTCACCACGTCAGCTGCGACCACGCCTTCCTGGAGCGCGAGTTCGCCCGGATCGGGGTGCCGCTGCCGCCCGTCCCCCTGCTGTGCACGATGCGGCTGGCCGGCGCCCACCTGCCGCAGGCCCGCGGCCAGGGCCTGGCGGCCTGCGCGGAGGCGGCCGGTCTGGGCTGGTTCCCGGCGCACACCGCGCTGGGCGACGCCCGGGTGACGGCGGAGCTGCTGCGGCACTGCGCGGGCGTCCCGTCCTGCCCGCCGGACGACTGGACCGGGCCGCTGCGCGAGGCCGCCCGGGTGCCCTGGCCGCGGCTGGGGCGGGCCCGTTCCCGGCCGTCCGGCGGTACGGTGCCACTGCTGCGCAGGGAGGCGCCGTACGGCCCCTGGCTGCCCGGCGCCCGAGCCCCGGAAGTGGTCCTGACACAGGCCGGTGCTATGAGCTCATCGGCGTGATGCGTGTCACTGTGCCGGGACAAATCGGACACCATCTTTGTGCACACGTTCACAAACGCTTAGCCTGGCTGCCAAAGCCCAGCTTCACCCACAGGAGCACCGTGGCAATCGGCCGATCACCACAGAGCAGTTCGCAGACGCCCGACCAGGGCGCCGCGCGCCGACCCGCGCGCGCCCGGGGCATCCCGGAGGCGACCGTCGCCCGCCTCCCCCTCTACCTGCGGGCCCTCACCGCGCTCTCCGAGCGTTCGGTGCCGACCGTGTCCTCCGAGGAACTGGCCGCCGCCGCCGGTGTGAACTCGGCCAAGCTGCGCAAGGACTTCTCCTACCTCGGCTCCTACGGCACCCGGGGCGTCGGCTACGACGTCGAGTACCTCGTCTACCAGATCTCCCGCGAGCTCGGCCTGACCCAGGACTGGCCGGTCGTCATCGTCGGCATCGGGAACCTCGGCCACGCCCTCGCCAACTACGGCGGTTTCGCCTCCCGCGGCTTCCGGGTCGCCGCCCTGTTGGACGCCGACGCGAACGTGGTCGGTTCCACCGCGGCCGGACTGCCGGTGCGCCACATGGACGAGCTGGAGTCGATCGTCGAGAGCCAGCACGTCTCGATCGGTGTGATCACCACCCCGCCCGGCGCCGCCCAGCAGGTCTGCGACCGACTGGTCGAGGCGGGCGTCACCAGCATCCTGAACTTCGCCCCGACCGTGCTGACCGTCCCGGACGGCGTGGACGTGCGCAAGGTGGACCTCTCCATCGAGCTGCAGATCCTCGCCTTCCACGAGCAGCGCAAGGCCGGCGAGGAGCCCGACCGCACCGAGTCGGTGCTGGACCGCGCCCCCGGCCCGGTCCGCGCGGCCGCGGCCAAGCTGCGCCGGGCGGCCGGCGGCAGCGGCAAGGGCCGCACCGGCGCCGAGCCGGCGGCCAAGGAGCCGGCCGAGCCGTCGGCCAAGGGCAAGCCCGCCAAGGGCGGCGAGGGCGAGCTGTCCGCGGTGATGCCCGCGTGAACACCGAGAGCTGTGGGGGGCGGGCATGAGTCTTCTCGTCGTCGGACTGAGCCACCGGACGGCACCGGTCGGCGTGCTGGAGCGTGCCGCGCTGACCGGTGAGGTCCCGACCCGGCTGCTGCACGACGCGGCCGCGTCCTCGACCGTCGCCGAGGCCGCCCTGCTCAACACCTGCAACCGGATCGAGCTGTACGCGGACGTGGACAAGTTCCACGGCGGCGTCGCCGAGCTGTCGCTGCTGCTGGCCCACCACAGCGGGGTGGACCTGGAGGAGCTGACCTCCCACCTCTACGTCCACTACGAGGACCGCGCCGTCCACCACCTCTTCTCGGTGGCCTGCGGCCTGGACTCGATGGTGGTCGGCGAGGGCCAGATCCTCGGCCAGCTGCGCGACGCGCTGGCCAAGGCGCAGGACGAGCACACCGCCGGGCGCGGCCTGAACGAGCTGTTCCAGCAGGCCCTGCGGGTCGGCAAGCGGGCGCACAGCGAGACCGGGATCGACAAGGCCGGCCAGTCGCTGGTCACCTTCGGCCTGGAGCAGGTCGCCGCGGGCGCGGGCGAGATCGCCGGCAAGCGCGCGCTGGTGGTCGGGGCCGGCTCGATGAGCTCGCTGGCCGCCGCCACCCTGGTCCGCTCCGGGGTCACCGACCTGCTGATCGCCAACCGCACGCCGGCCCGCGCCGAGCGCCTGGTGGAGATCCTCGGCCCGGACGTGGCCCGCACCCTGGACCTCGCCAAGGTGCCGCAGGCGCTGGCCGACGTCGACCTGGTGATCTCCTGCACCGGCGCGGCCGGCGTGGTGGTCCGGGCCGAGGACGTCGCCGCCGCGGTCGCCGTGCGCACCGCCCCCGAGCCGCTGGCGCTGCTCGACCTCGCCATGCCGCGCGACGTCGACCACGCCGTGCACGAGCTGGACGGCGCCCTGCTGGTCGACCTGGAGAGCCTCTCCCACGCGCACGCCGCCAGCCCCGGCGCCGGCGACGTCGACGAGGTCACCCGGATCGTCTCCGACGAGGTGACGGCCTTCGGCGCCGCCCAGCGGGCCGCCCGGATCGCGCCGACCGTGGTCGCGCTGCGGGCGATGGCCTCCGACGTGGTCGCCGCCGAGCTGGGCCGGCTGGACTCCCGGCTGCCCGACCTGGACGAGCGCTCCCGCGCCGAGATCACCCAGACCGTCCGCCGCGTCGTCGACAAGCTGCTGCACGCCCCGACCGTCCGGGTGAAGCAGCTGGCCGCCGAGCCCGGCGGCGCGTCCTACGCGGACGCCCTGCGCGAGCTGTTCGACCTCGACCCGGCGGCCGTGCACGCCGTTTCGGGCACGCCCGTCGGCGGCCGCCCCCAGCCTTCGGCCGGGAGCACCAGATGAACCGTCAGCCATCCCACGAGTACCACCGGGACGATCACCTCATGAATGGTCAACCGCTCACCGAGCAGGCTCCGGCCGCCGCCCTGCGGCTCGGCACCCGGCGCAGCGCGCTCGCCATGGCCCAGTCGGGCATGGTCGCCCGCGAGGTGACCAGGCTCACCGGCCGCCCCGTCGAGCTGGTCGAGATCACCACCTACGGCGACACCTCGCGCGAGGCGCTCGCCCAGATCGGCGGCACCGGCGTGTTCGTCTCCGCCCTGCGGGACGCCCTGCTGGAGGGCCGGATCGACTTCGCCGTGCACTCGCTCAAGGACCTGCCCACCGCCGCGCCCGAGGGCCTGGCGCTGGCGGCCGTCCCCGCCCGCGAGGACGTCCGGGACGCCCTGGTCGCGGCCGAGGGCCTGGCCCTGGACGAGCTGGTGGAGAAGCTGGCCGGGGCCGGTCGCCCGGCCCGGATCGGCACCGGCTCGCCGCGCCGGATGGCCCAGCTGAACGCCTGGGCCCGGGCCCGCGGCGCCCAGCTGGAGACCGTGGCGATCCGCGGCAACGTGGACACCCGGATCGGCTACGTGAGCGCCGGCGAGCTGGACGCCGTGGTGCTGGCCACGGCCGGCCTCAACCGGCTCGGCCGCAGCGCCGAGATCTCCCAGCACCTCGACCCCGAGCTGATGATCCCGGCCCCCGGCCAGGGCGCGCTCGCGATCGAGTGCGCCGCCGCCGACACGGACCTGACCGCCGCGCTCGCCGCACTGGACCACGCCCCCACCCGGGTCGCCGTGGCCGCCGAGCGCGCCCTGCTGGCCACCCTGGAGGCCGGCTGCTCGGCCCCGGTGGCCGCACTGGCCACCTGGGGCCGGGAGAACGAACTGCAGCTGGACGGGGTGGTCGGCGATCCCGACGGCACCGCCCTGCTGAAGATGTCCGCCAACGGTCCGATCGTCCTCGACGAGACCGCCGAGCAGCAGGCGCGGGCCCTCGGCCACGCCCTGGCCGCCCGGCTGCTCGACGCGGGCGCGGCCACCCTGATGGGGGAGCGAGCCCGATGAGCCCCACCGAAGCCCTCTTCCCGGCCGGCCAGCCCACCGGACGTTGCACCTTCCTGGGGGCCGGCCCCGGGGACCCGGGGCTGCTGACCCTGCGCGCGGTCGAGGTGCTGTCCTCGGCCGACGTCCTGGTCGCCGACCCGCTGACCGCGGCCGCCGTGCGCACCCACTGTCCGGCCGGCGTGCAGGTGCACGCCCCGGCCGCCGAGGGCGCCGACTTCGACCTGGCCAAGCTGGTCGCCGAGGCCGTCCGGTCCGGCAAGCACGTGGTCCGCACGGTCGACGGCGACCCGGGCCTGGACGGCTGCGCCGCCGAGGAGATGCTCAGCTGCGCGGGCGACGGGATCCCCTTCGAGGTGATCCCGGGCGTCGCCCAGTCGGTCGGCGTCCCGGCGTACGCGGGCGTCCCGCTGCGCGGCGCGGCCGGCACCGACGTCCGCTTCGTGGACGGCGGCCAGCTGCTGTCCGGCGCCCCGGTCGACCTGGGCGCGCCGGAGACCACCCTGGTGGTCCGCACCACCCTGGGCCAGCTGCCGGCCACCGCGGGCGCGCTGGTCTCCAACGGCCGCAAGCCGGACTCGGCGCTGAGCGCCACGCTGTCCGGCACCACCACCCGCCAGCGGACCTTCACCTCCACGCTGGCCACCATCGCGGCCGACCTCAAGATCGCCCGGGTGCTGCCCTCGCCGGTCTCCGCCCCGGTGGACCCGGCGACCTCGGTGATAGCCGTGGTGGGCGAGCAGGTCGCCCACCGGGCCTCGCACTCGTGGTTCGAGACCAAGCCGCTGTTCGGCTGGAACGTCCTGGTGCCGCGCACCAAGGAGCAGGCCCACGGCCTGTCCGAGCAGCTGCGCTCGTACGGCGCGGTGCCGCAGGAGGTGCCGACCATCGCGGTCGAGCCGCCGCGCACCCCGCAGCAGATGGAGCGGGCCATCAAGGGCCTGGTCACCGGACGCTACGAGTGGATCGCCTTCACCTCGGTGAACGCCGTCCGCGCCGTCCGGGAGAAGTTCGAGGAGTACGGCCTGGACGCCCGGGCGTTCGCCGGGATCAAGGTCGCGGCGGTCGGCGAGACCACCGCCCAGGCCCTGGTGGACTTCGGCGTGAAGCCGGACCTGGTGCCCTCCGGGGAGCAGTCCGCGGCCGGGCTGCTGGAGGACTGGCCGCCGTACGACCCGGTCTTCGACCCGATCGACCGGGTGCTGCTGCCGCGCGCCGACATCGCCACCGAGACCCTGGTGGCCGGCCTGGTCGAGCTCGGCTGGGAGGTCGACGACGTGACGGCGTACCGGACGGTGCGCGCCTCGCCGCCGCCGGCCGAGACCCGCGAGGCGATCAAGGGCGGCGGTTTCGACGCGGTGCTGTTCACCTCGTCCTCGACCGTCCGGAACCTGGTCGGCATCGCCGGCAAGCCGCACAACGTCACGGTCATCGCCTGCATCGGCCCGGCCACCGCGAAGACCGCCGAGGAGCACGGCCTGCGGGTCGACGTGATGGCCCCGGCGCCGTCGGCGGCCGCGCTGGCCCAGGCGCTGGCAGACTTCGGCGCCAAGCGCCGGGACACCGCGACGGCTGCGGGCGAGCCGGTCTACCGGCCCAGCGAGCGCCGTCCGGGATCCCGCCGCAAGGCCCGCTGAGATCCCTCAACTATGGTGCTGGGGGCGGCGGTTCGTCGCCCCCAGTACTGCACAACCGTTCGGAGAGAGAAGCCGTGTCCGCTGAATTCCCGTACGTTCGCCCCCGTCGACTGCGGCAGAGCCCGGCGATGCGCCGACTGGTCGCCGAGACCCGGCTGCACCCGGCGGAGCTGATCCTGCCCGCCTTCGTCAGCGAGGGCATCAGCGAGCCCAAGCCGATCGCCGCGATGCCCGGCGTGGTCCAGCACACCCGGGACAGCCTGCGCAAGGCCGCGGTGGAGGCCGCCGAGGCGGGAGTCGGCGGCATCATGCTGTTCGGCCTGCCCGAGGTGAAGGACGCCGTCGGCTCCGAGGGCACCAATCCGGACGGGATCCTCCAGCGGGCCATCAGCGACGTGGTCGCCGAGGTCGGCGACCGGCTGGTGGTCATGTCCGACCTCTGCCTGGACGAGTTCACCGACCACGGCCACTGCGGCGTGCTGGCCGAGGACGGCAGCGTGGACAACGACGCGACCCTGGCGCGCTACGCCGAGATGGCCGTGGTCCAGGCCGAGGCCGGCGTCCACATGGTCGGCCCGTCGGGGATGATGGACGGTCAGATCGGCGTCGTCCGGCGGGCGTTGGACGCGGCCGGGTACCAGGACGTCAGCGTCCTCGCCTACACCGCCAAGTACGCCTCCGCGCTGTACGGGCCGTTCCGCGAGGCCGTCAACTCCTCGCTCAAGGGCGACCGCAAGAGCTACCAGCAGGACCCGGCGAACGCCCGCGAGGCGCTGCGCGAGCTGGAGTTGGACCTCGCCGAGGGTGCGGACCTGGTGATGGTCAAGCCCGCGATGCTGTACCTGGACGTCCTGCGGCAGGTCGCCGACGCCTCGCCGGTGCCGGTGGCCGCGTACCAGATCTCCGGCGAGTACTCGATGGTGGAGGCCGCCGCCGCCAACGGATGGATCGAGCGGGAGCGCACCATCCTGGAGACGCTCACCTCGATCCGCCGGGCCGGCGCCGAGCAGATCCTCACCTACTGGGCGGTCGAGGCCGCCGCGTTGCTCAAGCAGCAGTAGCACCGCTACAGCAGAAGGCCGGGCCGCTCCCCCCGCGGGGAGCGGCCCGGCCTTCCTCGTTGCTACTTCCAGCCCTTGATGTGCGCGAAGCCCGCACCGCCGCCGATCAGGTCGGTCGAGGTGGCGGCACCCTCGGCGAAGCCGCCGGCGACGACGTCGGTGGTGTGGCCGACGCCGAAGCCCCCACCGGCCACGAACGGGTGGTCACCGGAGGCGACGATGCCGCCGCCGCCCACCAGGCCGACGTGGGCGAACGCCGGGGTGGCGGCACCGGCGAGCGCGAGCGCGGCGGTGACGGTCAGGGCGGCCTTGGCCAGCGTGCTCTTCATGGATCTGCCCTCTCTGTGGGGGCGCCCGGGGCGCCCGTCCTCTGACTGGTGCTGTGACTCTTGTCTGCCAAGCCCGGAGGGCCCGGGGAGCTCTTCCTCCCCGGGCCCTCCGTCCGTGCCGTGCCCCTTGATCAGCCGATCAGGTGCGAGACACCCGCGTCGCCCGAGGACTGGGTGTTCTGGCCGACGTTGCAGATCTGCTTCGGGGTGCTGTTCAGGACGGGCACCTCGACCGGAACCGCGACGCCGACGACGGCGACGGCGATGTTGTGGACCTCCGGCAGGCAGATGTTCGCGTTGTCCAGGGTGTGGAAGTTCGGGCTGCCGTTGCCGTGGGTGCCGGTCTGGTTGGTGCCGCCGTTGCCCTGGACGGAGGTGGCGGCGCCGTCCGAGTCGACGATGGCGGAAGCCGAGCCGGCGGACATCGCGATGGCGGCGGCGGCCAGGCCGGCGGCGGCGAGGGACTTCTTGATCATTTCCGGTTTTCCTCTCAAGGGTGAATCGGGGAGCGATTCGAGGGTGGTTCAGGGGGGTGGTGCGGAGGTGGGCTGGGGGAACGTCAGCCGACCAGGTGGGACACGCCCGCGTCGCCGTGGCTCTGGGTGCCCTGGCCCTGGGTGCAGTACTGCTTGCCACCGCTGTTGGCGATCGGGACCTCGACCGGGACGGCCACACCGAGAACGCCGACGGCGATGTTGTGGATCTCGGGGAGGCAGACGTTCGCGTTGTCCAGGAAGTGGAAGTTCGGGCTGTTGTTCCCGACCGTCCCGGTGAAGTTGGTGCCGCCGTTGCCCTCGATGGAGGCGGCCGAGCCGTCCGCGTCACCGATGGCCGAAGCGGGAGCGGCGGCGCCGGCGAGCGCGGCGACGGCCAGGCCGGCGGCGGCGAAGGACTTCTGGATCATGGGGAGATCCCTCTCTGAAATGCTTTCGGTTTCCGTGCGTAGCAACGCGTCGGACGCTCAGACCCGGTCTGCAGTCACTGACGTCCAGATCAAAGAATGACGGCACGGAAGGTTACGGGGATTTTTGAAAAGAGTCCGGGAGGCGCGTCCGAGGGTGGTTTCCGGTCGGATTATTACGCCGAATCGGTTAACGCCCGCAATCCGAACTCCTGGTCACTCGTTGCGCAGATTGCTTTCCGGCTGCGGCCCCGCAGCCCTCCCCGAAGGAACGGTGAAAAGCATGAAGTTCTCCAAGCGGGCCGGCGCGATGCTGTTGGCGGTCGGTGCGGGCGTGCTCGCCTCCCAGGGAGCGGCCTCCGCCGCCCCGGTCAGCCCCGACCAGGTCGGAGCCCTGGAGGACAAGCTGGCCACCCAGCAGGTCCCGGCGGACGTACCGCTCACCCCGCTGGGCAGCCACGTCACGGCCGGCATCCCCACCTCCCTGCTCATGCCGCCGGTGGCCGGCCGGACCACCGACAACGGGCTGCTCCCGGACCACCTGGTGCCCCAGCTGGCCACCGGCAAGGTCGGCCCGAGCGCCAAGGCCCAGCTGCCGCTGCCGCTGGTCGACCAGGGTGCCGACCTCGGTGAGGTGCTGCTGGAGGCCCCGGCCGCGCCGCTCCAGGCCAAGACCCCCGGCCTGGACGTGGGCAAGCCGCTCTCCCTGGTGCACGACGGCACCGGCCAGCTGGCCGACGGCCGGCTCCGGGTGGACGAGGTGGACCCGCACCTGGTGCCCGGCGCCGTGCAGACCGTCCCCGGGGCCACCGCGAGCCTGGGCGGCGACGAGAGCCGGCTCTCCGTCACCGACGAGGCGAACGACCTGGCCAACACCACCACCGCCACCGCCACCGGCGTCCTGGGGCAGACCGACGCGACCGGCACGGCGACCTCGACCGTCACCGGCCTCGTCCAGCAGAGCGGCCTGGCCGACCTCACCCAGCTCTGAGGCCAGCGCTGCGCCTGGCTCCGAGCCCGGCGCGCCGGAGCCCGGCACCCCTGGCCACCAGGAGGGGTGCCGGGCTCCGGCGCGTCCGCGGTCAGCCCGGCAGGACGCCGGAGAGCCCGCCCACCAGCGGGAGGTCCTTGACCCCGCCGCCCGCGCTCAGCGGTCCGGTCAGCGTGCCGGTGCCCACCGGGGCCAGGCCCTGGTCCGGCCGGACGGTCGCCCCGTTGTTGAGCACGTCGGCCGAGGAGTTGGCCCACGGGTCCAGGCGCAGGCTCTTGATCGGCGCGACGCCGTAGCCGAGGCCGGCCGTCGTCCCGTTCAGCGCCTGCCCGACGTCGGTCTTCGCCAGCGTGGCCGGGCCCGCGGCGGGCTCCTGCCCGGCGGCGGGAGCGGCCTGCGCCGAACCCGCGCCGAGCAGCACCACGGCGCCCACGGCGGCGGCCAGCCCGGCCCCGCCCTTCTTCGAAACCATGCGGTTCACCCTTCGGTGGAGTGCGGCCCGGCCCGGCGGAACCCGAGGGAGGGCCCTGAGCATCCGGACGTCCCGTCCGGAGAAACCGAACTGCCCCCCGGCCGGCTGGTCGGGGGGCAGGACGGCCGAAACGCGTGCCGATCGGGGATCAGCAGTCGTCCGCGGGCTGCGGGTGCATCTCGACGTTGGCGCAGCTGTTGCCGAAGGCCGGGTTCAGCAGGCCGATCACGTTGATGGAGTTGCCGCACAGGTTGATCGGGATGTGCACCGGGACCTGGATCTGGTTGCCGGAGGCGACACCCGGGGAGCCGGCGGCCACGCCCTCGGCGCCCGAGCTGGCGGCGGCGGAGCCCGCCGCGCCCATCACCAGGCCGGCAGCGGCGGCGGAGAGGACGGCGACCTTCTTCACGTTCTGCATGGGGGTTGATCTCCTCGATCACACACGGGTGGAGCGTGCCGCGCCCCGGCGCTGCGGGGCGCGGCACGGGCTCGGTGAATCAGCTGTCGCCGGGTCGGCGACCGCGGGTTCAGCCGACGTTGGCGCAGGAGTTGCCGAACGCCGGGTTCAGCAGGCCGATCACGTTGATGGTGTTGCCGCAGACGTTCAGCGGGATGTGGATCGGCACCTGGATCTGGTTGCCGGAGAGCACGCCGGGGGAGCCGGCGGCCACACCCTGGGCGCCCGAGCTGGCGAACGCGCCGCCCGCGGCACCGAGCACCAGGCCGGTGGTGGCCAGCGACAGGATGGCGGCCTTCTTGAGGTTACGCATGTCTGTTCCTCCGATTTCTGCCCGACGCAAGGGGAATGTCGGGAAACGGGCGAGCACGAATACTCACCCGAACGGTTCAGGGATTGCCGTGTTTGTCACTCCGGCGGCGCACACCGGCGTGTTGCGCCCGTGGCTCGGGCGTCGACGCAGCCGCCGCGTTCTTCCGGTACCTCGCGAACATTTCCCGCACGGCCGGGAACGGTCCGGACAGAGGTGCGACCGGGAATTCCCGGTCAGGCGTTCAGGCGGTGTCGCCGAACGCCGGGTTCTGGGGGGCCCGCCACGTCGACCGGCCCGCCGTGGGCCGCGGTGCCGACGTGGCCGTGGGCGAGCTGCGCATGGGCGGTACTCGATTCGTGTGAGCAGGGCCTGGTGGATCGTCTTCGTGAGGGAGAACGAGGCAGCGCGCGAGGGGAAACGGTCCGGTCCGGTGATCACCCGAATGCCGGTCGGCGGCCGGATTGCTCCAGACGGGTGACAGTGCGGACACCGTCGCAACCGCTCCGGACGGGTGTCGTTCTAGATGTCGCACTCCCCGTGCATCTCTGTATGAACAGTCAGGAGGCTCGCATGAGCATCAAGAAGACCGCCGCCGTCGGCGCGGCCGTGGTGGGCATCGTGGCCGCCGGCGCCGGCACCGCCATGGCCAGCTCCGGCGCCGAGGGTGTCGCTGCGGGTTCCCCCGGCGTCATCTCGGGCAACCAGATCCAGATCCCGGTGCACGTTCCCGTCAACCTGTGCGGCAACAGCATCGACGTCGTGGGTCTGCTGAACCCGGCGTTCGGCAACCACTGCGCCAACGTGGGCTGAACCCACCCCCGGTTCGGCCGGTGAGAGCCGCCGTTCCGTGCTTCCCTCCTGGGGCGCGGAACGGCGGCTCTTTTTTCGGGTCCTCCCGGGTCCTCCCGGGTTCTCCCGGGTCCGCTCGTGCCCTCCCGTGCCGCCACCGTTCCGGGGGCGGTTTCCCGGTGTTGTCACGAGCCTTGTTGCACTACTTGTCAGTACCTAGAATGTGAGACCTGCTCACCTTTTCGGCACCTCTCTTGCCCCGCACCGCCCGGCGCCCCGGGCCGGGCGGCCCCCACCCCCGCAAGGAGTCGCGTGTGATCAGGTTCCGCACCCCCGCTGCGCGGCGGGCGCGAACGGGCTCGTCCCGGTCCGCCGCACTGCTCGCCACCGGCGTCCTCGTCGCCACCCTCGGCCTGGCCGGCGCCCCCGCCGCGTTCGCCGACAGCGCCCCGGCCCCCGCCCCGGCGCCCACCCGCCCGGCCGCGATCGTCGCCCTCGGCGACAGCGCCATCTCCGGGGAGGGCGCCGGCACCGACACCAACGACGGCTACTTCCCGGAGACCGACACCTCCACCAACTACTGCCACCGGCACCCCAAGTCGGAGATCTTCACCACCGACATCCCCGGGGTCACCCCGATCGACCTGGCCTGCTCCGGCGCCCAGACCGGCGACCTGGTCAGCGACCCCGAACTGGCCAAGATCACCGGCGGTGGCAGCGGCGACTTCGGCGAGCCCAAACAGGACGTCAAACTCGCCGACACGGCGGCCAAGTACGACGTCAAGATGGTCGTCGTCACCATCGGCGCCAACGACGACTTCGACTTCAGCGGCATCATGATGCACTGCCTCGCGCAGTACTTCCCGATCCCCAAGGACCAGGGCTGCCGGGACACCATCGGCAGCGACGAGATCCGCCGGCGGGCCAAGGCGGTCCAGCCCAAGGTGGTCGCCGCGCTGCAGAACATCCGGCAGACCATGCGCCGGGCCGGCTACGCCGACTCCTCGTACCAGCTGGTCTACCAGTCGTACTTCAACCCGATCACCCCGGACATCCGGCGCAACGACTACCTCGGCAAGATCGCCGACGGCTGCCCGGCCTTCCCCGAGGACCTCGCCTGGGGCCACAACCTGGTGGTCCCCACGCTCAGCGACGCGCTCCGCGGCGCGGCCGAACAGGTGCCCGGCGTCCGGTACTTGGACCAGCGGCGGGTCGCCTTCGGGCACGAGGTGTGCGCGGAGTGGACGAGTTCGCCGTACGAGTACAGCAACGGGGACGTCATCAACCTCTCCGAGTGGGCCCGCAACGGCTGCGACTCGCAGATCGGCATCCCCGGGCTGTGCATGAACATGGTCCGCCAGTCGTACCACCTGCGGGTGGCCGGCTACCGCGGCGAGGGCGTCTGCCTCGGCCAGTTCTTCGCCAAGCCGGACCAGACGGAGGCGTACTGCACCCTCAACCAGCAGAACACCACCTCGATCCAGCCGCTCACCCCCGGCAAGCCCTTCGGTGACACCCCCGAGGACGGCTCCTGGTACCAGCTCACCAACGCGGCCACCGGCAACGCCCTCGACCTCACCGGCGGCGGCAGCTACGGCGACTCCACCAACGGCCGGGCCGCCATCAGCTACCCGGCGACCGGCGGACTGAACCAGTCCTTCGTCCTGGAGGCGAAGGCCGGCGGCAGCTACGAGCTGGACTTCAGCGGCAACCGCGGCATGTGCCTGGACGCCAACGCTGCCTCCACCGCCCCCGGCACCCGGATCCAGCAGTGGGGCTGCAACGGCGGCGCCAACCAGCACTGGGTGTTCACGCCGGCCGGCAACGGCAACTACAGGATCGCCGACTCGGCGGACCCGACCAAGGTCCTGGCAGCCGGCACCACCCTCGACGCCAAGGGCAACCCCTACGTCGAACTCGCCACCGACACCGGCGCCCCCACCCAGCTCTGGCAGCTCACCAAACTCGGCATCGTCTACCTCCACAGCTGACCCCAGCCGACCTCAGCCCGCCGCCGCCCCCACCCGGGCGGCGGCGGCCGCACCCAGCGGGTAGGCCGTCTCCACCGGCAACAGCGCGGCATCCCGCTCCCGCCGCACCCGGTCCGCCAGCGCCGTGACGTCCGTGATGCCCCGGATCCACTCGTCCGCGTAGCGCCGCACCGCCTCGCCGCGCAGCCCGACCTGGATCGTCCGCCACTCCAGCGCCCGCAGGTCCGGCCCGCGCTCCGGATCCCACTGCACCCGCACCGGGCTCTGCCGCAGCTCCCGCTTCCAGGCCGCCTGCGAGGCGTGCACCCGCCCGGTGTAGCCGCTCAGCACGGCCCGCTCCAGCGCCCAGTCGAAGCCCTCGCGGCTGATCTCCAGGGCCAGCACCCGCTCCTGGCCGGGGCTCCGGCCCCAGTCGCTGCGGTGCATCATCCAGAGGAACGAGGGCTTGATCCAGGTCATCCGGTCCCGCTGGAACGCCTCCGGGAACCGCCCCTCGGCCGCCGCCGGTTCGGCGATCGCCGGCGGGAAGGCCTGGTAGACGGTGAGGGTGTCAGCGGTGTGGAGCGCCCGGATCTGGTGCTTCGGCGGCTGGAGCGGCATGCGGGCATCGTCGGGGGCGGCGGCGGCCGGGCGCCACGGGTTTTCCGGGGTGGGCGGGGGCGGGGTGGGGTGCGGGGGTGTGCCGTAGGCTCTCCGGAACGTCGTTGCGCCGGAGCCGCGCGCACCATGAGCGGGGCGGGGAGTACCCAGAGCAGATGAGCACGGCATCGAGCACCGAGTCGTCCAGCACCGAACCGTCCAGC
This sequence comes from Kitasatospora sp. NPDC056076, assembly GCF_042266305.1. NCBI lineage: Bacteria > Bacillati > Actinomycetota > Actinomycetes > Kitasatosporales > Streptomycetaceae > Kitasatospora > Kitasatospora sp. NPDC056076. The sequence goes on from NZ_JBHJWG010000001.1 coordinate 146,873, forward strand.
GCCGCTCCGGTGGCCGGGCCGGGGGAGCCGGTCGAGGAGCGGGCGGACCGTACGCCCGGCCGGTTCATGGCGCTGGTGGACCGCTTCGCGCCCGCGCTGGGCGCGTACGCGGTGGTCAAGGCGATCGGCCTGACCGTGTTCCTGATGCTGCTGGAGCACACCGGCGACTACTTGAAGAAGCAGCCCGGCCGGGGCGGCGGCGCCCACTCCTGGGACGTGCTGGGCACCTGGGACGGCGTCTGGTACCAGCGGATCGCCGAGAACGGCTACGACCCGCAGCTGATCGAGCTGCACGGGTTCCCGCTGGCCACCTACTACGAGAACTCCTCCGCCTTCTTCCCGCTCTACCCGTGGCTGATGCGGCTGGTCGGCGCGGTCACCGGCCTCGGCCCGTACGGCTCCGGGATAGCGGTCTCGGTGCTCGCCTCGCTGGTCGCCGCGGCCGGGATCTTCGCTATCGCGGAGCGGCTCGCGGGGTTCCGGGCCGGTGTGATCGCCGCGGTGGTCTGGGGCCTGTTCCCGGGCTCGGGCGTGGAGTGGGCGGTCTACTCGGACTCGCTGTTCGTCGCGCTGTCCGCCTGGGCCTGCTACTGCGTGATGACCCGCCGCTGGCTCGCGGCCGGGCTGCTGGCCCTGGTCGCGGGCCTGAACCGGCCGACGGCGGCCGCGCTGATCGCGGCGGTGTCGATCGCCGCGCTGGTCGCCCTGGTGCGCCGCACCGACGGGGTGGCCCGCCCGCTGACCGCGATGCTGATCACCCCGTGGGGCCTGTTCGGCTACGTCGCCTGGGTGGGCTGGCGGATGGGCGACTGGGGCGGCTACTTCAAGCTCCAGCGCGGCGCCTGGAACCGCTACTTCGACTTCGGCGCCTCCACCGTGCGCACGGTGATGGACGTGATCACCGGCCACTGGGACTTCTGGCAGTCCAATCCGGTGCCGGACCTGATCGCGATCGCCCTGCTGATCGCCCTGCCCGGCCTGCTGGTGCTGCTGGCGCGGGCCCGTCCGCCGCTGGTGCTGTGGGTCTTCACCGCGCTGACCGTCTTCACGGCGCTGAGCAGCAACCAGATCTTCGGCAACATCTCCCGCTACCTGCTGCCGGCCTTCCCGCTGTGCATCGGCCTGGCGGTGGCGCTGCGCAAGGTGCGGACCTCCTCGCTGATCGGGCTGTTCGCGATGCCGGTGATCGCGGCGGGCTGGTACGCGGGCTATGCGCTGTTCGAGTTGGGTATCCCGTAACCCCGATGTTGGTTGGCTACGGGATCATCCGGCAGCAGACGGGCCGTTGCTAATCTCGGACGTATGACGACGACCCCGCCCGTGCGCCAGATCCGCGACATCTCCGGCCTGCTGGACCACGCGAGCCACGTGCTGGCGACTCGGATGGCGGCCGCCTTCACCGAGCTCGGGATCACCCCGCGCGCGTACGGCGTGCTGTTCCACGCGCAGGAGACCGAGCGCACCCAGATCCAGCTGGCCGAGCTGGCGGACCTCGACAAGACCACCATGGTGGTCACCGTCGACGAGCTGGAGAAGGCGGGCCTGGCCGAGCGCCGCCCGTCCGCCACCGACCGCCGGGCGCGGATCATCTCGGTCACCGAGGCGGGCGAACGCGCCGTCGAGCAGGGCACCGCGATCGCCGACCGGGTCCACCGGGAGGTGCTGGAGGCGCTGCCGCGGCCCGAGCAGGAGGTCTTCGTCTCGGCCCTGTCCCGCCTGGTGGACGGGCACCTGGCGGAGCCGGTCGAGAGCGAACGCACCGTCCGACGGGCCCGCCGCTCCCGCGGCTGACCCGCCCGGGGAGCCGATCCACGCTGACCGGATCCCGCCACGGCTCAGACGCCGGTGTAGAGGAACCGGACGTACCGATGTCCGGCCACCGCGCGGCGGTGTGTCTCGGCCGCTTGATGTGCGGCCGCGAGGCGGGACTGGTCGATGCCGCCAGCTTGAGTGGCCGAAGCTTCCCGGTCGAGATCCAGCCGCGCTCGTTTCAGCCCCTCGGCCCGCTTCTGGTGTTCCACCAGCAGGTTCTGTCGCTCGCCGGCGATCCTCCTGGTCGCTTCATCCTTGAGTCGCTGGGTCGCGCTGGTCAGATCCTGGAGAGCCTGGGTGATTCCGTTGCGCTGGCTCGTGTAGCGCGCGGTGATCTCCTTGTGTCGCTGCTGTCCGAGGGTCATCGGGGCGCGGCCAAGGGCTGCGGTCCCGCAGCGCTCGCGCCAGGCTTCGAGGGTCTGCGCCTTCTGTGGGCCGACGCCGCGAACCTTCACCTGCTGTCCGTTCGGACGGATGATGTATGCGGTCACCGACCCGTAACCGCCGCTGGTGGAGACGAGTTTGATCCCGGTGAAGTCGGCGGCGGTCACGATGCCGTACGCCGCGAGTTCCCCCACCGTCTTGGGGCCGAACTGGTGCAGCTGTGCGGCGCTGATCCTCTTTCCTCGCAGCCGCTCGTGCACCACCTGCGCGCGCAGGGCGTTCAGTGCCTGTTGGAGCTCGGACTGTTGCGCGCCCGAGAGTTGCGCCAACTGCTGTTCGAGTGTTCTGCGCCGCCCCGCCGCGTCGGCTTCGACTCCGGCGTGCTGCTGCTGGAGCGCCCTGTCCAGCCGCTGTTGTCCGGCCTGGCGCAGGGCCGGGAGCGCCGCCTCGTCCCGGTCGAGTCCGGCTCGGTGTTGGTCGATGCGGGCGAGGGTCTCCGCCTGGTGTCGGGCTTCTGCTTCCAGCCGATCGAGCGCCCGGCGCAGAGCCGCGGCTTCCCGGACCTCAGGGCGGGAGCGACGAGCCTGCCGGACGAACAGGGCGGACACCGCAGCGCAGACGATGCCGACCGGCAGCAGGACATGGGTGAAGAACAACAGCACGGGGGCGAGGACACCGATCGGCAGAAGGACGGCTGCCAGCACGTCCACCAGGCGGCGCCGGGCGAAGCCTGTCGCCGTGATGGGCGCCTGCGAGCCGCCCGGTGCGGTGTGTGGCGGTGTGGGCGGTGCAGCTGCGGCTCCGGCGGCGGGTGCGACATGGTCTTTCATCCACCCCGGTAGCGGGCCTCTGGGCGAGGGCACCTTGGGGGGAGGGCCTACGGTGCTCGTGGGCCGACCGAGGGTGCTGAGGTCCGGCAGCGTCGAGAGTGGCAGACCGGCCAACATCTGTACGCGTTCGGCGAGTTCGCGCACGGCGCGGTCTCCGTGGTGGACCAGGGCAGGGAACCGGCTGGAGTTGGCCGGGTTCTTGAAGTCGTCCTCGGACAGCAGCAGGTACTCGCCGCCGTCCTCGTGGAGCTGGTGCCAGAGGGCGGGTTCGACGGACAGTGCGAACAGCGACAGGTAGATCACCCACGCGGAGAAGCGGTCCATGCCGGGCCCGAAGTCACCGGCCGAGCGGTTGGGGGGCTGGTAGTTGCGATGGCCGTTCTCGGTGCCCGGAAGCCCCTTGAGGGCCGGGACAAACATGCCGTCGTAGTCGACCAGTCGGAACGTCCCGTCCTTGGCGACCAGGAGGTTACCGTGCTGGAGGTCTCCGTGGGCGATGCCGGCGGTCGTGAGGTCGGCGACCAGGCCGGTGAACCGGTCCGCGAGTGCGCCCACGGCCGCCCGGTCGGTGAAATGGGTCTCCAGCCAAGCCGACAGGGTGATGCCTTCGACCCACTGCATCTTGAGGATCGGGTAGCGATCGTTGTTGACCAGGATGCCGTCGGGCAGGTACTCGAACCCCATCTTCCAGGGCTGGGACAGTGAGGCGTCGGCCATTCCGCCGAGCTTGTCGCTGATCGCGTGGAAGCGGTTCTCCTGATCGCCGACCTCGCGGGTGAAGCACTTCAGCGCGTACCGCCGCCCGGTGGTCGAGCTGACGGAGAAGACGCTCGCGAAGTTCCCGGAATTGGCCCGGGGCAGCCCGAGCTTGGTGAGTGTGGGTGTCGAGCTGGCCAGCTCGGGATCCCGGAAGCACAGACGGGGGGTCTGCAGTGCGGTCGCATAGTCGCCACCGGTAGGGAACGTCCGTTTCGGACCGGCGGCATGAGATCGCGCCACGCTCAACTCACCCTCTATGCGTCGATGTGGATCAGGGCGACGTCGTCGTTGTGGAGCCGGCCGGACGTCCGCAGCGAGGTGACCCACTTCTTGAAGCCCGTGAGATCGTTCTGTCGAGTGTGGTCGGTCAACCTGCCGATTTCCACGGGAAGTTCAGATTCGAGGCCAAGGATCCAGGCAGCCATGGCATCGGTCGCCAGGAAGAGGTCGTCGCCCTCCTGGAGGGTTCCGCGGGCGAACTGCGTACGAGTGGCGATCAGTTCGAAGTCGCGGTTCCGACTGCCGAACAGATTGGGCGTGGTGCCGAATTCCCTTCGGTCGGTGAGTGGGAAGGCTGCGAGCAGTTCCCCGTCCCTGACGTGGAAGAGGCAGCTGTCGCCCAGTGCCGCGGCCTGCCAGCCGTACTCGTCGTCGGCCGTGCGTTCCACTTGGACTGCCAGGAAGGTGGCGAAGGCACCCCGCTCAAACTTGGCCTCCTCGTACCACTGCACCGGTTTCCCGCCCCGGGCGCGATCATCGATGTAACGCTCCAAGTGGGATTCCCAGTTGTTCACCAGATCTGCCGCCAGGGCGGTGAGCGCCTCCCGGGAGCCAGCCAGGACAGACGGGTCGAGGTGGGCCCGGTCGACGAGCCCACGAGCCAGCATCTTCGACCAGTCCTTCGCCAGCGCGCTCTCCGACGCACCGTCTGACACCGCGGCGATCAGCCGGTCGCCGGACACCGCCTCCTCGCTGGCGGTGTCCGGTCGGACCGCGAGCGCGTCCTCGCACTCGATCTCGCTGTTGCCCTGCTTGGGGACCAGCAGATGGGTGACGAAGATCTGCCGACGCGTCACCGGAGCTCGGTCGCCCGGGTGCCGATGTCGAGGAACTGGACGACGGAGGTGATGTCCGCGTTGTAGACGAAGCCCCTGGTCGCCTCGCTGACCTGGTAGCCCTGGGATGCCGCGTACGACCGCATGTGGCTGGGAAGCACGCTGGACATCGTGAAGAGAAGCCGGGAGTGCTGGTCCGGGAGGGCGGCGTCGGTGTCCGGGAAGGTGACGGGCAGTCCACCGGCACCCGAGACATGAAGGTTGAACAGGAGTGCGGCACCGTCCGCGGTGGCCTGGGAAGCGATGTCGATCGCCGTCGAGGTGGGGTCCCCGTCGGTGGACTCCCCATCGGAGAGGTTGAGTACGATCGGCGGAAAACCGCCGGGGTGCTCCTCGATCCACCGGGTGACCAACTGGTCGGCGTACTTGAGCGCCCGACTCATCGGCGTTCCGCCGTTGGCGACGGGCGCCATCCACACGGGGAACTTGGTTTCGGTCTCGACCAGCCCGCCGGCCCCGTCCGGCACCTTCTTGGTGCGCGTCTCCACACGGAACGGGTTGTCCGCGACCTGACTCAGCGGTACCAGATCCCGGCCCGCGAGATCGCCGTTGAAGGCGGAGCCCACGGACGTGTGCCCGTAGCCGATGACCGCGACGTGGAAGTAGTCGCGAACCCCCTCCTCCTTGGCGCACTTGATGGAGAGCTCGGTGAGCAGCCGGTTGATGGCGTCCGAAACCACCTCGGCCTTGCTCTTGGGTACCTCGCCGCCGATCGGATCACTCATGGACGCGGACTGGTCCACCAGGAAGATGATGGCCGTCGGGTTGGTGCGGCTGATCTCGGCCGTGTACGACATGCGACTGCTCCAGGGCATGGAGGGGCGGTCAGGCGAGGGTATGGGACGTGGCGTCGAACGTTCGTCGTCGGAGCAGAGGGTATCGGAGCGCGTCACACGCCGTAGGACAGAAAGGGATATTGGCCGCTGGGGAGATTTGCGACGGCTACGGCCAGACCAGGCAGTACAGCTGGTGCCCGGCATCGTGCAGCCGGTTGGCGAAGTCCTGCCACTCGTGCAGCATGCTGTAGATCACGAAGGCGTCGCGCGGTCCGCGGCGGTCCGGGACGGTGGACCAGATGAAGGCGGCCGCGCCGAGTTCGGTCTCGTCCGCCTTGCGCAGCGGCTCGACCACGTTGTGCGGGAGTTGGACGACCGCGTAGTCGGGGTGCAGCACGACGAGTTCCAGCGGCGGCACCTGGTGCAGGGGGACGCCCTGGATGCCGGTGAGGACCATGGCGCTCATGGTCTCCGGCTTGATCTTGGTGGAGAGGTGGCCGGTGGGGGAGCCGCTGGTCTCCATCAGGTCGCCGAGCCGCCCCAGCGCGCCGAGTTCGCCGGCGTCCAGTCCCAGCCCGCCCGGGCCGAGGGCGGTGGGGACTCTGGCGGCGGTGGCGCGGTCCGGTGCGCCGAAGTACTTGTACGTCACCCCCACGTGTCCCTCACCCCGCCTCTCGCCGCCGCGACGACCACGACCCGTACCCGCTCCCGTACCCCCGCGTGCGGTCTCGGCGGGCCTGCGGGGGCCACCCGCTGCCTCGTCGAACCCGTCCTGCGCCTCGGACACTCGGACCATCCTCACCGGAACTCGCCGGAATCGACAGACCCCCGCACGTCCGGCGTCCCGCCGGCCGTGCTCCTTACCGTCATTCGCCGCCGTGCCTACTCGCGGGCCGTACCCACCAGCGGCACACAGCAGTCCTCTCCACACCCCTGTACACAACCGGAGCGCTCGCGCACTCTGTGCACACAGTCTGACTGGTCCGTGTGACGGAACAACCAGCGGCCCCGCCCGTACACCACCGCCACGGGCGACCGTCAGGGACAACCGTACAGACAACGGTGCCCGGATCATCGTTCCAGATGATCGGGCCGGACATGCAGAGCCCAAGGACACGATTTGAGACCATGTCTCCCGTGAGCTACCCCTACGAAGCCCCCCAGTCCCAGTCGCTGTTCGATCGCGCCTCCGTGGTCACGCCCGGCGGCGTCAACTCCCCGGTGCGCGCCTTCCGCGCGGTCGGCGGCACACCGCGCTTCATGGTGTCCGGCACCGGCCCCTACCTCACCGACGCCGACGGCCGCGAGTACGTCGACCTGGTGTGCTCGTGGGGTCCGATGATCCTCGGCCACGCGAACCCGGCCGTGATCGAGGCCGTCCAGCGGGCGGTCTCCCGCGGCACCTCCTTCGGCACGCCCGGTCAGGGCGAGGTCGAGCTGGCCGAGGAGATCGTCTCCCGGGTGGCCCCGGTCGAGCAGGTCCGCCTGGTCTCCTCCGGCACCGAGGCCACCATGTCCGCGATCCGGCTCGCCCGCGGCTTCACCGGCCGGGCGAAGGTGGTCAAGTTCGCCGGCTGCTACCACGGTCACGTGGACGCGCTGCTGGCCGCCGCCGGTTCCGGCGTGGCCACCTTCGGCCTGCCGGACACCCCGGGCGTCACCGGCGCCCAGGCCGGCGACACCATCGTGCTGCCGTACAACGACCTGGCCGCCGTCGAGCAGGCCTTCGCCGCCCACCCGGGCGAGATCGCCTGCGTGATCACCGAGGCCTCGCCCGGCAACATGGGCGTCGTCCCGCCGCTGCCCGGCTTCAACGCCGGCCTGGCCCGGCTCTGCCGGGACAACGGCGCGCTGTTCGTCTCCGACGAGGTGATGACCGGCTTCCGCGTCTCCAAGGCCGGCTGGTACGGCCTGGAGGCGGCGCACGAGGGCTGGGCGCCGGACCTGCTGACCTTCGGCAAGGTCATGGGCGGCGGCTTCCCGGCCGCGGCCTTCGGCGGCCGGGCCGACGTGATGGCCCACCTGGCCCCGGTCGGCCCGGTCTACCAGGCGGGCACCCTGTCCGGGAACCCGGTCGCCACCGCGGCCGGCCTGGCCCAGCTGCGCGGCTGCACCGACGAGGTGTACGCGACGGTGGACGAGGTCTCCGCCGAGATCTCCGGCCTGGTCTCCGAGGCGCTCACCAAGGAGGGCGTGGCGCACCGGCTGCAGACCGCCGGGAACATGTTCTCGGTGTTCTTCACCGAGGCGCAGGTCACGAACTACGACCAGGCGAAGACCCAGGAGGCGTTCCGCTACACCGCCTTCTTCCACGCGATGCTGGCCGAGGGCGTCTACCTGCCGCCGTCCGCCTTCGAGTCCTGGTTCGTCTCGGCGACCCACGACGCCCGGGCGATCGAGCGGATCGCCGCCGCGCTGCCGGCCGCGGCCCGCGCCGCTGCCGCCGCCACGGCCTGAGCCCCCTCCAGACCACAGGAGCAGTTGAGAAGTGAGCGCCAAAGAGATCACCGTCGTCCACGTGATGCGCCACGGTGAGGTGCACAACCCGGAGGGCGTGCTGTACGGCCGCCTGCCGGGCTACCACCTGTCCGAGCTGGGCCGTCAGATGGCCGACCGGGTCGCCGAGGACCTCGCCGGGCGGGACATCACCCACGTGGTGGCCTCCCCGCTGGAGCGGGCCCAGGAGACCGCCGAGCCGATCGCCAAGGCGCACGGCCTGGAGGTCGCGGTGGACCCGCGGCTGATCGAGGCGGAGAACGTCTTCGAGGGCAAGACCTTCGGCGTCGGCGACGGCTCGCTGCGCAACCCGGGCTACTGGAAGTACCTGACCAACCCGTTCAAGCCCTCCTGGGGCGAGCCGTACCTCGACCAGGTGGTGCGGATGATGGGTGCGCTCGGAGCCGCCCGGGACGCGGCCCGCGGGCACGAGGCGGTCTGCGTCAGCCACCAGCTGCCGGTCTGGATCCTCCGCTCCTTCGTGGAGCGCCGCCGGCTCTGGCACGACCCGCGCAACCGGCAGTGCTCGCTGGCCTCGCTGACCAGCTTCACCTTCGAGGGCGACAGCATCGTCTCGGTCGGGTACCGCGAGCCGGCCCGTGACCTGCTGCCCGCGCACCTGGTCGGCAAGGGCCGCAAGGGCGACAAGCCGGTGGGCAAGAGCTTCGGAGCCTGAGGCCCGTAAGCGGTGCGTAAGTATGACTTCGGGTCACCTGACGAAAGTCGGGTGGCCCGAAGTCTTCGCAGGTCAGAGGGTGTGCAACGCGCAAGGTAGGACCCCGGCGAACCCGCCCGGAACTCCATGCGAAACTTTTCACATGTCTGCCATGACGCGCCCCCGTCCCCGTGTCGCCGCAGCCGCCGCCACAGTCGCCGCCGCTGCGCTCGTCCTCACCGGCTGTTCCTCCTCGGGCTCGTCGAGCAGCAGCGAGGGGCAGGTCGGGTTCGTGACCGTCAAGGGGACCAACCTGTCGAAGGCGGACACCGGCAAGCGCGGGGACGCGCCGGACATCTCCGGGGAGACCCTGGAGGGCAACCAGGTCAAGCTCTCCGACTACCGCGGCAAGGTCGTGGTGCTGAACGTCTGGGGCTCCTGGTGCGGGCCGTGCCGGGCCGAGGCGAAGAACCTCCAGGCCGTCGCGGACGAGTACAAGGAGAAGGGCGTCCAGTTCCTGGGCATCAACACCCGGGACACCGACAAGACCAACGCCGTCCGCTTCGAGCAGGAGCAGGGCGTCTCCTTCCCGAGCATCTTCGACCCGGCCGGCACCCAGCTGCTCAAGTTCCCCAAGGGCAGCCTCAACCCGCAGTCCATCCCGACCACCCTGGTCGTCGACCGCGACGGCAAGCTGGCCGCCCGCGCCGTCGGCGGGACGACCCAGGAGGCGCTGGAGTCGATCGTCCAGCCGGTGGTCGCGGAGCAGCAGCAGTGAGTGGGCCGCTGAACGCCGCCGCCCTCCCGCTGGCCGACACCTTCACCACGGTCCAGAGCGGGGCGCTGCTCGCCGCCGCGCCGGTCGCGCTCGCGGCCGGGCTGGTCTCGTTCTTCTCGCCCTGCGTGCTGCCGCTGGTGCCCGGCTACCTGTCGTACGTGACGGGCTTCTCCGCCGCCGACCTCGCGGACGCCCGCGGCGCCAAGCGCGGCCGGATGCTGCTCGGGGCGACCCTGTTCATCCTCGGCTTCACCGTGGTCTTCGTCTCCGGCGGGGCGCTGTTCGGCCAGTTCGGCAACACCCTGCAGGAGCACAAGCGGGCCATCGCGATCGTGCTCGGCTCGCTGACCGTGGTGATGGGCCTGGCCTTCATGGGCCTGGTGCCCGGCCTGAGCATGCGCGAGGTGCGCTCGCACCGCCGCCCGGCCGTCGGCCTGCTCGGCGCGCCGCTGCTGGGCATGGTGTTCGGCGTCGGCTGGACGCCCTGCATCGGCCCGACCCTGGCGGCCGTCCAGACGCTGTCGCTGAACCAGGCGGACGCGGCGCGCGGGGCCCTGCTGATGACCTTCTACTGCCTGGGCCTCGGCGTACCGTTCATCGTGGCCGCGCTGGCCTTCCGCCGGGCGCTGGGCGCCTTCGGGTGGGTCAAGCGGCACTACCCGCTCGTGATGCGGATCGGTGGCGGCATGCTCGTCGCGGTCGGTCTGCTGCTCGTCACCGGGATCTGGGATTCCTGGATGAGCGAACTGCAGTCCTGGACCGCCGACTCCCAGATCGGAATCTGACCGTGAGCAAGACCACGACCGATACCGAGCTGCCCCCGGCGCCGGACGACGACGCCGCCGCCGAACGGCTCAGCACCGCGCCGGTCGAGTCCGAGGGACCGACCGGCATAGGGGTGTTCGGCTGGGCGCGCTGGATGTGGCGCCAACTGACCTCGATGCGGGTCGCCCTGATCCTGCTGTTCCTGCTGTCGCTGGCCGCCATCCCGGGCTCGCTGATCCCGCAGAACGGCCAGAACCAGTTCAAGGTGCAGACCTGGAAGGCGCAGCACACCGCGGTCGCGCCGATCTACGAGAAGCTCCAGCTGTTCGACGTCTACAGCTCGGTCTGGTTCTCCGCGATCTACATCCTGCTGTTCGTCTCGCTGGCCGGCTGCATCATCCCGCGCACCTGGCAGTTCGTCGGCGTGCTGCGCTCCCAGCCCCCGGCCGCCCCGCGCAACCTGACCAGGATGCCGGTGTACGCGGTCTGGCGCACCGGGGCGGAGCCGGAGCAGGTGAACGCGGCCGCCCACCGGCTGCTGCGCAAGCGCGGCTTCCGGGCGAACCTGTCCGGCGGCTCGGTGGCCGCCGAGAAGGGCTACCTGCGCGAGGTCGGCAACCTGCTGTTCCACCTGTCGCTGTTCGCGCTGCTCGGCGGCTTCGCCTGGGCCAGCCTGGCCTCCGGCACCGGCGGCAAGCTGATGGTCGAGGGCCAGGGCTACTCCAACACCATCACCCAGCTCGACGACTTCACCGGCACCCGGTTCTACGGCAACCAGGACCTCGACCCCTTCTACCTCAAGCTCGAGAACTTCACCTCGAAGTTCCAGAACACCGGTGACCAGATGGGCGCCGCCCGTCAGTTCACCGCGAACGTGGAGTACTACGAGGGCAGCGACGAGTCGAAGGTGAAGAAGGGCACGATCGAGGTCAACCACCCGCTGGAGATCGGCGGCAGCAAGGTCTTCCTGATCGGCCACGGCTACGCCCCGGTGATCACCGTGAAGAACGGCAAGGGCGACGTGGTCTACCACGACGTCGTGCCGTTCCTGCCGCAGGACGCCAACCTGACCTCGACCGGCGTGGTGAAGGCCTCCGACTACGGCGTCGGCCCGGACGGCAACAAGACCCAGCTGGGCTTCTCCGGCTTCTTCCTGCCGACCGCCCCGCTGAGCTTCGCCGGCACCGGCCCGGTCTCGCTGTTCCCCGGCGACGCCGCCCCCGAGCTGGTGCTGAACGCCTTCGCCGGCGACCTCGGCACCGACTCCGGCCTGCCGCAGAACATCTACCAGCTGAACACCTCCAAGCTCACCCAGCTGCAGCAGGACGGCCAGCCGGCCAAGGCCCTGCTCAAGCCCGGCCAGGGCTGGACCCTGCCGGACGGCTACGGCACCGTCACCTTCGAGGGCTACAAGCAGTGGGCGAGCTTCAACGTCTCGCACCGCCCCGGCAACGAGATCGCGCTGACCGGCGCGGTGCTGGCGATCCTCGGCCTGATCGGCTCGCTGTTCATCCAGCGCCGCCGGATCTGGGTGCGGGCGGTGGCCCTGCCGGGCGGCGGCACCCAGGTGGAGCTGGCCGGCCTGGCCCGCAGCGAGTCGGCGAAGATCGCCGAGGAGCTGGCCGAACTCGCGGTGGACCTCCAGGACGACGCCCCGGCGTCGGAGGAGGACCAGGCGGACCAGGAGTCCGACGAGACTCCGGAAGACCCCGCAGCGCCGGAAGACCCCGCAGCAGAAGACCCCACAGCCCCTGCCGACCAGAACTCCAAGGAGTAGACGGTGCACCTCGCCTCGGGAGTCGACCCACAGCTGGCCGACCTCTCCAACAAGCTGATCTATTCGGCGATGGCGGTCTACACGATCGCCATGTTCGCCCACATGTTCGAGTGGACGTTCGGCAGCAAGGGCGCGGTCGCCGTCCGCTCCAAGGAGCAGTCCGGCAACCTGGCCGAGACCGTCGCCGCGGCGGAGCCCAAGGCCGCCAAGAAGGTCACCGTCACGGTGGCCGGGGCGAAGGGCGGCACCACCACGCTGACCCGCACCGTCCTGGCGGGCGAGGGCGCGACGGTGGTCACCGGCGGGCGCGGCGAGGACGAGGAGGACGGCCCGGGCGCGGCCGGCACCAGCGAGAAGGCCGACCTGGCCGGCCGGATCGCGGTCTCGCTGACCGTCCTCGGGCTGCTGCTGCACGGCGGCGGCATCGTCGCCCGCGGCCTCTCGGTGTCCCGCTGGCCGTGGGGCAACATGTACGAGTTCTCCTGCGCCTTCGCCTTCACGATGACCGCCACCTACCTGGTGCTGCTGGCCGCGCGGAAGAACGTCCGCTGGCTCGGCCTGCCGGTCGCCGTCGCGGCGCTGCTGACCCTCGGCATCGCCACCCAGGTGCTGTACACCGACTCCGAGCAGCTCGTCCCGGCGCTGCACTCGTACTGGCTGGCGATCCACGTCTCCACCGCGATCTTCTGCGGCGGCGCCTTCTACGCGGCGTTCATCGCCACGCTGCTCTACCTGGGCAAGGACTCGTTCGACAAGCGGATGGCGGCCGGCCTGACCACCGGCCCGCTGGGCACCTCGCCCTCGATCTGGCGCCGGCTTCCCGCCGCGTCCACCTTCGACAAGCTGTCGTACCGGATCAACGCCCTGGTCTTCCCGCTGTGGACGTTCACCATCATCGCGGGCGCGATCTGGGCCGAGGCCGCCTGGGGCAAGTACTGGGAGTGGGACCCGAAGGAGACCTGGTCGTTCATCACCTGGGTCGCCTACGCCTGCTACCTGCACGCCCGCGCGACGGCCGGCTGGAAGGGCCGCAAGGCCGCCTACCTGGCGCTGGCCGCCTTCGCCTGCTGGCTCTTCAACTACTACGGCGTGAACATCTTCGTCACCGGCAAGCACTCGTACGCGGGGATCTGACCGGAGGCACGCACCCACCGGCCCGGCTTTCCGCACGAGATCGCCGGGCCGAGGTGCAAGAGGGGTACGACGTGCCGGCCGTCCGTGCCGGTACGGGGAGGAACGAGGAGGAGATCGCGCAATGGAGTGCGACGAGGTCATGCTGACCGTCCGAATCACCGCCGCCGAGCGCATGTTGCTCCGACGGCTCGCCCAGGGACACCGGAGCGACGTGTCCGAAGTGGTGGCCGACGCTCTGCTGGACATCATCCCCACGCTCAGCGCGCCGGGGGACGCCTACCGGCTGCTGGGCGCCCTCGCGACGCCCGCTCCGTGTGCGCTGACCGTCTGGCTGCCGACCGCACTGGCCGACCTGCTGGTGCCCGGCGCGGCCCGGATCGCCCAGATCACCGAGGTCCGGATCGAGTCGGCCAGCGCGGCCCTGGGCGCGGCGCTGCGGCTCTGGCTGGCCCAGGACCCGGTCCGGCTGGCGGCCAACCTCAGCGTGATGCACGCCGGGCGGCGGCCGTCCGCGCTGGTGGCCGCCTGACCCCCGGCCCGCCGGACCCCGGCCCACCTGACCTCGCGCCGGACCTCGACGCGCCGGACCTCGACGCGCCGGGCCTCAACTCGCCAGCGGCAGCAGGCCGGTCGCGGTGGGGCGGCCCTCGAAGGCGTCCCGCCGGACCGGCACCCGCGGACCGTCGACCGGCTCGGTGAGCAGCCGGCACTCGGCCGCCGTCCGCCCGTCCTGGAGCAGTCGCACCAGGACGGGGGTGCGGCGGCCGTCCGGTGTCCGCTCGCGGACGGCCCGGACGAAGCACGGCCGGTCCAGCTCGATGTAGTGGTCGAAGGCGGTCACCAGCTCGACCGGCACCACCGGCTCGGGGTGGTGCAGCCGCTGGGCGGCCTGCCGGGCGGCCTCCAGCACCAGCATCCCGGGCACGTGGTCGAGCCCGTGGTCGAACAGCACCGGGTGCCCGGCGTCGGCGCGCAGCAGCCAGGTGTCCGGCCGCAGGGTCGGGCTGAGCACCACGTCCGCGGCCTGCGCCCGCCCGACCAGCTCGGGCGCGGCGGGCTCCGGCGGGCGCGGCGGGGTGGCGGCGCCGCGGCCGGGGCCGCGCAGCCGCCGGTACGAGGCGGGGGTGACCACCCGCAGCTGGCCGTCGCCGTGGCCGATCCGCCGGCCGTCCCGGGTGACCTCGGCGTGCACCCGCAGCGAGGCCAGCCGGCCGTGCCGCATCCGGACGTCCTGGCAGCCGACGGTGAGCATCAGCGAGGCCGGGTCGGCGGTGACCGCGAGGCCGGGCAGGCCGGCCTCGCCGAGCGCGTAGCCGAGCTCCTCCATGACGAAGTGGTGGTCGCGCGGCACCCCGAAGCCGGCGTGGCCGATCAGCAGCCCGGCCTGCCGGACGGTCTCGGCCATCAGCACCGGGTCGTGGTAGCGGTCCCCGGGCAGCCGGTAGAAGCCGTGCAGCCGGGGCCACTGGGCGCCGAGCAGGAAGTCGTACGGGCCGGTGGCCTGCCAGCCGGTGAGGAACACCTCGGAGACCGAGGCGCGGTGCACCAGGTGCCGGGAGACGGTCCGGTCGTGGAAGTCGTAGCCGGCACCGGAGTGGCCGGTGCCGGAGTGGGTGCCGTAGCCGGTGCCGGGGTGGGCGTACGGGCCGTGGGCGTCCGGCTCTACGATCAATGGCATGACTGGCCCCAGCTCCAGGGTGTCGGTCGAGCGCCCGCCACGGACGCCCCACAGCAAAACATACATACCACCCGGTTTGTCTTCTGCGGCCGGGGGTGGCCCGTCGCAAGACCCGGACCGACCACGCTACCTGGCCTCTGGTCTGCGGGAATGCCTGAACTGGGGACGGCAGACCTTGGGCGGGGGGTGGTCCCCGCTGGACGGCGGGGTCGACACAGGCGCTAGATTAGATACCAACCATGCGGTTTCGGCCAGTGCCCTCCGCATGCGAGGCGTCGCCTCCGACCGAGGGCGCGCCGACAGCGGCCGGGTGGGGCGGGGAACGCGTCCGGCGGAGTCCGGGGGGATCAGTGGTCAAGCAGGAACGCGCGGGGCGGACCAGGCGGGCCGTGCTGCTCGCCGCTGCGGACACCTTCGCGGGGGCCGGGTTCGAGGCCGCCAGCCTGGTCGACATCAGTCGCCGGGCCGGGGTGAGCAAGGGCGCCCTCTACTTCCACTTCGTCTCCAAGCAGGCCCTCGCCGACGGCGTGCGGGCCGCCGCCGGACGGGAGATCGGCGCGGCCGCGCTGCGCGCCCTGCGCACCGAGGACCGGGCCGTCCAGGCACTGATCGACTTCTCGCACGAGCTGGCCCGGTTGCTGCGCGAGGACGTGGTGGTCCGGGCCGGCGTCCGGCTCGGCCGCCAGGGCCTGCGGCCGGCCGACGGCTGCGCCGGACCGGGCACCGCCTGGCGCAGCCTCGCCGCCGTCGTCCAGCGGCTGCTGGAGCGCGCCGAACGGGCCGGGGAGCTGCGCCCCGGGGCGGACCGGCGGGCCTGCGCCGAACTGCTCACCGCGGTGGTGGCCGGCCAGGTGCTGCTGGCCGCCGAGGAGCCCGGCCGACCGGCTCCGGAGGCCGTCCGGCAGCTCTGGGCGGCCGCCCTGCCGGCCCTGGTGGGGCCGGACGACTGCGCGGGCTACCGGGTCTGACCGGGGCCGGCCGGGTCCGACCGGGGCGCGCTGGGCCGCCGGCCCCGGGCGGCGCCCAGTCGTGCGGTGCGGCGCTCAGCGGTGCTCAGCGGCGTTCGGCGACGCTCAGCCGGGCCAGGGCGTGCGGCTGGACGAGGCCCGGGAGCAGCAGCGTCCACAGGTCGGCCATCCGCTTGATCAGGTCCTGCCGGTCGGCCAGCACCTGGGAGCTCAGCTGGATCCCGGTCACCGCGCCGGTGATCACCCCGGAGGCCGCCACCAGGTCGACCCCCGGGTGGAGGTCCCCGGCCTCCCGGGCGCGCTCCAGCAGCGCGCCTACCAGGTCCATCCAGCCCTGGTAGGCGGCGATCTGCGGCTGGGTGAAGCTGCCGTGCTCGATCGTCAGCCGGATGCTGCCGCGCACCAGCGGGTCCTCCTGGAGCGCGCGGGCGAACGCGTACCCGAGGTCGATCAGGGTCTGCACCGGGCTGTCCGAGGAGGGCTCCCAGGTGGCGATCCAGGCGCCCTGGCCCTCGATCACGGCGAGCGCCAGCTCCTCCTTGGAGCGGAAGTGGAAGTACAGCGCGCCCTTGGTGACACCGGCCCGGTCCAGGATCTCGGCCATCGTGGCGGCGGCGTAGCCCCGCTCGTCGAACACCTCGGCCGCCGCGAGGAGTACCGCCTGGCGGGTTGCCAGCGCGCGGGCCTGCCTGGCCATCGCAGCCTCCCTGGAAAGTTCTGTACCTCGGCAGCGGCCGATCCTATGGGGGCCGACGGGGCGACGGGCGTGAACCGTCCGGTAGGTATCCTACCGAGCCGCTCCGCGCCCGGTCGGACGGGCACGAACGGCGCCGGGGGCCCCGGGTGCCCGCGCCGCGGCGGCCGGCGGAGCTCGGCCGGACAGCCCGACGGCCGGTCACCCGATGGGGGTGACCGGCCGTCGAGGTCGGACTCTCGGGGCCCGGGGCCCGGGGCCCGGAGGCGTCAGGCGGCCTGCTGCCAGCTCACCGGCGAGTAGTAGGCCGGGCGGCGCTCCAGGCGCTGCCAGTTGGCGATCGGCTCGACCTGGGCGGCGGCCGCGGCCTGCTGCGCGACGGCGGCGCGGGCCATCAGGACGGCGGTCAGGGCGGCGAGCTCCTCGTCGGAGAGGCTGCCGCGGACGATGCGGACGAGGGGTTCGGCGGAAGCGGTCATGTCCTTGGTTTCTCCCCCGGTTGCTGTGGTGTGTGGTGTGCTCGGTACGGCCTGCTGCTGCGAACCGCGCCGCTGCTACATCGGCGGGTTGCCGTGCTTGCGGCTGGGCAGGTCGGCGTGCTTGGTACGGAGCATCGCCAGGGCGGAGGCGATCACCTGGCGGGTCTCCGCCGGGTCGATGACGTCGTCCACGAGGCCGCGCTCGGCCGCGTAGTACGGGTGCATCAGCTCGCTCTTGTATTCCTTGATCTTCTCGGCGCGCATGGCGTCGGGGTCGTCGGCGCCGTTGATCTCGCGGCGGAAGATGACGTTGGCGGCGCCCTCGGCGCCCATCACCGCGATCTCGTTGGTCGGCCAGGCGTAGGACAGGTCCGCACCGATGGAGCGGGAGTCCATGACGATGTAGGCGCCGCCGTAGGCCTTGCGCAGGATCAGCGAGATGCGCGGCACGGTGGCGTTGCAGTAGGCGTACAGCAGCTTGGCGCCGTGCCGGATGATGCCGCCGTGCTCCTGGTCGACGCCGGGCAGGAAGCCGGGCACGTCCAGCAGGGTGACCAGCGGGATGTTGAAGGCGTCGCACATCTGGACGAAGCGCGCGGCCTTCTCGCTGGCGTTGATGTCGAGCACGCCGGCCAGCGACTGCGGCTGGTTGGCGATGATGCCGGTGACGTGGCCGTCGACCCGGGCCAGCACGCAGAGCACGTTGGTGGCCCAGCGCTCGTGGACCTCCAGGAACTCGCCGTGGTCGACGATCTCCTCGATCACCTTGCGCATGTCGTACGGGCGGTTGCCGTCGACGGGCACCAGGTCCAGCAGGCTGTCGTTGCGGCGCTCGACCGGGTCCTCGCTGACCACCGACGGCGGCATCTCGCGGTTGTTCTGCGGCAGCAGCGACAGGAGGAAGCGGACCTCCTCGATGCAGGACTGCTCGTCGTCGTAGACGAAGTGCGAGACGCCCGAGACGCCGGCGTGCACGTCGGCGCCGCCCAGGCCGTTCTGGCTGATCTTCTCGCCGGTCACGGCCTGGACCACGTCGGGGCCGGTGATGAACATCTGCGAGGTCTCGCGGACCATGAAGACGAAGTCGGTCAGCGCGGGGGAGTACGCGGCGCCGCCGGCGCACGGGCCGAGCATCACCGAGATCTGCGGGATGACGCCGGAGGCCTTGGTGTTGCGCTGGAAGATGCCGCCGTAACCGGCCAGGGCGGTGACGCCCTCCTGGATACGGGCGCCGGCGCCGTCGTTCAGCGAGACCAGCGGGGCACCGGCCGCGATGGCCATGTCCATGATCTTGTGGATCTTCTGCGCGTGGGCCTCGCCCAGGGCGCCGCCGAAGATCCGGAAGTCGTGCGCGTAGGTGAACACGGTGCGCCCGTGCACGGTGCCCCAGCCGACGACCACGCCGTCGGTGTGCGGCTTCTTGGCCTCCAGGCCGAAGCCCTGGGCGCGGTGCCGGCGCAGCGGCTCGACCTCGCGGAAGGAGCCCTCGTCCAGCAGCAGGTCGATGCGCTCGCGGGCGGTCAGCTTGCCCTTCGCGTGCTGGGCCTCGGTGGCCTTGTCGCTCGGGCCGCGGCGCACCTGCGCGCGGAGCTCGTGGAGCTCGGCGACCCGCCCCTTGGCATCGGCCGGGACCTCGGGGACCTCGCCGCCGACCGGCGCCTCATGCACAACCGTCATCTCGAACCACTCCAAGGGTGAGGGAACTGTCCGACAGCCAGCGTCTGCTGTACCCCCAGCTGCGAATCAACTTCTTCACTTATGACTGTACGAGGGGCCGTGCGCTGGTTTCGGCGTCGATTCCGTACAAGGTCGAGTTCGTTTAGCTGTCAGGCCTGTACAGAAGCGGTCGCCCCGAGGGCTGTGCGCTCGGTGGCCGTTCGAATACCGGGGGTTGTCGGGCAGATGATGGTCCGATGATCTGAGCATGAAGGAAAACGCAGGTCAGGACCGTTCTCCAGCAGTGTGGGGCGGCCGTCCGGAGTACTGCTTGAGGACGGCTGGACCGTGGCGCCGGGAACGGGGCGATCAAGGCCGGACGCTTGCCGGTCGTAGGGAAGCGCCAAAAAGGCCGCAGCCCACCCGTGGGTGCCCGGGTGGGCTGTCCGGGGGAGCGGCGGACCCGCTCCGATCAGCTCTTTCGCCCGTCCTCGGGCTCCTCGCCGCCGCGCAGCTCCTGCTCCCGGCGGCGCAGATCGGCCTCCCACCGCCGGAGCATGTCCTCGTGGTCCTTGTCGTCCTTCTGCAAGGACCCGCCCTTCGAGGGGGCGTCCTTCTTCTCGGGGCCGTTCTCGGCGGACCCGTTCCTCGCGGACTCGTTCCCGAGGGAGGCCAGGAACTCCGGGTCGTCGTCCGGGGCCACCGGCCGGCCGCGGCGCGGGGCGGCGGAGCCGCTCCGGCCGTCCGCGTCCGTCCGTCCCGGTCCTCCGTCCGGCGCGCCCGTGCGCAGGAAGCCGCGCCGCTTCCCGGCCACCAGCCAGGCGATCGGGCCGAGCGGCGGGAAGAGCAGCACGATGATCAGCCAGATCGGCTTCGGCAGGTGCCGGACCTCTCCCTCGGGCGTGACCAGGCAGTCGATGAACGCCCACACCCACAGCGCGAGCGGAAGGACGATGGTCAGAAGAATCCTCAGCACGGCTGTGATCTCCCCCGCGAGGGCCGGAGCGGCGGGCGCCTCCCGGGGCCCTTGACGCAAGCCAGGCTATCGGGTGGCGGATACTGACTGGCATGGCATACGACGATCTCCGCTCGTTTCTCCGAGCCCTCGACCGCGAGGGCGACCTCAAGCGCATCAAGGCGGAGGTGGACCCCCACCTGGAGATCGGCGAGATCGTCGACCGCGTGCAGAAGGCCAAGGGCCCGGCGCTGTTGTTCGAGAACGTCAAGGGCTCGTCGATGCCGATCGCGATGAACGTCTTCGGCACCGAGCGGCGCCTCGCCAAGTCGCTCGGCCTCAAGGGCCCGGAGGACATCTCCGAGAAGATCGCCGGCCTGCTCAAGCCCGAACTGCCGCAGGGCTTCACCGGGTTCCGGGACGCCTTCGGCAAGCTCGCCTCGATGGCCCACGTCCCGCCCCGGAACGTGAAGTCCGGCGACGCCCCGGTCCAGGAGGTCGTGCTCACCGGCGACGACGTCAACCTGGACGAGCTGCCCGCGCTGTTCACCTGGCCGCTGGACGGCGGCTCCTTCTTCAACCTGGGCCTGACCCACACCAAGGACCCGGACTCCGGCGTCCGCAACCTCGGCCTCTACCGGCTCCAGCGGCACGACCGCCGCACCATCGGGATGCACTGGCAGATCCACAAGGACAGCCGCAACCACTACGCCGTCGCGGCCAAGCGCGGCGAGCGCCTCCCGGTGGCGATCGCCTTCGGCTGCCCGCCGGCCGTCACCTATGCGGCCACCGCACCGCTGCCCGGCGACATCGACGAGTACCTGTTCGCCGGCTTCGTCGCGGGCGAGCGGGTCCGGATGGTCGACTGCAAGACCGTCCCGCTCCAGGTCCCGGCCGACGCCGAGGTGGTCCTGGAGGGCTGGCTGGAGCCCGGCGAGATGCTCCCCGAGGGCCCGTTCGGCGACCACACCGGCTTCTACACCCCGCAGGAGCCGTTCCCGGCGCTGACGATCGACTGCGTGACCATGCGCCGCCGGCCGATCCTGCAGTCCATCGTGGTCGGCCGCCCGCCGACCGAGGACGGCCCGCTGGGCAAGTTCACCGAGCGGTTCTTCCTGCCGCTGCTGAAGATCATCATCCCGGACATCGTCGACTACGACCTGCCCGAGGCCGGCGGCTTCCACAACTGCGTGATCGTCTCGATCGACAAGAAGTACCCCAAGCACGCCCAGAAGACGATGCACGCGATCTGGGGCGCCCACATGATGTCGCTCACCAAGCTGATCATCGTGGTGGACTCCGACTGCGACGTCCACGACTACCAGGAAGTGGCCTGGCGGGCCTTCGGGAACGTCGACTACAGCCGCGACCTCACCGTGGTCGAGGGCCCGGTCGACCACCTCGACCACGCCTCCTACCAGCAGTTCTGGGGCGGAAAGGCGGGCATCGACGCGACCCGCAAGCTCCCCGAGGAGGGCTACACCCGGGACGGCGGCTGGCCGGAGATGGTCTCCTCGGACCCGGCCACGGCCGCACTGGTGACCCGTCGCTGGAAGGAGTACGGGCTGTGAGCACCGCCGCCGTCGAGACCCCGGGGCGCACCAAGGCCTTCCTGCGCCTGGTGATGATCGAGCACTCGGTCTTCGCCCTGCCCTTCGCCTACATCGCCGCGCTGACCGCCATGTTCCTGGCGGACAAGCGGGTGCACTGGGGCGAACTGTTCGTCGTCACCGTCTGCATGGTCGGCCTGCGCACCTTCGCGATGGCCGCCAACCGGATCATCGACCGCGAGATCGACGCCCGGAACCCGCGTACCGCCGGGCGCGAACTCGTCACCGGCGCCGTCTCGTTGAGGACCGCGTACGCCGGCTCGGCGGTCGCCCTGGTGGTCTTCCTCGGTGCGGCGGCCCTGCTCAACCCGCTCTGCCTGGCCCTCGCGCCGGTGGCCGTGGTGCCGATGGTCGTCTACCCGTACGGCAAGCGGTTCACCAACTTCCCGCAGGCGATCCTCGGCCTGGCCCAGGCGATGGGCCCGGTCGGCGCCTGGCTCGCGGTGACCGGCACCTGGTCCTGGGAGGCCGTGGTCCTCGGGGCCGCGGTCGGCATCTGGATCGGCGGCTTCGACCTGATCTACGCCTGCCAGGACGTCGAGTCCGACCGGGAGCACGGCGTCGGCTCGCCGCCGGCCCGCTTCGGCGTCCCGGCCGCCATCCGCGGCGCCCGGGTCTGCCACGTCCTGACCACCCTGCTGCTGGGCTGGTTCGCGGTGCTCACCGACGCCGGCCCCGCGTTCTGGGTCGGCCTGGCCGTCGTCGCGGGCGCCTTCGTCTACGAGCACACCATCGTGAAGCCGAACGACCTGTCGAGGCTCAACCGGGCCTTCTTCCAGACGAACAGCTTCGTCGGCATCTCGCTGTTCTTCTTCGCCCTGGTCGACCTGGTCATCCGCGGCCTCGGCATCTGACCCCCGCGGGCCCGGCCCTGGCCGGCCCCGGATCCTCTCCTGGAACAGATGTACATCTGTTACATTCGTGCCATGAGTGAGTCTGTCGTGGAATCCATGGCCGATGTGCGCAGCCACCTGGCGGACGTCATCGACCGGGCCCGTAGGGACGGCACCCCGACGATCATCACCCGGCGGGGGAAGCAGGAAGCCGTGGTGATCGACATCGACGAGTACCGGCGTCTGAGCCGACTGGCCGAGGAGGCCGAGGACGCCTGGCTCAGCGGGCTCGCGAAGGAGGCCGAGGCCGAGGGGCGCGAAGGGTCCGTCTCCCTGGAGGAGATGGCCGCGATGCTGCGCGCCCAGCAAGGGTGACCCGATGGGCCACGTGACACGCTTCACCCCCCAGGGGCAGCGCGACATGCTCAAGGTGCCGCGCCCCGACGCCCTGCGGATCATGTACCGCCTCACCGAGTTCCAGCGGGCGCTCGACAGCGGCGGCACGGCGCCCTTCGACATCAAGCCGCTCCAGGGCCATCCGGGGCACTGGCGCCTCCGGGTCGGCGACTACCGGGTCGTCTACACGATCGAGGACGGGCTGCTGGTCGTGTGGGTGGTGGCCGTGGGCAACCGGCGCGAGGTCTACCGCCGGTACTGAGACGTCTCGGCGGCCTTCGTCTCGACGGCCGCCAGGAAGTCGGCGGGTGCGCCGCCGGTGACGTGTTCCGGGCTGGGCAGGTACTCCCAGCTCCAGCTCACTCGTTCACCGCCGAGAACGCGGCCCGGTAGATCGCCGCGACGTCGGTGGCGTTCCGACGGCACTCCTCGACGCTCTCCGCGTGGTTGGCGAGGTAGTTCGCCCGGTGGTAGGCCCGTGCCGTGGCCGGGACCCGCTCGATCTCCACGACGGCCGCCCAGTGCGCGACGAACGCGCGGAGCGGGCTGATGCTTCCTGAGTCGATGGCGGCGGCCATGGCCCGGGTCTGTCCCTCCACCATCTCCGGCAGCCGGGCGGAGGCCACCACGGCGAGAGCGGCCTTGAGAGCGGCGGGCGACTTCTCGGGCCTGGGGATGAGTTCGGCTCCGTCCGGGACCGGCTGGCTCACGGGGCTCTCCTCTCGTCCCGTCCGAGCCTACTCGCCGCCGGTTCGCGGTAGCGCTCCGCGGCTCAGTTGTGGAGGAAGGCCTCCATCGCGGTCGCCAGTGCCACCGGCGCCTCGTACATCGGGTAGTGCCCGGTGCCGCCGAGCTCCTCCAACTCGGCGTTGGGGTAGTGCTCCAGCCAGGTGCCGCGCATCACGTCGGCGGTCAGCGCGAGGTCGTGCTCGCCGACGATGACCTTGACCGGGACGGGGTTCCCGCTGATCCGGTGCTCCAGGTCGGCCGTGGTCCAGTCCTGGACGTAGCCGTCGAAGGCCTCGACGGTCGACAGCCGCAGCGACTGGTCGACCATCCGGTCCAGCCAGACCCGGCCCGCCCGCTGCCCGGTGACCAGGTCGAGGATCGCGTACCGCTTCTCGCGGTCCTCGGCGGCGCCGTAGAACAGCGCCTCGCCCGCCTCGTCCAGCGGGTACGCCCCGGCCGGCACCGGAGACAGGCCGACCAGCTTGCGCACCCGCAGCGGGGCCTCGGCCAGGACCTGCTGGGCCGCCTTGCCGCCCATCGAGTGGCCGACCAGCGAGAAGCGGTCCCAGCCGAGCTGGTCGGCGAGGGCGAGCGCGTCGGCGGCGATCTCGGCGAGGGTGTAGGCGCCGGTCACGTCCTTGCGCTCGCCGTAGCCGCGGTAGTCGAGGAAGGCGTAGCTGAACGCCCTGCCGTCGAGGTAGTCCAGGAAGGGGCCCCAGCCCGCGCTGGTGCCGAACCAGTCGTGCAGGACGAGGACGGGGTGGGCGCCCGTACCGGTCAGGCGATGAGGGATCGTCATGCCGGGGGTCGTTCCCCGGAAACCGCCCGCCCGAACGGCCGGTCCGGGGCGGGCCGTTCGGGTGGAGGGTCAGGCGGACGGCCGGCGGGCGAAGGCCGGGGCGTGTTCGGGGCGCGGCCCGATGGCGAGCAGTCGGGACAGGCCGATCCGGACGGCGGGCACCCGGCGGGCGACCGCGGCGAAGGCGGTCGGCGGTCCGGAGCGCCGGCCGGTGAGCACCGGGACGAACATGATGCCGTGCAGGACCCGCTGGAGGCGCTGCATGACCACGGTCGGCCACCAGCGGCGCCGCTGGACCCGGGCCAGCGCGGCGACGGTCGGCCGGCCGCGGCGCAGCGGTTCGGCGAGCAGGGCGGCGGCCGCGACGGCGTCCTGGATGGCGAGGTTGATGCCGACACCGCCGGCCGGGGACATCGCGTGGGCGGCGTCGCCGATCAGCAGCAGCCCGTCGACGTACCAGCGGTCCAGCCGGTTGAGCTTGACGTCGAGCAGGTGGAGCTCGTCCGTTCCGGCCAACTGGTCGACCCGGTCGGCGAACTGCGGCATGAGCCGGGCGATCCGGGCGCGGAAGCGGTCGATGCCCTCGGCGCGCAGCTCGGGGTCGAAGCCCTTGGACTTGAAGTAGGCGATCTGGAAGTAGTCGTCGCGGGTGAAGCTGAGGGCCAGCTCGCGCTCGCCGAAGCCGGGGGTGAGGCTGGGCGGCGCGGCCTGCTCGTGGGCGTGCCGGGGGAGCCGGAACCACCAGACGTCGAAGGGCACCGGGTACTCCTCGGGCACCAGGCCGGCCTCCCGGCGCAGGGTGGAGTGCCGGCCGTCGGCGGCGACTGTGAGGTCGGCGCGCAGCTCGCCCTCCTCGCCGTCCCGGGTGCGGTAGCGGACGCCGACCACCCGGCCGTGCTCCCGGAGCAGTCCGGTGGCCTCGGTGTTCATCCGCACGGTGAAGGTGGGTTCCCGCTTCGCCTCCTCGACCAGGAAGTTGAGCAGGTCCCACTGCGGCATCATGGCGATGTAGTTGTACGGCGCGGGCAGCCGGTCGAAGGCGCTCAGCGCGACGTCCCCGACGCCGGGCACCGGTACCACCAGGTTCCCGAGCCGGCTCTGCGGCAGGGCGGCGAACTTCCGGCCGAGGCCCAGTTCGTCCATCAGGCGCACGGTGGACGCGTGGACGGTGTCGCCGCGGAAGTCCCGCAGGAAGTCGGCGTGCTTCTCCAGCACGGTCACCTCGACGCCCGCTCGGGCCAGCATCAGGCCCAGCACCATTCCGGCCGGTCCGCCCCCGGAGATGACGACGCTCATGGCTCTCTCCCCTTCGATCCCTTGCCGTTCCTGGGTGGAACTTGCCTATAGAGCGTCTCTGGAACCGTCTCAGGTGTCAAGTAGTACGATGTCTCACATGAACGAACTGGTGGCGGCCGCCCTGGCGGCCGCGAAGGCACGGGGGCGGGACGTCGCGGACGTCCCGCTGACGGCGATCGCCTCGGCGGCCGGAATGTCGCGCAGCACCCTGCTGCGCCGCCTCGGCGGCTCCCGGGCCCCGCTGGACGAGGCCGTCCGGCAGGCGGGCGTCGACCCGGGCGGACGGCCGCCGGTGCGGGAACGGGCGATCGAGGCGGCGGGCCGGCTGGTCGCCGAACGCGGCCTCGCCGGAGTGACCCTGGACGCCGTGGCCGACCGGGCCGACTGCTCACTGCCCAGCCTGCACACCGTCTTCGAGGGGCGGGACGGCCTGTTCACCGCCGTCTTCCTCCAGTACGGCCCGCTGCCGGACCTGGAGACACTGGCCGCGGACCCGCCGGAGAGCCTGGAGGAGACCGTCCGGGCGATCCACCACACCTTCGCCGCGGCCTTCGACCGCGAGCCGAGGGTCGTCCCGGCGGTCTTCGCCGACCTCTTCGGCCGCCCGGACGGCCCCGCCGCCCGGATGATGGAGGCCCACCTGCCGCGGATGTTCGACGGCCTCTCCCGCCTGCTGCTGCCGTACGTCGAGGCGGGGCGGCTGCGCCCGCTGCCGCTCCCGGTGCTGGCCCAGCTGATGCTCGGCCCGCTGCTCAACCACGTCCTGATGAGACCGGTGCTGGAGCCCGCGTTCGGCGCCGGACTGCCGTCGCCGGACGCGGTGCTGGACCTGTTCGTCGAGGCCTACCTACGGGCGGTCGCCCTGCCCGGGCCGGGCCACCGGAACCCCTGAACCGACCCCGAGGAGAACCGTGATCGGCACCCTGCAGTGCCTGGTGCTCGACTGCCCCGCGCCGGGTCCGGGGCTGAGGGGCGGCCGGAACGGCCGAGCCCCGGCCCCCGGACGGTGCCGGGAGCCGGGGCTCGGGTGCTTCTCGGAGCGGGATCAGGCGTTGCGACGGCGACGCGCGAAGAAGAGGGCGCCGATGCCGCTGGCGAGCAGGCCGGCGGCGGCCGTGGCGGACGCCAGCATGCCGTCCGAGCCGGTGTGGGCGAGCGAGCCGCCGGCCAGCTGGGTGTCGGTCGTGGTGCCGGTGCCGGTGCCGGTGCTGTCGGCCGTGGTGCCGGTGCCGGTGCCGGTGCCGGTGCCGGTGGTGAGACCGGCCTTGACGGCGGTGCCGTTGCCCTTGTCGGCGCCCTTGCCCGCGTACTCCGCCGGGGTGGCGGTCAGGTCGAGGGAGAAGCTCGGCGCGCTGGCCCAGGCGTCCGCGTACGGGCTGCCGGCCGGCTGCTCGCCGAGGATGACCGCCGGGGAGACGTAGACCCGGCCGATCGGGGCGTCGGCGGTGAAGGCCAGGCGCACGTGCTTGGTGAAGGACGACTTGGCCGCGAGGTTCTTGTCCGCGGTGAGGTGGTACACCACCGGACCGCCGGACTGGGCGCTCGGCGTGCCGGTGATGTCCGCCCAGCTGCCGTCGGCCTGCTGCACCTGGAGCTTGGTGTAGCGGTCGACGACCACGACGGGGGAGAGGTTGTCGTAGTCCGAGGCGCTCTGGTTGTCCACGGTGAAGTCGAACTCGATCGGGGCGCCGCCGATCGCGGCGGTGCTCGGCGCGTTCTTGACCGCCAGGCCGAGGCCCTTCATCTCGACGTTCTTGGTGCTCTCGGACACGACCGTGTTCGCGCCGTCCACGATCGCGGAGTAGAGCGTGACGTCCCCGTGCGCGTTGGGCCAGTCGTTGTTGACCGGGGCGGAGAGGCGCAGCTGGAGGATCTTGGTGGTACCGGCGGCGACCGACACGCCCGGGATCTCACCGCTGAAGTTGAAGGTCTTCTCGCCCTGGCTGAAGTTCAGCGTGACGGGCTTCCAGCTGCCGTCGGCGGCGCGGTAGTCGACGGCGAAGCGGCCCGCGCTGCGGGCGGCCGGGTTGCTGACGTTCAGCTTGAGCGTGTACGTGGCGTCGGTGCCGCCCGGGTTGGTGACGGTCTCGGTGAACTCGACCGGCTTGCCGGAGTTCCCGATGGACGACGGCTCCTGCACCGACAGGCTCGGGCCGGCGGTGAGGTTGATCGCGACGAACTGCGGGCCGCAGACGACGGGCGCGAACGCCCCGCCCTCGCCGAGCATGGCCCACGGGTGGATGTAGGTGGTGCCGATCGGGGCGTCGGCGGTGAAGGAGAGGCGGACGTGCCGGGTGAAGGAGGCACCGGGGGCGAGGGTCTTGTCCGCGGTGAGGCGGTAGAGGACCCGGCCGAACTGGTCGGGGGCCGCGGTGACGGTCTCCCAGCTGCCGTCCGCGTTCTGCACCTGGAGCTTGCTGCGCTTGTCGGCCTCGATGACCTTGGCGACGTCGGTGTAGCGCGCGGCGCTGGGGTTGGTCACCGTGACGTCGAACTCGACCGGGGCGCCGCCGGCGACGGCGGTGGTCGGGGCGTCCTTGACCTGCACCGTGATGGCCTTGGCCGTCACGTCCTTGGTGCTCTCGGCGAGAACGGTGTGCCCGGACTCGTCGAGGACGGTGGAGTCGAGCTTGATGGGCAGGTCGTGGCTGCCCCAGTTGTTGTTGATCGGGAGGCCGAGACGCAGCTGGACCGTCTTGGTGGCGCCGCCGGCGACGGTCAGAGCGGTCGGGATCCCGCCGGCGAAGTGGCCGCCGGAGTTGGTGAAGGCCAGGTCGACCGGCTTCCAGGCGCCGTCCGCGTCGCGGTAGTCCATGGTGAGCTGGGTGCGGGAGGCGGCCGCCGGGTTGCTCGCGTCGAACCACAGCTTGTAGGAGGCGTCGGTGGCGCCGGGGTTGGTGACGGTCTCGGTGAACTCGACCGGCTCCCCGCCGTTGCCGAAGGACGCGGGCGCGTTGACCGTCAGCGACGGCTTGCCGGCCTCGGTCGAGGTCTTCGGGGCGGTCGGCTCGGCGGAGGCGGAGGCGGTGGCGGCCGGGGCGTCGGCGGCGTAGGCGGCCGGGGCGGCGACCACGGCGCCGGTGGCGAGCAGCACGCCCAGGGTGGCGGCGGTGACGACGGCGGAGCGGGAACGGCGTGCACGCACGACGGACATTTTGAATACCCCCCAGGGTGTTTCACCGGCAGCTTTGCGCTGCTGGTCGATCAGTACGGTACGGGTCGGACCTGAGGTCCGGGGTCGGTGTCCCCGGTGTCGCCTGCGGTCCGCTCCGGCGGGTTTCCCCGCCGCTCACTGACATAGACGTGCAAGGGTCGCGGGGGTTGCAGGTGAGTTCGAAACTTTTTCGGGGAATCTTCGAGACCGCTCTGACCTGCGGTTATATCGGCGCCGGCGTCGGCACCGTGGCACCGTGACCAGGACTCAGTCCAGCACCAGCCGGTCGCCGAGCCGCAGCCGCCCGGGGGCGGCGACCTCGGCGAGGGCGTCGAGCCGGCCGTCGTGGGCGTGCACGATCGCCTTGAGGATCTCCGGCGCGTGCGGCAGGCCGGGCTGCGGGGCGCCGCTCATCGCGCAGCGCTCGCTGGCGGAGACGAAGGCGAGCCGGGCGCTGTCCGGTGCCCCGCCGTGGGCCTGCCGGCCGAGCCAGGCGTCCTCGACGAAGGGCGGGGTGCCCGGCGGGGTGCGCAGCACGATGTTGGGGCGGAACCGGCGTTCGTCGACCACGGCGAAGGGGACGGCCTCGCGGACCCAGTCCAGGGTGGCGGTGCTGAGCACGCTGACGGGCAGTCGGTCGAAGTGCGGGACGGCGTCCTCGCGGGCGAGTTCGACGTCCTCGCGCTGGAGGTAGGCGCGCAGGAAGGCGGTCGGGTGGTCGACCGGGCGGCCGAGCGGGTCGAACAGTTCGGGGCCGTCGATCCGGCGGCCGAGGCGGGCGGAGAGCCGGAGCAGCCCGTCCATCCGGCGGAAGCGGCGGGTGTTCTTGCCCGAGCCGAGCTTCCCGGAGGCGTCGCGGACGGCGTAGAGGCGGTCCCCGGCCAGGCCGCGCACGTCCACGTCGACGGAGTCGAGCCGCTCGCCGCCGGTGGACTTCACGGGGTAGCGCCAGAGTCGCTCGACCACTCCGATGATCTCAGCCATGGCCGGAAAGCCTAGTGGCGCCATCGGAGTTGGTCTAGACCAAGTGCGGCCCGGGTCGGGGCCGGTCAGCCCAGTCGCGCCACCGCCCGCACCGGGGCCCCGTCCGCGGCCACCAGGCGCAGCGGGAACAGCGACACCTCCACCGGCCGGCCGGCCTCCTGCGCCGCCAGCAGCGCCCGCAGGTCGGTCAGGTTCTCCGCGATCACCCCGCCGCCGTCCGCGCCCAGCAGCACCCGGTGGGCGGCCAGCGTCGGCTCCTCCACCGGGTCGGGCCCGTCGTGCTCGTCGGTGAGGTCGGCGAGCAGCGCGGCGACCGCCGGGTCCTCCGGCCCCGGGTCGGGGGTGGGGTCCACGCTCAGCGCGTCCACCCCGACCGTCCGCACCCCGGCGGCCACGATCGCCTCGGCGGCGGCCGCGGTCAGGCTGGGGTGGCCCAGGTAGGCGTCGGTGCCCCAGTGCCGGGCCCAGCCGGTGGCCAGCAGCAGGACGGTGCCCTCGGCGCAGCGCGCCAGCGCGGGCGCCAGCAGGTCGGGGGTGACGGCCGTCCGGGGCTCCAGCCCGCGCAGGTCGGCGACCACGGCCGGGCCGGTGAACCGCTCCAGCGGCAGCCCGTCCAGGGTCGGCCAGGTGACGTCCACGTGGTACGGCGCGTCCACGTGCGTCCCGGACTGCGAGCCGAGGTGCAGGGCCAGCACGTTCACCCCCGCCGTGGCGGTGGTGAGCGCGGGCGCCAGCAGGACGGCCGGGTCGCCGGGGTAGACCGGCATCGCGGTGGTCACCTGATGGGTGAGGTCGACGAGGGTCGCTGCCATGCGCCCATCCTCCCAGGGGGCGGGCCCGCGCGGGCCCGGTCCGCGGTGCCCGGGGCGGAGCCGCAGGTGGGGGCGGGACAGAATTGCCTCCATGGGAACTGCGAAGCGTCAGCCGTGGGTGGTCGGGGTCTCGGGAGCGTCGGGGACGCCGTACGCGGCCTCGGTGATCCGGGCGCTGCTCGCCGCCGGCGAGGCGGTGGACCTGATCGTCAGCCGGGCCGCCCGGCTCACCATCCTGGACGAGACCGGCATCTCCTTCCGAGACGCCCACTGGCGCGCCGACCTCGCCCGCTGGCTGGGCACGGACGAGGGCCTGGACGACGTCCGCTACTGGCCGGCCGGGGACTTCGCGGCCGGCCCGTCCAGCGGCTCGTACCCGGCCAAGGGGATGCTGGTGGTCCCCGCGACCACCGGCGCGGTGGCCGGGATCGCGCTCGGCCTGAGCAAGGACCTGCTCCAGCGGGTGGCCAGCGTCACCCTCAAGGAGCGCCGTCCGCTCGTCGTCTGCGTGCGCGAGGCACCACTCAACGGGGTGACGTTGAAGCACCTGGTGGAACTCGACGCGCAGGGCGCCGTCGTGCTCCCCGCCTCGCCCGGTTTCTACGCCGGCGGCTCCACCGTGCGCGAACTGGTGGATTTCGTGGCCGGCCGGGTGCTGGACGCCGTCGGCGTGCCGCACTCCCTGTACCTGCGCTGGGAGGGCGAGTTGGGCGCGGCCGCCCGCAAACCGGGCGACGGGGAGGCCGCTCGGGCTGAGGGGGAGTAAGGAGAGCGAGGGCGGGAGAGTATCTTCTCTGCGATATCCGGGTCGTTCAGCGCACGGCGCCTTTGAATCCGGATAATGATCTGTGGGTCTGGTGAGGTTCGGAAGGACGCGGACGGTATATGGACACGGTGGACAGACAGCTCATCCAGGCGCTCCGGGAGAACGGCCGTGCGTCCTACGCCGAGCTGGGCCGACTGGTCGGACTCTCCGGCCCGAGCGTCACGGACCGCATCAACCGCCTGGAGCAGGCCGGTGTGATCACCGGCTACCGGGCGACGGTCAACCCGGCCTCGCTCGGCTTCGGCGTCACGGCCCTGATCGGTCTCCAGCTGACCGACGCCGCCGACCACGAGGACGTCGCGTTCCGGCTCAAGGACCTCAACGAGGTCGAGGACTGCTGGTTCATCGCGGGTGACGACTCCTACATGCTCAAGGTCCGGGTGGCCGACGTGGCCGGCCTGGAGTCGGTGGTCAAGCGGATCTCGGGCACGAAGGGCGTGGCCCGCACCCGCACCACCGTCGTACTCTCCACGAAGTGGGAGAACCGGGTGAGCGAGCTCCCCCCCGAAGGAGAGTGACGGCATGGCACTGGTCGGTCTGGAGGAGCTGCACGCCGCCCGGGAGCGGATCGCCGGGGTCGCCGTGCGCACCCCGCTGGTCCCCGCCCCCTGGGCGTCCGAGGACGGGCGGCGGCTCTGGCTCAAGCCCGAGAACCTCCAGCCGACCGGGGCCTTCAAGACCCGCGGCGCCTACAACCGGCTGGCCGCGCTCACCCCGGACGAGCGCGCCCGCGGCGTGGTCGCCCAGTCCAGCGGCAACCACGCGCAGGCGGTGGCCTACGCGGCGCAGCTGCTCGGCCTCAAGGCCGTGATCGTGATGCCGGACACCTCGCCCGCCGTGAAGGTCGAGGCCACCCGCGCGTTCGGCGCCGAGGTGATCCTCGTCCCGCCGGGGGAGCGGGACACCCTGCCCGGCGAGCTGGCCGAGCGGTTCGGCTTCGTCTGGGTGCCGCCGTACGACGACCCGTTCATCATCGCGGGCCAGGGCACGGTGGGCCTGGAGATCGCCGAGGACGCCCCGACCGGGCTGGACACCGTGCTGGTGCCGGTCAGCGGCGGCGGCCTGATCAGCGGGACGGCCGCCGCGCTCAAGCTCACCCGCCCGGGCGTCCGGGTGATCGGGGTGGAGCCGGAGCTGGCCGCCGACGCCCAGGAGAGCCTGCGCTCCGGGCGCCGGGTGGAGTGGCCGGTCGCCGACACCTACCGGACGCTCGCGGACGGGCTGCGCACCCCCTCGGTGGGCGTGCTGCCGTACGAGCACCTCACCGCCTACGTCGACGACATCGTCACCGTCACGGAGGACGAGATCCGCGCCACCGTCGCCCTGCTGGCCCGCCGCGGCCGGCTGGTCGCCGAGCCCTCCGGCGCGGTCGCCCCGGCCGCCTACTTCCACCGCGCCGCCGAGACCGGGGGCCGGACGGTGGCCGCCGTGGTCAGCGGCGGCAACATCGACCCGGGTCTGCTCGCCGAGCTGCTCAGCGCCTAGGGGCACGCCCTCGCCCGGCCTCCGTCGGCATAGGCGTAACCTCGTCTCCGGCAAGGAATCGAATGTCTGAGGAGGCGGGTCACCGCATGGACGCAGGGCTCAAGCGCGAGCTGGAGGCGAAGGTCTACGCGGGTGAGCGGCTGACCCGCGAGGACGGGATCGCGCTCTACGGGAGCGACGACCTGGCCTGGCTGGGCGGGCTGGCCCACCACGTGCGCACGCGGAAGAACGGCGACGTCGTCCACTTCAACGTCAACCGCCACCTCAACATGACGAACGTCTGCAGCGCCTCCTGCGCGTACTGCTCGTTCCAGCGCAAGCCGGGCGAGAAGGACGCCTACACGATGCGCATCGAGGAGGCCGTCCGCCTCGCCAAGGCGATGGAGAGCGACTCCCTCACCGAGCTGCACATCGTCAACGGCCTGCACCCCACCCTGCCGTGGCGCTACTACCCGCGCTCGCTGCGGGAGCTCAAGGCGGCGCTGCCGAACGTCTCGTTGAAGGCCTTCACCGCCACCGAGATCCACTGGTTCGAGAAGATCAGCGGCCTGCCCGCCGACGAGATCCTGGACGAGCTGATCGACGCCGGTCTGGAGTCGCTGACCGGCGGCGGCGCGGAGATCTTCGACTGGGAGGTCCGCCAGCACATCGTCGACCACGACACCCACTGGGAGGACTGGTCGCGGATCCACCGCCTGGCGCACGCCAAGGGCCTCAAGACCCCGGCCACCATGCTGTACGGCCACATCGAGGAGCCCCGGCACCGGGTCGACCACGTGCTGCGGCTGCGTGAGCTCCAGGACGAGACCGGCGGCTTCCAGGTCTTCATCCCGCTGCGCTACCAGCACGACTTCCACGACTCCAAGGACGGCGTCGTGCGCAACAAGCTGATGGCCCGTACCGAGATGGCCACCGGCGCCGAGGCGTTGAAGACCTTCGCGGTCTCCCGGCTGCTCTTCGACAACGTGCCGCACGTCAAGGTCTTCTGGGTGATGCACGGCGTCACCACCGCCCAGCTGGCGCTCAGCCACGGCGCGGACGACATGGACGGCTCGGTGGTCGAGTACAAGATCACCCACGACGCGGACAACTTCGGCACCCCGAACAAGCTCGGCCGCGAGGACCTGCTCGGCCTGATCCGGGACGCCGGCTTCCGCCCGGTGGAGCGCAACACCCGCTACGAGATCATCCGCGAGTACGACGGCCCCGACCTGACGCGTCGCGAGACCCCGCAGGCGATGCGCCTCTGACCTGCGCTTTCCCCGCCGCCCGGACCGCACCCGCGCTCCGGGCGGCGGCGTCTTCACGGCTCCCGCACGCGCCCCGGGTTTACCAACGGGTAGGGCGTTTGGCAGGATCGACGGCATGTCCGGTTCCCATCGCGCCACCGAGTACCCGCCGTACGAGCCGATGCCGGAGCCGGGGTACGGGGTGCCGCAGCAGTCGCACGAGGCGCCGTACCAGGCGTACGAGCCGTACCCGCAGGCCGTCCCGCAGCCCGCCGCGCAGGAGTACTACGGCGAGTACCGGCAGCCGGCCGACGGGTACTCCGGGGCGTACGAGCAGCCGTTCCAGCCCTTCCAGCCGTACGTCGTCGAGCCGGAGCCCGCCTACCAGGGGACCGCTCACCAGGAGCCGTCGGTCTACCAGGAGCCCGCCTACCAGGAGCCGGTGTACGGGCAGCCGGAGTACGAGCAGCCCGAACCGGTCGAGCCCCTCGCGCCCCTCGCCTCCGTCACGCCCATCGCCGCCGCGGCCCCCGCGCCCGGTGGCCGGGCCGCCTCCCGGGGCCGGCGGCGCAAGGCGAAGCAGAAACGACACGGCAAGGCCGTCATGGCCGGCACCGCGCTGCTGGTCGCGGCCGCCGCCGGCTGGTACACCGTCGGCCAGGACGGCGCCAAGTCCGTCGCCGCGGCCGCCGACGGCCCCGGGCCGGAGGGCGTCAGCAAGCCCGACCACCCCGTCACGCCCGCCCCCGCGGCCGTCCAGGCCGCCGCCGACCGGCAGAGCGCCCCTGCGGCCGCCGGCCGCAGCGAGACCCGCCCGGACGGCTCCCTGACCGCGATACCCGGCCTCGGGGCCGCCTTCACCGCGAAGATCCCCGCCGCGACCACCCAGGTCGTGGTCGCCACCGGCCAGGGCAAGGACACCGACAGGAACAGCGTCACGCTGTGGACCCGCACCCCCGAGGGCCGCTGGCTGGCCGGTGAGACCTGGCAGGGCCACAACGGCAAGAACGGCTGGACCACCGACCACAACGAGGGCGACCTGCGCAGCCCGATCGGCGTCTTCGACCTCACCGACGCCGGCGGCCGCAACGCCAACCCCGGCAGCAAGCTCCCGTACGACAAGGACGCCAGCTTCGTGGTCTCCGGGACGGGCTTCTTCGGCGACCAGCTGGCCGGCTCCTTCGACTACGTGGTCGCGATCAACTACAACCGGGTCGCCGGCAGCTCCCCGCTCGACATGCGCCGCCCGATGGGCAGCAAGAAGGGCGGCGGGATCTGGCTGCACGTCGACCACGACGGCCCGACCCACGGCTGCGTGTCGATACCCGAGGACAAGATGGCCCAGCTGATCCGCACCCTGGACCCGGCCGCCCATCCGGTGATCGTGATGGGCGACGCCACCTCGCTGGCCGCCTGACCTCGGCGGACGCCCGGGCCCAGGCGCCCCAAGGGCCTTGTGGAGCCCCTACAGATCACAGCTGCGGATCCTGTAGCCGGTCGTGCCCGGCTGACCAGCGGGTAACCCGGTTCCATGGCAGCATGAGCGGTTCGCGCATTGTGGCACTCGGGCACTACCAGCCTCCCAAGGTGCTCTCCAACGACGACCTGGCGGCATTCGTCGACACCGACGACGAGTGGATCCGCACCCGGGTGGGGATCCGCACCCGGCACATCGCCGAGGGCGAGACCCTGGTCGACCTCGCCACCGAGGCCGCGCAGAAGGCGCTGGCCAACAGCGGCCGGACGGCGGCGGAGATCGACCTGGTGGTGGTCGCCACCTGCACCGCGATCGAACGCAGCCCCAACACCGCCGCCGCGGTGGCTGCCCGGCTGGGCGTCCGCGCGCCCGCCGCCTACGACATCAACACGGTCTGCTCCGGCTTCTCCTACGCGCTGGCCACCGCCGACCACGCGATCCGGGCCGGCGCGGCGCGGCGCGCGCTGGTGATCGGCGCCGAACGGATGTCCGACACCCTCGACTGGACCGACCGCTCCACCTGCGTGATCTTCGGCGACGGCGCCGGTGCCGCGGTGGTCGAGGCCCAGGAGGAGGGCGCCGACCCGGGCATCGGACCGGTGGTCTGGGGCTCCGAGCCGGAACGGGGCGACGCCGTGGTGATCACCGGCTGGGACCCGGTGATCAGCCAGCAGGGCCAGTCGGTGTTCCGCTGGGCCACCACCCAGCTCGCCCCGCTGGCCCGGCAGGCCTGCGAGCGGGCCGGGATCGACCCGTCGGAGCTCAAGGGCTTCGTCCCGCACCAGGCCAACCTGCGGATCATCGACGCGATCGCCGCCAAGCTGGGCCTCGGCGACGCGGTGGTGGCCCGGGACGTGGTCGAATCCGGCAACACCTCGGCGGCCTCGATCCCGCTCGCCTTCTCCAAGCTGGTCGAGCGCGGCGAGCTCTCCCCGGGCGACCCGGTCCTGCTCTTCGGCTTCGGCGGCGGCCTGGCCTACGCCGGCCAAGTGGTCCGCTGCCCGTAAGCCACCCGCCCTTGAGCCGAAGGGCGGGCGACCCCGCCCCGAGCCGAAGGGGCGCGCCGGTGCCGAAAGGGAGAGCGCGAGGGAGCGACGGAGGAGCGAGGGAGCGCCGACCGTCGGCACCGGACGAAAGCGCCCTGGAGGCGAGCGGGCGAAGATACGACATGCCGGTGGGCGGGCACCCTGTGTGAGGGGTGCCCGCCCACCGGCATGTCTGGCGCGCGTGCGGTACGTCGGCGGACCTCCCCCGAGGACACGGCCGCCGTCCGTCGTTCCCCGGACAGGAGGCCGGGGCTGCGCGCGGAGCGGATGGTGGGTCGGAGGAGGGTCCTACTTGGGCGCCTTCTTGCCGGTGACGCCCAGGTACACCAGGGGAGCGAGGTTGGGCTTGAGGTCCTTGACCTTGACGCCCCAGGAGGTGAAGGCCTTCTGGTGCTCGGCCGCCGAGGCGAGCAGCGAGACCAGGGCCCCGGCGACGGCGTTCGGGTCGAGTGACTTGTCGGCCTGACCCTTCGCCTGGAGTTCCTTGACGGCCTCCGCGAGCGGCTTGGCGACCGAGTTGAGGACGGTCATGCGGATCTTGAAGAACCGCTTGTCCCCTTCTGCGGCACCGAGCGTGACCACTCGGAGAATGGCGTCGTTCTTGCGCCAGAAGGCGAGGAATCCGTCGACCAGTTCTTCCGAAGTGGTCGGTCCGGACTTCCCTGCCCAGGACTTTCCGGCCACCAGCTCTTTGAGGGTGTCGGAGTCCTTGGCCATTTCCTCGGCGATTTCGAGGACTGCGCCCTCGACATCCGGGAAGTACTGGTAGAAGGTCGCGGGGGAGGTACCCGCCATACGGGCGACGTCGATGACCTTGACGTCCCGATAGGGCGACGTGCTGAGCATCTCGCGGAGGCAGTCGAGCAGCTTCTGCCGCGTCTCCTGTCCGCGTCGCCCGGCGACGCGACCGTCGACGGTGCGAACTTGTCCTGTCATGCCGTCAGCTTACCGTGGCACGATCTTGGCGCGATTCGGTGATGCGACTATTACTCCGCACGGGGGTCGCTATAGCGGCCTGAACCACTTCGGACGGATATTCACCGGGGTCCGAAGGCGCTCTTGAAGCCCCCCCGTGTGCTTTTGACCCCATAGCGTGACGGCGAGTCCGCTGAGGGGTGGTCGGGTGACAGAGCGTGACCGGTGAGGGGGGTCGGAACGTGGACGGTCCGGGCCCCGGGGCGCAAGCCAGGGCCGGATCGGGCGTCAGGATCCGGCCGTTCCGTCACCGCTGACCAGCGGACTGTCCGTCCGGGGCGGTGGCCGTCTCCCGGTGGGGGAGGTTGGAGTTGCGCGGGGCGGCATTGGAGAATCGGGTCCGGCACCACGCGGCGGGTGCGGACGACGGGGAGGTGGCTGCGGAGTGGACCAGCTGACGGCGCACGATCCGAGGAGGATCGGGCCCTTCGAGGTGCTGGGGCGGCTCGGCGCGGGTGGGATGGGGCTGGTCTACCTGGCGCGCTCCGCCTCCGGGCGCCGGGTGGCCATCAAGACCGTCCGGGGGGAGCTGGCCGAGGACGAGCTGTTCCGGGTCCGCTTCGCCCGGGAGATCGCGGCGGCCAAGACGGTCGGCGGTTTCTACACCGCGGCCGTGGTGGACGCCGACGCGGACGCCCGGGTGCCCTGGCTGGCCACCGCGTACATCCCGGCGCCCTCCCTGGAGGACCTGGTCGAGGAGTGCGGCCCGCTGCCGGTCGACGCCACCCGCTGGCTGGTCGCGGGCATCGCCGAGGCGCTGCAGTCCATCCACGCGGCCGGACTGATCCACCGCGACCTCAAGCCCTCCAACGTGCTGGTGGTCGAGGACGGCCCGAAGGTGATCGACTTCGGCATCGCGGCCGGGGTCTCCAGCACCCGGCTGACCATGACCAACGTCGCGGTCGGCACCCCCGCCTACATGTCCCCGGAGCAGGCCCGGGACAGCCGGACCGTCCGGGGCGCCAGCGACGTCTTCTCGCTCGGCTCGCTGATGGTCTTCTGCGCCACCGGGCACCCCCCGTTCCGCGGCTCCAACCCGGTCGAGACGGTGTTCCAGCTGCTGCGGGAGGAGCCGGACCTCACCGGGATGGCGCCCGAGCTGATGGACCTGGTCCGGGCCTGCATGCAGCAGGCGCCCGAGCGCCGGCCCACCCCCGCGCAGATCCAGGCCGAGCTGGCCCCGCACCTGTTCTCCCGGGACGACGCCGCCGGGGAGGTCGGCGACTGGCTGCCGCCCCACGCGCTGGAGCTGATCGAGCGCAAGCGCGGCCGCCGCCCGAGCGCCCAGCCCCGCTCGTACCCCGGCCCGGCCGAGCCGCCGCGGCCGCCGCACACCCAGGGCCCGCCGCAGCAGCCGCACGTGCCGCCGCCGCACCCCGGCCCGGACGACCCGCGCACCTACCCCGGGGCCGGGCACGCCCCGCCGACCGGGCCGGTGCACGCCGGGCCGCGCCCCGGGGGCCAGGACGACGGGATCCCGACCGCGAAGATCCCCTCCAAGAACAAGCACCGCGCGCCCACCGGCGGCATGGCCGTCGAGGTGCAGCTGTCCGGCGCCTCGGTGCGGATAGGCCCGGGGCCGCGGGCCGAGCACGAGCAGCCCGGTCCGAGCACCGCCCCGGCCACCACCGACTGGGTCCGCCGGGCGGCGCCGACCCCGCCGCCCGTTCCGACCCCGCCGCCCGCCGCGGCGGCCCGCTGGCGCCCCTGGCGGTTCCGGATGTCCAACGACGTCTGGGGCACCCCGGTGGTCGCCGACGGCACGCTCTTCGTCTCCAGCTTCGAGGTGCACGCGCTGGACATCGGCTCCGGCGAGCGCCGCTACAAGACCCGGGACGTCGCCTGGGCGCTCGCGGTGGACGCCGGCCGGGTGCACGCCGCGGACGGCCCGCACCTGTACACCGTGGACGTCGCGGACGGCACCGAGCGCTGGCGCACCTC
This sequence comes from Kitasatospora sp. NPDC056076, assembly GCF_042266305.1. Lineage (NCBI taxonomy): Bacteria > Bacillati > Actinomycetota > Actinomycetes > Kitasatosporales > Streptomycetaceae > Kitasatospora > Kitasatospora sp. NPDC056076. Next base: position 186,176 of record NZ_JBHJWG010000001.1, read on the forward strand.
GCTGGACGGCTGGGTCTACTCGCTCTCCGCCGCCGACGGCGTGCTCTGCTGCGGGGTGCGCGGCGGCGGCGTCCAGCTGCGCGCGGCCGCCACCGGCGCCGAGCTGTGGCGCGCCGACGACGCCCAGCAGGACTACGAGAACCCGCAGTCCGGCCCGGTCCTGGTGGGCGGCGCCGCCTACTACTTCGGCGCCGGACGGCTGCGCTGCGTGGATCCGCGCGGGGCCGGCCTGCGCTGGTCCTTCCAGGTCGGCGAGGACGTGCCCGCGCACCCGGTCGAGCGCGGCGGCGTGCTGTACGTGACGGCGGGCACCCGGGTGTACGCGCTGGACGCGGCCAGCGGCGCCGAGCGCTGGCGCTTCGACGCCCCGGTGGTGCTGTTCACCCCGCCGGCGCTGGACGGCGACGCGGTCTACGTGGCCGACTACCTGGGCACCGTCTACGCGCTGGACGCGGCCACCGGCCTGGACCGCTGGCGCGGGGTCACCGGCAGCCGCCAGGGCGCCGAGCCGGTGGTGGTCGGGGACGGCATGGTGCTGGTCGGCAGCGGCGAGGTGCTGTACGCCTTCGAGGCGGCGACCGGCCGGGAGCGCTGGCGCTACACCACGCGCGGCGAGATCGTCGGCTCCCCGGCGGTGGCCGACGGCCTGGTGCACCTGGGCAGCCGGGACCACTCGCTGCACACCCTGGACCTGGCGACCGGTCAGCTGCGCTGGGAGCTCGGCACCAAGGGCGAGCTCACCGGCTCCCCGGTGGCGGTCGGCGGGCGGGTCTTCGTCGGCTCCAAGGACCGCTGCGTGTACGCGCTGGACGCCTACTACGGCACGGCGGTGCCCGCCCGCTGAGCGGGGCGGACACCGCCGTCCGGTGGTCCGGTCACCGACCGGTCAGGCCTTGCGGGCCCCGGGGTGGCGGCTGCACCAGCCCTCCCACGCGGAGGAGACCATGGCCTCGACGTCGTGGCCGGCGCTCCAGCCCAGCTCGCGGTGGATCAGGTCGGCGGCGGCCACCACCCGGGCCGGGTCGCCGGGGCGGCGCGGGGTCACGTCGGCGGTGGTGTCGTAGCCGGTCACCTTGCCGATGACCTCGATCATCTCCTTGACGCTGACGCCCTCGCCGCGGCCGATGTTCAGCACCAGCGCGGTCTCGCCGGCCGGGTCGGCGGCCAGCCGCTTGGCGGCCGCGACGTGGGCCGAGGCGATGTCGGAGACGTGGATGAAGTCGCGGACGCAGCTGCCGTCCGGGGTCGCGTAGTCGTCGCCGAAGACCCGCGGGGCCTCGCCGGCGGTCAGCCGCTCGAAGACCATCGGGATCAGGTTGAACACCCCGGTGTCGGAGAGCTCGGGCGAGGCGGCGCCGGCCACGTTGAAGTAGCGCAGGGCCACGGTGGACATCCCGTGGGCCTTGCCCGCGGCGGCGACCAGCCACTCGCCGGCCAGCTTGGTCTCGCCGTACGGGCTCATCGGGGCGCACGGGGTCGACTCGGTGACCAGGTCGACGTCCGGCATGCCGTAGACGGCGGCGGAGGAGGAGAACAGGAAGCGCTTGACGCCGCCCTCGGCCGCGGCCTCCAGGACCGTCTGCAGGCCGATCATGTTCTCCCGGTAGTACAGGAACGGCTGCTCGACCGACTCGCCGACCTGCTTCTTGGCGGCGAAGTGCAGGATGCCCTCGATGCCGTGCTCGCGGATCGCGGTGTCCAGGACGGCGCGGTCCAGGGTGGAGCCCTCGATCAGCGGGACGCCGGCCGGCACCCGGGAGGCGTCGCCGGTGCTCAGGTCGTCCAGGACGGCGACGCGCTCACCGGCGTCGAGCAGCTGGCGGACGACGTGTCCGCCGATGTATCCGGCACCGCCGGTGATCAACCAAGTCATGCGGCAATCCTAGGCGTTCGGTTTCGGTCGCCGGTGTTCGGGCGAGTCGGGACGGCAAAACGGACAAATCGGTGAAATGCTGACAAAGATTTCCGTGCTCTCATGCCCGCGCCCGCGCGGTGACGAATCGGAGGCAGCCAGGTGAGCCGAAAGAAGGAACACAACCGACCGCTGCCGGCCGGCCCCCGGCCGACCGGTCCCAAGGCGGCGCACCGGCGGCTGCTCGCGTCCGGCGGGGTCGCGGCGGTCACGGCGCTCGCCCTGGCGCTGGCCGGGTGCAGCAGCTCGTCCTCCTCCTCGGCCTCTTCCTCCTCGGCCTCGGCCTCCTCCCCCGGCGCGAGCAAGCAGGCCTCCGCCGCGCCCGCCGCCCAGCCGGGCGGCGCCAACCAGCTGCAGGACGCGTACCAGAAGGTGATCGCCGACGTGCTGCCCTCGGTGGTCCAGATCACCACCGGCGACAGCCTCGGCTCCGGGATCGTCTACGACGACAAGGGCGACATCGTCACCAACGCCCACGTGGTCGGCTCGGCGACCACCTTCACCGTGACGCTGGCCAACTCCACCAAGTCGCTGGACGCCACCCTGGTCGCCAGCTACCCGGACTCCGACCTCGCGGTGATCAAGCTCAGCAGCCCGCCCGGCGGCCTCAAGCCGGCCTCCTTCGGCGATTCGAGCAAGGTCCAGCTCGGCCAGATCACCCTGGCCATGGGCAGCCCGCTCGGGCTCTCCAGCAGCGTCACCCAGGGGATCGTCTCGGCCACCGGGCGGACCGTCTCCGAGCCCCGCGGCGGCGGCTCGCCGGGCGCCACCATCGGCAACATGGTGCAGACCTCGGCCGCGATCAACCCGGGCAACAGCGGCGGCGCGCTGGTCAACCTGGACAGCCAGGTGATCGGCATCAACACCCTCGCCGCGACCGAGCCGCAGACCAACGGCGCGGCGGCCCCCGGCATCGGCTTCGCCATCCCGGCGTCCACCATCACCAACATCACCGACCAGCTGATCAAGCAGGGCAAGGTCACCAACTCCGGGCGGGCCGCGCTCGGCGTCACCGCCCGGACCAGCTTCAACCAGCAGTTCCAGCCGGCCGGCGCGGTCATCGTGGCGGTCAGCCAGGGCGGCCCGGCCGCCTCGGCGGGGCTCCAGGCCGGCGACGTCATCACCAAGCTCGGCGACACCCCGGTCGACTCGCTGAACGCGCTCACCACCGCGCTCGCCTCGCTCACCCCGGGCAACAAGGTCACCGTCGGCTACACCAGGGACGGCAACGCCGCGACCGCCGACGTCACCCTCGGCACGCTGGAGAGCAGCTCCTAGCGCACCCGCCCCCCGACCCCGGTACGCCGGCCGGCCCGTCCACCGCGCAAGGGTTCCGCGGGGCGGCCGCCGCACCGGACCGGCGCCGGGACCCGTCCACTGCCTCGACGGGTCCCGGCGCCCCTTCGCGTTCCCGGGCGTCCGGGACGCCTCCTAGCGGCGGGCGGTGCGGGTGCGCCAGGGCAGCTCGACGGTGACGGTGGTCGGGCCGCCCTCCGGGCTCTCCACCAGGAACACCCCGTCCACCGCCCGGATCCGCTCGGCCAGCCCGGCCAGGCCGCTGCCCGGGTAGGGGGCCGCCCCGCCCCGGCCGTCGTCCTGGACCAGCACCATCAGCTGGTCGTCCGAGCGCCAGACGTCGACCGAGGCGCTGGTGGCGCCGGCGTGCTTGGAGACGTTGGTCAGCAGCTCGCTGACGGTGAAGTACGCGATGCCCTCGACCGCCGAGTCCGGGCGCTCGGGCTCGCCGTCCGGCCCGGCCAGGTCGACGTTCACCTTCACCCCGCCCGGGACGGTGCAGCGGGCCGACACCGCGGACAGCGCCGCGTCCAGGCCGCGGTCGGTGAGCACCGCCGGGTGGATGCCGCGGGCCAGGTCGCGCAGCTCCTGGAGGGCCAGCTTCACCTCGCCGTGCGCGTTGTCGACCATCCGGGCGGCGACCGCCATGTCCTCCTGGGTCTCCACCTCCCGCAGCCGCTCCTTGGCCATGCCGAGGTCCATCGCCAGCGCGACCAGCCGGGCCTGGGCGCCGTCGTGCAGGTCCCGCTCGATCCGGCGCAGGTCGGCGGCGGCGGTCTCGACCACGGTGCCGCGGTCGTCCTCCAGCTCGCGCACCCGCTCGGCCAGCGCGCCGGGGAAGAGCAGCGACTCGATCAGGATCCGGTCGACCGCGGCCATCGCGCGCACGATGAAGGGCAGCACCGGCCACAGCGTGATCACCGAGACCAGGGTCAGGGTGAAGCTCAGGATGCCCCAGGGCAGCATCAGCACGTTGTAGAGCGCCGAGCGCCAGTTCAACAGGTCGGTGAGGTGGGCGATGGTGTAGCCGACCAGGCCCGGGCGGCGCTGCTTCACCGGCTGCGGGTCGTCGATCGCGGAGCCGTACGCCGAGCGGGCCCGGCTGCGGCCCAGGGCGCCCAGGGCACGGGACCCGGCCAGGCCGGCGGCCAGCACCGGCAGGCCGATCACCGTCACCGACAGGCCCAGGCCGACCGACAGCGCGGTCACCGAGAGCACGAAGCCGGCGATGCCCAGCGGGAAGTTGAGCATCAGGTGTCCGACCTGGCGCCACATCCGCGCGCCGTACAGCGGCGGGCGCTCCATCCGAGCGTCCTGCTCCTTGATGGCGTCCACGGCGCGGTTCAGCGACTTCATCGGATCATCCGTCCCCTCGTTCGAGCTGGCGGCCCCCAGCATCCCGAACGGGGGAGGGGATGTGCCATGGGGGTGATACATCTTCCGGGGCGGGGGTTATCCCCACCCCGGAGGGCCTCCGGGCGTTCACCGGGTTGTCCACGGGACGTCTTGCGGAGCGGGCAGGTTTCGGGGGGAGTGGAGCCCTCCCCTTAGACTCACGCATTGGCCATGGTTAAGACCGTGTGAGGAAAAGTCGTAGAACTGTCTTGAGGGCGGGTTCGCGGCCGAGGTGGAGGCGAAGGCATGGAGGGGCAGCAGGTGGCTGCCGTCGCGGCCGACCCGTCGGTCGGCGGCGGCTACTTCGACGCGTACGCCGCGATGGGCCTGCTGGCCGTCATCGGGGTGCTCTTCGTGACCGTGGCGTTCACCGCCAACCGGCTGCTCCGGCCGGTGGTGTACTCGCCCGAGAAGCTCCTCGCCTACGAGTGCGGGGTGGACCCGGTGGGCGAGGACTGGGCGCACACCCAGATCCGCTACTACGTGTACGCCTTCCTCTACGTGATCTTCGCGGTCGACGCGATCTACCTGTTCCCGTGGGCGACCGTCTTCGCCACCGCCGGGTACGGCGCCGGAACGCTGATCGAGATGTTCCTCTTCATCGGCTTCCTCGCGGTCGGACTGCTCTACGCCTGGAAGAAGGGCGTTCTGGAATGGACGTGACGCACACCCACTCGCACGGTGGCCAGGGCGGTCCCGTCCCGCTCGGACTGCCCGACCCGGCCGCCCCCGGCGCCGTCGGGCGCCGCAGCATCGGCCCGCTGGCCCGGCTCGCGCCGGACCCGGTCAAGGTCGTGCTCAACTGGGGCCGCCGCTACAGCCTCTGGTGCTTCAACTTCGGCCTGGCCTGCTGTGCGATCGAGTTCATCGCCGCGTCCATGGCCAAGCACGACTTCATCCGGATGGGTGTGATCCCGTTCGCGCCCGGCCCCCGGCAGGCGGACCTGATGATCGTCTCCGGGACGGTCACCGACAAGATGGCGCCCGCCGTCAAGCGGCTCTACGAGCAGATGCCCGAGCCGAAGTACGTCATCTCCTTCGGGGCCTGCTCCAACTCCGGCGGCCCGTACTGGGACTCCTACTCCGTCACCAAGGGCGTGGACCAGATCATCCCGGTCGACGTCTACGTGCCCGGCTGCCCGCCGCGGCCGGAGGCGCTGCTCCAGGGCATCCTCAAGCTCCAGGAGAAGATCGCCGCCGAGTCCCTGCCCGACCGCTACACCGCGCCCGCGGCGGCACTGCGCCGGCCCCTGGTGGCGGGGCCCCCGAACGATGGAGGAGTGTCGTGAGCGAGCGCGGCGAGCGACCTGTCGAGACGCTCACGGCGGAGCAGTACGCGGCGTCGGTCGGGGAGTGGGCGACCGGCGCCGAGGCGTACGGCCTGATCACCGTCGACGTGCCGGCCGAGCGCTGGATCGAGGCGCTCACCACCGCCCGCGACGTGCTGGGCCTGGGCTTCTTCGACTGGCTGAGTGCCGTCGACGAGCTCGCCGAGGGCTTCTCCGTGGTCGCCCACCTGGCCGCCGTCGAGGCGCCGGGCGTGCGGCACCTCGCGCTGCGCACCCGGGTGCCGCGGGACGGCGCCGCACTGCCGAGCGCCGTCGCGGTGTACGCCGGGGCCGCCTGGCACGAGCGCGAGACCCACGAGATGTTCGGCATCGACTTCCCCGGGCACCCCCACCTGGCCACCCTGCTGCTGCCGGACGGCTTCGAGGGGCACCCGCTGCGCAAGGAGTTCGTGCTCGCGGCCCGGGTCGCCAAGGACTGGCCGGGCGCCAAGGAGCCGGGCGAGTCGGACCACGGCGCGGGACCGGCCCGGCGCAAGATGCAGCCGGCCGGCGTGCCGGACCCGAACGAGTGGGGGCCGCTCAAGGGCACCCTGCCGCCGGTGGCCGAGCGGCCCGCGCGCGGTGCGCGGGCGGCCGGCGCGGCGGCGCGTACGCCTCGGGTGGGCGCGGCTGGGGCTGCGGCCGGCGCGGGCGTACCTGCCGCCGAGGGCGCTCCGGCGGTGCGGGCGGACCGGCCGCGGCGGACCAGGTCGGTCTCCGAGGGCTCGGCGAGCCAGGCGGGCGGCGAGGAGGCGGCGGCTCCGGAGGCCTCGGCTGCTCCCGGCGTGCCCGCTGCCGAAGGCGCTCCGCCGGTGCGGACCGACCGGCCGCGGCGGACCCGGTCGGTGTCCGCCGGCTCGGTCAGCCAGGCGGCCGAGCCGACGGCCGAGCCGACGGCCGAGCCCCAGGCCCCGGCCCGGCCCCGGTCCTCCGACGCGCCCTGGCACCACCCGGTGCCCGCCCACGAGGAGAAGCCCTCGGGCGGGCCCGGCGAGCAGGAGCCCGGCGGGGCGAAGGACGAGAACTCGGCCGGAGCGGCCGACCAGGACGGAGACGGCGCGTGAACCTGCTCGACACGGTGCTCCGCTGCGTCGCCACCCTGGTCGTCTTCCTGGTCTTCCCACTGCTCATCGGCCAGACCGAGCACAAGGTGATGGCGCACATGCAGGGCCGGCTCGGCCCGATGTACGCGGGCGGCTTCCACGGCTGGGCCCAGCTCGTCGCGGACGGGGTGAAGTTCGCCCAGAAGGAGGACATCGTCCCGGCCGACGCGGACCGCCGGGTCTTCCAGCTGGCGCCCGCCGTCTCGCTGCTGCCGTACCTCTTCGTGCTGCTGGCGATCCCGGTCGGCCCGAACGGCTTCGTCGGGCAGGCGATCGACGCCGGGCTGTTCTTCGTGCTGGCCGTGATGGGCGTCGGCGTGATCGGCAAGCTGATGGCCGGCTGGGCCTCGGCGAACAAGTTCTCGCTGCTCGGCGGCCTGCGCACGGCCGCCCAGCTGATGTCCTACGAGCTGCCGATGGTGCTCGCGGCGGCCTCGGTGGCGATGGCCGCCGGCACCCTGTCGCTGCCCGGGATCCTGGACGCCTGGCAGTGGTACTGGCTGCCCTGGCAGATCATCGGCGCCTTCGTGTTCTTCACGGCCGGTCTGGCCGAGCTCCAGCGGCCGCCGTTCGACATGCCGGTCGCCGACTCGGAGATCATCTTCGGCGCGTACACCGAGTACACCGGGCTGCGTTTCGCGCTGTTCCTGCTGTCCGAGTACGTGGGCATCCTGGTGGTGTCGGCGCTGACGGCGGTGCTGTTCCTCGGCGGGTGGCACGGGCCGATGGCGGACCAGCTCGGCTGGCTCTGGATGCTCCTCAAGACCTTCGCGCTGGCCTTCGTGGTCATCTGGCTGCGGGTCACCTACCCGCGTCTGCGCGAGGACCAGCTGATGCGCTTCGCCTGGATCGTGCTGATCCCGCTCGCGCTCGTCCAGCTGGCCCTCACCGGCATCATCAAGGTGGCGATCGCATGAGTTTCCCCGGTGCCGGCCTCGCCAAGGGCCTGGCCGTGACGCTGCGGACGATGACGAGGAAGACCGTCACCGCGCAGTACCCCGAGGTCCAACCGGTGCTGCCGCCGCGTTCGCGCGGCGTCATCGCGCTGCTGGAGGAGAACTGCACGGTGTGCATGCTCTGCGCGCGCGAGTGCCCGGACTGGTGCATCTACATCGACTCCCACAAGGAGACGCTGCCGGCCGCCGAGCCGAACGCCCGGGCCCGCACCCGCAACGTGCTGGACCGCTTCGCCATCGACTTCTCGCTCTGCATGTACTGCGGGATCTGCATCGAGGTGTGCCCCTTCGACGCGCTGTTCTGGTCGCCGGAGTTCGAGTACGCGGAGACCGACATCCACGAGCTGACCCACGAGCGGGAGAAGCTCCGCGAGTGGATGTGGACCGTCCCGGCGCCGCCGGCGCTGGACCCGGCGGCCGAGGAGCCCAAGGAGATCGCCACCGCGCGCAAGGCGGCGGACAAGCTGGCCGCCGCGGCCGTCGCGGCGATCGAGGCCGCCGCTGAGGCCGCTGAGGTCATCGACGCTGCCGAGGCCACCGAGGAGAAGGGTGACGACGCGTGAACGCCGCTGCCACGCTCCTCGCGGCGACCGGTTCCCTGGAGCCGGCCGCCCGTTCGTTCCTGTCCCCGACCGGGCAGGAGGTCGTCTTCCTGCTGGTCGGCATCGCGGTGCTCGGCTCGGCGGTGGTCTCGGTGACCACCAAGCAGCTGGTGCACGCCGCGCTCTGGCTGGTGGTCGCGCTCGGCGGGCTGGCGGTGGAGTTCCTGCTGCTCACGGCCGAGTTCATCGCCTGGGTGCAGGTGCTGATCTACCTGGGCTCGGTGGTCGTCCTGGTGCTGTTCGGGCTGATGCTCACCAGGGCGCCGATCGGGCGCTCGCCGGACGCCGACTCCGAGAACCGCTGGGTCGCCCTGGTGGTGGCGCTGGCCGCGGCCGGGACGCTGGTGACCCTGGTGGTCGACGCCTTCCGGACCTCCTGGATCGACCTCGGCGCGGGCGGCGGTTCGGCCGCCGTGACCGGCGCCAGCCTGTTCCGCAACTGGGTGCTGCCCTTCGAGGCGCTGTCCGTGCTGCTGCTGGCGGCGCTGGTCGGCGCGATCGTGCTGTCGCGCGGGTCCGGGCGCCGGGTGCCGGCGCCGCGGGCGGGCAAGCTGCGGGCCGGACGGCCGGTCGGCTCGAACGGGACCGTGGCCGCGACCACCCCCAAGCCCGAGCCCTCGGCACCCGCGTCGTCCTCGTCGTCCGCGTCGGAGGAGAGCTGATGCACCTCGCCTACCCCGTCGTCCTCGCCGCGCTGCTGTTCAGTGTCGGCGTGTACGGCGTGCTCGCCCGGCGCAACGCCGTCCTGGTGCTGATGTCCGTCGAGCTGATGCTCAACGCCGTCAACCTCGACCTGGTCGCCTTCGACGCCTGGCTGCGCGACTCGCTGCACGCCGGGCAGGCGCTCACCCTGTTCACCATCACCGTCGCCGCCGCCGAGATCGGGCTGGGGCTCGCCATCGTCCTGCTGCTGTTCCGGGCCCGGGGCACGGCGGACATCGACCGGGCCACCGCGCTCGGCGACCCGGCCGAGCCGCACACCCCGGCCGAGGACGAGCCGGTCGCAGCCGAGGCACTGAAGGGCCGGGCCACCGCATGAACCTCGCCCTGCCCGTCCTCGTCCCCGCGCTGCCCGCGCTCGGCGCCGCCGCGACCCTGGCCGTCGGCAAGAAGGCGCCCGGGCTGGCCCGGCCGCTGGCGATCGTCCCGGTCGCCGTCTCGGCCGTGCTCGCCTTGGTGGTCGCCCTCCAGCTCGGCACCGGCCGGACCCTGGACGCCGCCACCCGGCTCACCCCGACCGGCGGCCCGGACATCGCGCTCTCCGTCCACCTGGACGGCTTCACCTCGCTGATCTCGGTGCTGGTCGGCCTGGTCGCCACCTGCGTCCAGGTCTACTCGACCGCGTACCTCAAGGAGGACCGGCGCTACCCCTCGTACGCGGCGCTGGTCTCGCTGTTCACCGCGGCGATGTTCCTGGTGGTCTACTCGGGCGACCTCGTCGTGCTGCTGGTCGGCTGGGAGGTCATGGGCGTCTGCTCGTACTTCCTGATCGGCCACCACTGGGAGAGCGCCGACGCCCGGTCGGCCTCGCTCAAGGCCTTCCTGGTCACCAAGCTCGGTGACGTGCCGTTCCTGTTCGGGATCTTCCTGCTCGCCGCGGACGCCGGCAGCTTCCGGATCACCGACGTGCTGTCGGCCGCGACCGAGGGCCGGCTCGGCCACCCGACGCTGGTCGCGCTGCTGCTGCTCGCCGGTGTGGCCGGCAAGAGCGCCCAGTTCCCGCTGCACACCTGGCTCCCGGACGCGATGGCCGGTCCGACGCCGGTCTCCGCCCTGATCCACGCCGCCACCATGGTCGCGGCCGGCATCTACCTGGTGGCCCGGCTGCTGCCGGTGTTCCTCCAGTCGGGGGCGGCCCTGGTGGTGCTCGCGGTGATGGCCGCCGTGACGATGATCGGCTCGGCGCTCTGCGCGCTCGCCCAGGACGACCTCAAACGGGTCCTCGCCTACTCCACCGTCGGCCAGCTGGGCTACATGGCCGGCGCGCTGGCCAGCGGGGACCGCGAGGCCTCGGTGTTCCACCTGGTCAGCCACGGTGCGTTCAAGGCGCTGCTGTTCCTGGCCGCCGGCGTGGTGATCCACGCCGCGCACACCAACTCGATCTCGGCGATGTCCCGGATCCCGGGCCTGCGCAGGACCGTCCCGGACGCCCACTGGACGATGGGCATCGCGCTGTTCGCGCTGGCCGGGCTGCCGCCGTTCTCCGGCTTCTTCAGCAAGGAGGCGGTGCTCACCGCCGCCGAGCACGCCGCCAACGGCGAGGCGCTGACCAACGGCCTCGGCCCGGCCTCGGCGGTGCCGCAGGCGGCCGGCTGGATCGTGCTGATCTCGGCCGCGCTCACCGCGCTGCTCACCGGCGCCTACGCGGCCAGGCTGTTCCTGGTCACCTTCCACAGCCCGGCCGGCGCGGCCGCACCGGCTCGGGCGGCCCAGGCCGCCCCGGCCGCCCCCGAGGCCGACGCGCCGTACTCGCCCGAGCCGGACGAGGCCGACCCGGCCACCGCCGAGCCGCCCGCGATGCGCTGGCCGCTGTGGGTGCTGGCCGTCCCGACCATCGGCTTCGGCGTCGCCGGGCTGCGCTCGGACTGGCTGCCCGCGCTGCTGGACGGCGGCTCGCTGCGACCCACCGGCGTCACCGCCGTCACCGGTACCGGGCTCGCCGTGGTCGGCGTGCTCGCCGCGTACGGCGCCTGGCGCTCGGCCACCGCACGGCTGACCACCGGCCGACCGGCCCCGGCCGCCGCCGGGAGGGTGCCCGAGCAGGCCGGAGCCCCGGCCGCCGAGGTGGTCGTCGCCGACCCCGGGCGCACCCTGCTCGGCCCGCTGTTCGGCCCGGCCCGGCACGGCTTCGGCGTCGACCGGCTCTACCACCTGCTGTTCGTCCGGCCGGTGGTCGCGGCGGCCCGGCTGGTCCGCTTCCTCGACCGCGAGGTCGTCGAGGGCTACGTGCAGGGCAGCGGGATCGGCGCCAACCTGCTGGGCCGGGCCGTCCGGCTCGCGCAGACCGGCAACGCCCAGACCTACCTCAGCGCCCTGCTGGCCGGGGTCGTCCTGCTGGCCGTCCTGGTGGCGGTGTAGCCGGTGCTGTCGTTCCCCACCCCCGTCCCCTCCGTCCCGTCCGCCGCCGAAGCTGGGAGCCCCCGATGAACGCGGTCCTCATCGCCCTCCTGGTGCTGCCACTGCTCGGCGCCGCGCTCACCCTGGCGCCGGTGTTCGGCCCGGACCGGGCCGTCGCCGGCCGCCGGGCGCTGCGGCTGAACTCCGTCCTCACCGGCGCGGTGCTGCTGCTCTCCGTCGTCCTCGCGGCCGGCTTCGACCACGACGCGCCGGCCCGGATGCAGGCCACCACCGACCTGGACTGGATCCCGGCCCTGCACGTGCGCTTCCACCTCGGCGTGGACGGCGTCTCGCTGCCGCTGGTCGTGCTGACCGCGCTGCTCACCTTCCTCTGCGCGCTGTACTCGGAGAAGCGGCTGCCGGAGGGGGACGGCGTCCCCTCGCCGCAGGCCTTCGTCGGGCTGTTCCTGCTCCTGGAGGTCGGCATGCTCGCCACCTTCGCGGTGCTGGACCTGATCCTCTTCTTCCTGTCCTTCGAGATCGTGCTGATCCCGATGTACTTCCTGATCGCCCGCTGGGGCAGCGGCGCGAGGACCCCGGCGGCCAACCGGTTCATCCTCTACACGCTGCTCGGCTCGGCCGTGATGCTGCTCGGCTTCCTGCTGATCGGCAGCAAGGCCGGCACCTTCGACATGCAGGCGCTGGCCGCCGGGCACGGCAACGGCCTGAGCCACACCACCCAGGTGGTCGCCGCGCTGGCGATCATGGTCGGGTTGGCGGTCAAGGCCCCCGCCTGGCCGCTGCACAGCTGGCTCCCCGACGCCCACACCGCCGCCCCGACGGTCGGCTCGGTGCTGCTCGCCGGCGTGCTGCTCAAGATGGGCACCTACGGACTGGTCCGGGTGCTCCTCCCGGTCGTGCCGGACGGCACCGCGACGCTCGCCCCCTACCTGGGCGCCTTCGCCGCCGTCGGCATCGTCTACGGCTCGCTGGCCTGCCTCGCGCTGGCCCGCCCCGGCGCCAAGGGCGACCTCAAGCGCCTGATCGCGTACTCCTCCGTCGGCCACATGGGCTTCGTGCTGCTCGGCATCGCCTCCCTCACCCCGGTCGGCGTCAACGGCGCGCTGTTCGCCAACATCGCCCACGGACTGATCACCGGCCTGCTGTTCTTCCTGGTCGGGGCGGTCAAGGACCGCTACGGCACGGCGGACCTGGACACCCTCGCCGGGGCCACCGGCGCCGCCCTGTACGGCCGGGCACCCCGGATCGGCGCGCTGCTCGCCTTCGCCGCCGTCGCCAGCCTCGGCCTGCCCGGCCTGGCCGGCTTCTGGGGCGAGCTGCTCGCCATGTTCGGCGCCTTCGACCCGGCCGCCGGGCTGTCCCGCCCGGCCTTCGTCACCTACATGGTCCTGGCCGGCCTCGGCACCCTGCTCACCGCCGGCTACCTGCTGATCGTGGTCAAGCGCGTCTGCATGGGCGACCCCGAGCAGCCCGCGCCGGTGCCCGAGGTGCCCGACCTGCGGCCGTACGAGGCCGTCAGCTGGACACCGCTGGCCGCGCTCACCCTGGTGGCCGGACTCTGGCCCGCCCTCCTGCTCGGGCTCTCCGACCCGGCCGTCAAGCACCTCCTCGGGGGTGGCTGACCGTGCTCGCAGCCCACACCGCCGCACTCGGACCTCACTCCACGGGGCAGCACACTGTGACCTCCCTCGCCGTAGCCAACCCGGGCAGCCTGATCCAGTCCGTGGACTGGGTGGCGATCGCGCCCCCGCTGATCGCCGCCGTGGCCGCCCTCGCGGTGCTGGTCACCGACCTCTTCCTGCCCGAACGGCACAAGCGCTGGCTCGGCCGCCTGGCCGCGGCCGGACTCGCCCTCGCCCTGCTCGCCCTCCTCCCCCTCACCGGGGGATCACCCCGGGCCACCTTCTGCCTCCGGAACGTAGCAGGGGCCACTGACACCACCGGGTGCTCCTACGTCGCCGACCACTTCGCGCTGGTCTTCCAGCTGCTGGCGCTCGGCGGCGCGCTGATCGCGGCGCTGCTGTCGATGCACACCGTCGAGGACCAGAAGCTGCCCCGCGGCGAGTACTGGTTCCTGCTGCTCTCCAGCGCCACCGGCGCCGCCCTGCTGCCCGCCTCCCGCGACCTCGCCACCATGGTGATCGCCCTGGAGGTCGCCTCGCTGCCCGCCTTCGCCCTGGTCGCGCTGCGCCGGGACGGGCGGGGCGCGGAGGCCGCGTTCAAGTTCTTCGTCTCCTCCGTCACCGCGACCGCCGTGATGCTGCTCGGCATCGGCTTCGTCTACGCGGCCAGTGGCAGCCTGCACCTCGGGCCCGTCGCCCAGGGGCTGGAGCACGCGCCCGCCCAGCTCAAGGCGCTGGCCGAGGCGGGGGCGGTGCTGACCCTGGTCGGCTTCGCCTTCAAGGTCGCCGCCGTCCCCTTCCACTTCTGGGTGCCCGACACCTACACCGGCGCCCCGCTGCCGGTGGCCGGCTACCTCTCGGTGGTCGGCAAGGCGGCCGGCCTCTCCGGGCTGGCGCTCGCCACCACCGTCGCGTTCCGCCCGTACGCCCACACCTGGGGCCTGGTGCTCGCGGTGCTGGCCGCCGTCACCATGACCGTCGGCAACGTCGGCGCGCTGCGGCAGCGCTTCGACACCCGGTACAGCGCGGTGCGGCTGCTGGCCTGGTCCTCGGTCGGTCAGGCCGGGTACCTGCTGGTGCCGCTCGCGGCGGCCGGCTACGCGCCCACCGGGGCCGATCCGCTGGGCGCGACCGCCGCGTACGCGCTGATCTACGGCGTGGTGAACCTCGGCGCCTTCGGGGTGGTCGCCGCCGTCGGCCGCCGGGCCGGGACGAGCGTGGACGACTTCCGCGGCCTGTTCGCCCGCAACCGCTGGACGGCGCTGGCGCTGGCCTTCTTCCTGCTCTGCCTGGCCGGGCTGCCGCCCGGTGTGATCGGCCTGTTCGGCAAGGTCGTGGTGTTCCGCGCGGCCGTGGACGCCGGGCTGGGGTGGCTGGCCGTGGTGATGGCCGTCAACGTGGTCGTCGCCCTGTACTACTACCTGCTGTGGACGGCCCGGCTGTTCGCCCCGGCCGACGCGTCCGCCGTCGCGGCCGAGGACGGTGCCGAGCGGCGGCTGCCGGTCGGCCTGACCGCCACGCTGGGGCTCACCGCCTCCGCGGCGGTGGTGCTCTCGGTCGCCCCGCAGTTGGTCCTCCAGGTGGCCGGCGGCTCGCTGTTCTGAGCCGCCGACCGGGTGTCGCGTCGGTCACAAGGGAACAAGGTCCCGGGGCCCGCCCGTTGAGCGGGCAAGAGGGACGAGGCAGAAAGGGCTTCCCCACCGCACCACTGGAGGGCCTGACGTGCACAGCCGGCACAACGGACTGAGGACCGCCGTCCTGCTCGGTGGCCTCTCGGCACTGATCCTGGTGATCGGCGGTTTCTTCGGCCGGACCGGCTTCGTGATCGCCCTGCTGGTCGCCCTCGGGACCAACGCCTACGCCTACTGGAACAGCGACAAGCTCGCGCTGCGGGCCATGCGGGCCCGGCCGGTCAGCGAGTTCGAGGCACCCGGGCTGTACCGGATCGTGCGCGAGCTCTCCACCTCGGCCCGGCAGCCGATGCCCCGGCTCTACATCTCCCCGACGCCGGCCCCGAACGCCTTCGCCACCGGCCGCAACCCGCGCAACGCGGCGGTCTGCTGCACCGAGGGCATCCTGCAGATCCTGGACGAGCGCGAACTGCGCGGAGTGCTCGGACACGAGCTCAGCCACGTCTACAACCGGGACATCCTGATCTCCTCGGTCGCCGGGGCGCTGGCCTCGGTGGTGATGTTCCTGGTGAACTTCGCCTGGCTGATCCCGTTCGGCCGCAGCGAGGACGACGACGGCCCAGGGCTGTTCGGGATGCTCGCCATCATGATCCTCGGGCCGATCGCCGCCGGGCTGATCCAGATGGCCGTCAGCCGCTCCCGCGAGTACCAGGCAGACGCCGACGGTGCCCGGATCACCGGCGACCCGCTCGCCCTCGCCAGTGCGCTGCGCAAGCTCGACGCCGGTACCCGCCAGCTGCCGCTCCCGCCGGAGCCCCAGCTGCAGACGGCGAGCCACATGATGATCGCCAGCCCGTTCCGGCCGGGCGAGGCCGGTGCGCGGCTGTTCTCCACCCATCCGCCGATGGCGGAGCGGATCGCGCGGCTGGAGCGGATGGCCGGGTACCGGGCGTAGCGGCCGCCGCGCGGGGCCGGGGCCGGGGTCGGGTCCGGGGTCGGGCCGCGGTCAGCCGGTCGACTCCTGGTAGGCCGTCCGCAGTCGGTGGATGCCCTCGGCGACCTGGGCGGGGCCGTCGGCGGCGGCGTAGCTCAGCCGTAGGTGCGGGGCCGGGGGTTCGGCGGCGTGGTACGGCCGGCCGGGGGTGACCTGGACGCCCCGGCGCCGGGCGGCGGCGACCAGGGCGTCGTCGTCGGTGCCGTCCGGCAGCCGCAGCCACAGGTGGTAGCCCCCGGGCCGGTGGGCGCCGAGCACACCGGGCAGTTCCCGGTGCAGGGCGGCCACGGCGGCGGTGCGGCGGTCGCGCAGTTCGGCTCCGAGGGTGCGCAGGTGACGGGCCCAGCCGGGGTCGGAGACCAGCTCCAGGGTCGCCTCCTGGAGCGGCCGGGGCACGAAGAAGCTGTCCACCACCTGGGTGGCCCGCAGCCGGGCGAGCGCCGGGCCGCGCGCGGTGAGGGCGCCGACCCGCAGGTTGGGGGAGGCGGCCTTGGTGAGGGAGCGCAGGTGCACCACCACCCCGTCCCGGTCGTCGGCGGCCAGCGGGCGCGGCAGCGCCGGGGCGTCCGCGTGGACCAGCAGCCGGGCGAAGTCGTCCTCGACCACGAACGCCCCGGCGGCCCGGGCGATCCGCAGCACCTCCGCCCGGCGCGCGGGCGAGAGCACCGCGCCGGTGGGGTTCTGGAACAGCGGCTGGCAGACGAACACCCGGGCCCGGGTGGCCTCGAAGGCGTCGGCCAGCAGATCGGTGCGGACGCCGTCGGCGTCGACCGGGACGGGCACCGGCCGCAGCCCGGCCGCGCGCACCACCGCGAGGATGCCCGAGTAGGTCGGCGACTCGACCAGCACCGGCGAGCCGGGCGCGGCCAGCGAGCGCATCGCCACGGTCAGGCCGCCCTGCCCGCCGGAGGTGATCAGGACGTCCCCGGCGCTGATCGGTCCGGCGTGGCCGCCGATGTCGCGGGCGAACCAGCCGCGCAGTTCGGTGAGGCCGTCGGTGGGCGGGCGGTCCCAGGCGCCCGGGCGGCGGCCGGCCCGGGCGAGGGCGGCGGCGAGCAGCCGCTCGGGCAGCAGCGAGGAGTGGGGGTAGCCGCCGTTGAGGTCGATGACGCCGGGCGGCGGCACCTGGAGGGTGGCGAACACCGGTGCGGCCAGCAGGTCGCGCGGGCCGGAGTCGGCGCTGAGCGCGACCTCCTGCCAGGACAGGTCGCCGGGCCGGGCGGCCGGGGCCGCCGGGGAGTCGGGGGCCGCGGCGAAGGCCGCGGCCCGGAATACCCCGGCACCCGGCCGGGAGACCACGAGCCCCTCGGCGACCAGCACCGCGATGGCGCGGGAGACCGTCACCGGGCTGACCTGGTGGCGCTCCATCAGGGCCCGGCTGGACGGCAGCTTTCGCCCTTCCGGGTAGCGCTCGACCTCCCGCCGGAGGCTTTCGGCGAGTTCGGCCACGCTGCTACGCTCATTCATGACGGCACAAGATAGCGCTACCCGGCCCGCGGCGATAGCACCCGGGGCGGGCGCCCCCGGCACCGCCTCCGGCACGGCCCTCGCCGCCCTCGGGGTGGCCTCCTTCTCGCTCACCTTCCCGGCCACCGTGTGGTCCCTCGACGGCTTCGGCCCGTGGACCTCGACCGGACTGCGCGGCGCCCTGGCCGGGCTGCTCGCCGGGCTCTACCTGCTGGCCTCCGGCGCCCCGCTGCCGACGGCCCGGCAGTGGCCCGGCCTGCTGGTGGTCTCGGCCGGCTGCGTCATCGGCTTCCCGCTGCTCACCACGCTCGCCCTGCGGACCTCCTCGACCGCCCACTCGGCGGTGGTCATCGGCCTGCTGCCGCTGGCCACGGCGGTGGCCTCGGCGCTGCGCACCGGCCGCCGGCCGTCCCGGGCGTTCTGGGCGGCGGCGCTGGCCGGGGCGGCGGCCGTGCTCGGCTTCACCCTGCTGCAGAGCCACGGCCGGCCGACCGTCGCCGACCTCTACCTGTTCGCCGGGGTGCTGGTCTGCGCGGCCGGGTACGCGGAGGGCGGGCGGCTCTCCCGGGACCTCCCGGGCGCCCGGGTGATCGCCTGGGCGGTGGTGGCCGCGGCGCCGGTGATGCTGCTGACCGCCGCCTACGGGCTGTCCGCCGAGCCCGTCCGGCTCGGCGCGAAGGCGCTGGTCGGACTGGCGTACATCGCGGCGGTCTCCCAGCTCGGCGGGTTCGTGTGCTGGTACCGGGGGATGGCGGCGATCGGGGTGCCGCGGGCCAGCCAGCTGCAGCTCGCCCAGCCGCTGCTGACGCTGGTCTGGTCGGTGCTGCTGCTCGGGGAGGAGCTGCCGGTGGCCGCGCCGGTGACGGCCGTGGTGGTGCTGGGCTGCATCGCGGTCACCCAGCGGGCCCGGGCGTAGGGCCTGTCCCCGGGGCCCCTGCCGGCTCCTCGCCCCGGGCCGTTCGGTGGTGCGGGCCCGAACCCTCGCGTTGGGCCGTCCGGAGGAGGCGTCGGCTCGTTAGGATGGCCCCGCGCCCCGCGTCGGTCCGGGGAGCGGCATCCGGAGGGAGTGGGCCGTCATGGCAGACGAGAGGCACGCCCCGGCGTCCGGGGACGCGCCGACCCGACGGCGTGGTCAGGGCGAGCTGGAGGCGCAGGTGCTGGCGGTGCTCCAGCGGGCCCCCGGCCCGGCCACCGCGGGGTGGGTCCAGGAACGCATCGACGGCGACCTGGCGTACACCACGGTGATGACCATCCTGTCCCGGCTGCACGCCAAGAACGCCGTCTCCCGGAGCCGCTCCGGCCGCTCCTACCTGTGGCAGGCCTCCGCCGACGCCGCCGGGCTGGCCGCGCTGCGGATGCGCCGGATGCTCGACGGCGAGGCGGACCGGGACGCCGTCCTCGCCAGCTTCGTCACCGCGCTGCTGCCGCACGACGAGGAACTGCTGCGGGCGCTGTTGGACGCCGCGTCCGCGGAGCCCGCAGCGGCCGACCGTGAGAGCTGACCCGTGGGCTTCTTCGTCTTCCTCCCGCTGATCCTGCCGCTGACCGCGGTGCCGATCGCCCGGCTGACCGAGCAGCACCTGCACCCGCGCGGTGCCGCCCGGCTGATGACCGTGATCAGTGCCGTGATGGCGGTGTGCAGCGTGCTCTGCCTCGGGTTGATCGGCGTGGTGGGCACCGCGCAGATCCCCGGCAACCCGCTGCCGGACAGCTGGTCCGACCCGGAGGTGCGGCACGCGCTGCCGTACCACGAGACGGTCGGCACCGCCGCGATGTGGCTGCTGGTGCTGGTCGGCTTCGCCTGTTCCCGGACGGTCGTGCGGCACCTGCGGGTCCGCTCCCGGGCCCGGCGGGCGCTGGCCGGACTGCCGGAGGCGCCGGCCGAGGCCGGTGACCTCGCGGTGCTGCCGGACCGCAGCCCGTACGCCTACGCGCTGCCCGGCTCGCCCGGGCGGGTGGTGGTCTCCACCGGGATGCTGGCCGGGCTGGCCGAGGACGAGCGGGAGGCACTGCTCGCGCACGAGCGGGCGCACCTGCGCCACCGCCACCACCGCTACCTGCTGACCACCCAGCTCGCCGCCTGCGTCAACCCCTTCCTGCGGCCGTTGCAGGCGGCGGTGGCGTTCAGCGCCGAGCGCTGGGCGGACGAGGAGTCGGCCCAGGCGGTGGGCGACCGGCGGATCACGGCCCGGGCGGTGGCCCGGGCGGCCCTGGTCTCGCACGCCGCCCCGGTGCCCGGCTTCGCGGCCTTCGCCGCCCCGGCCCCGGCGCCCGGCCCGGTGCCGCGCCGGGTGGCCGCGCTGCTCGGCCCGGTGCCGACGGCCCGCAACTGGCCGCCGGCCAAGACCCCGGCGGGCCTGGCGGCGATGGTGGCCGCGGTCGGCACGGCGGCCTCGGCGCTGTGCGCGCTCAACGCGGCGGTGGCGCTGCTGGTGGTGCTGAAGGCCGTCACCCCGCTCTAGCCGCCGCCCTGCCTGGGCCCCGGGGTCAGATCCGGACGATCATCTTGCCGGTGTTGGCGCCGCGCAGCACGCCCAGGAAGGCGTCCACCACGTGGTCGAAGCCGTCCACGACGGTCTCGTCCGGGACGAGGGCGCCGGAGCGCAGGTGCGGGACGGCGAAGTCGTACAGCTCGGGGCGGGCGTCCAGGTGGTCGCGGACCAGGAAGCCCTCCAGACGCAGGCTCCTGCCGACCACGTCGTAGAGGTTGCGCGGCGCGGGCGGCGGGTCCAGCGGGTTGTTGTACTGGGCGACGGCGCCGCACCAGGCGATCCGGCCGTGGTCGCGCATCGCGCTGATCGCGCCCTCCAGGTGCGTGCCGCCGACGTTGTCCAGGTAGACGTGCAGTCCGTCCGGGGCGGCCTCGCGCAGCCGGTCGGCGATCGGGCCGTCGTGGTGGTCGAAGGCGGCGTCGAAGCCGAGCTGCTCGGTGAGGTGGGCGACCTTGGCGGCCGAACCGGCGCTGCCGATGATCCGGCCGGCGCCGAGCAGTCGGGCGATCCGGCCGGCGGCGGTGCCGACGCCGCCGGCCGCGGCCGAGACGAACAGGGTCTCGCCGGGCTGGAGCCGGGCGATCCTGGTCAGGCCGACCCAGGCGGACAGTCCGGTGCCGCCGAGGATCGAGAGGTGGGCAGTGAGCGGGACACCCGCGAAGTGGGGCAGCAGGCCGGCCCGGTCGCCGGTCACCACCGAGTGGGTGCGCCAGGCCTGCCGGTGGGAGACCAGGGCGCCGACCGGCAGCGCGTCGGCCCGGGACTCCACCACCCGGCCGAGGGTGCGGCCCTCCAGCGGGGCGTGCAGCTGCCAGCCGCCCTCGTCCATCTCCTCGCGCATGTACGGGTCGACGGACTGGTAGAGGTTCTCGACCAGGGCCTCGCCGGCGGCGAGCGCCGGGACGGTCACCTCGACGAAGGCGAAGTTCTCGGCGCTCGGCGCGCCCGAGGGGCGGGAGACCAGGTGGACGGCGCGGGCGGTGGGACGGGACATCGGCGGTGCTCCGTACGGGGGAGGTCGGCGGGGACGTTGATCACCGTAGGAAGCGGGGGCGCGGCCGGGCAGGGGCCGGCGGCGATGGACCGGCGCCTTCCATGAGCGGATTCGATGGGAGGTAGGTTCGCCGCATGACCGAACTCGCCCCGCACGAGCTGCGCGTCCTGGTCGCCGTCGACGAGGAGCGGAGCTTCACGGCGGCCGCCGCGCGCCTGGAGACCACCCAGTCCGCCGTCTCGCACGCCGTGCGCGCCTGCGAGCGGAAGCTCGGCGCGGTGCTCTTCGACCGCGGGCGCCACGGCGCGCGCCCCACCGAGGCCGGCGCGCGGGCGGTCGGCTACGCCCGCCGGATCCTGCGGCTGCTGGCGGTGATGGGCCCCGAGGTGCGGGGCGCGGGTGCCGGCCCGGCGGGGCCGCTGACCGGCACGCTGCGGATCGCGGCCTTCCGCAGTGCCGCCGCCAACCTGCTGCCGCCCGTCCTGGCCCGGCTCGCCGCCGAGCACCCGGGGCTCACCCCGCGGGTGCGGATCGTCCGGGAGCTCGGCCGGGGCACCGCCGGGGAGGTCGCGGACGGGCGCGCCGACCTCGGGCTGGCCACCCTGGACGCGGGTGGTCCGCCGTCCGTGCCCGGGCTGGTCGCGGTGCGACTGTACCGGGAGTCGTACGCCCTCGCCCACCCGCAGGGCCACCCGGAGCCCCGCCGGCTGCCGCTGGTGGACTGGGCGGAGAACTGCGGCTCGTACACCAGGGACTGGTGGCGGCGGCAGGACTGGCTGCCGCCCGCGACCGTCGACGCGGAGGACGACACGGTGGCGCTCTCGCTGGTCGCCCAGGGCCTCGGCATGGCGGTGATGCCCCGGACGGCCCTGCTCGGCGCGCCGCCCGGGCTGGCCGTCACCGACCTCGGCCCGCGGCCGCCCAGCCGCTTCGTCGGGTACGTCACCACCCCCGAGCTGGCCGGGACGGCGGCCGTTCGGGCGCTGATCCGTGAACTGCGCGAGTTGCCGCTGCCCGCCGGGCTGACGGCGGCCTGACCGGTCGCCCCGGCCGGTCGGCCCAGGCGGCTCGGGCGGTCGGCCCGGTCGGCTCGATCAGTCGTCGAGGCTCTCCCGGAGGGCGCGGAACTCGGCCGCCAGCGCGTCCAGGGTGTAGTGGGCGTTGAGGCCGCTGGGGTTGGGCAGCACCCACACCTCGGTGTCGCCGATGCCCTCCGGCTGGCGTCCGATCGCGGCCCGGCGCTGCCCGAAGGCCGTCCGGTAGGCGCCGATGCCGAGCACCGCGAGGACGCGCGGCCGCAGCCGCAGCACCCGCTCGCGCAGCGCCGCGCCGCCCGCGCGCAGTTCCTCGGCGGTGAGCTCGTCCGCCTTGGCGGTGGTGCGCGGGGCGACGTTGGTGATGCCGAGGCCGAGGGCGGGCAGTTCGTCCTGCTCGTCCGGGCGGTACTGGCGCCCGGTGAAGCCGGAGCGGTGCAGGGCGGGCCAGAAGCGGTTGCCCGGCCGGGCGAAGTGGTGCCCGGTGGCCCCGGACCACAGGCCCGGGTTGATGCCGCAGAACAGCACCCGCAGCCCGGGCCCGGTGACGTCCGGGATGGTGGTGTCCTGGGCGGCCCGCAGCTGCTCGGGGGTCGGCTTCATCGGTGTCGGGGTTCCCCTCACGGATTGGGAGTGCACCCGGCCGATTCTGCCCTGGCCGCCGTCCGCGCGGTGCGGCGGTCGCGCAGCCACCGCAGGCCGAACACCACCACGGCGGCGTACGTCCAGCCGGCCAGGATGTCGATGATGAAGTGCTCGGCGCCGTAGACCAGGGTGAACGCCATGGCGAGCGGATAGGCGACCAGCAGGGCGCGCAGCCAGGGCCGGGCGGTGGGCCAGAACAGGAACAGCAGCATCGCCGGGTAGGCGGAGTGCAGCGAGGGCATCGCGGCGACGTCGTTGGCGAACTGGCTGCCGTTCTCCAGCAGCGAGTCGGCCTGCGGCAGGCCCGTGTTCGAGATGGTCTCCCAGACCACCCGGTGCAGTTCGGGCATGTTGCCCTGCTGGCCGACCAGCCACGGCGGGTCGGCGGGGTAGAGCAGGTAGGTGGCGAAGCCGGCGAAGGTCAGCGTGAAGTAGCAGGCGAGGAGCTGACGGAAGCGCTGGTGGGAGCGCCGCCACAGGACGGCGAGCAGGACGAACACGACGAGGAAGTGCGAGAGGTAGACGGTCGTCGCCGCGTAGTCGTACCAGTGCGGCGAGCCGGGGGTGTAGAGCGCGTGCTGGAGCCGTACGGTCCAGGTCTCCCCGAAGCCGAGCACCTCGTCGAAGCGCAGCTGGGGCAGCCAGTGCGGGGCCCAGGGGGTGTGGGCGCCGTAGCCGCGCAGCAGCGAGTAGGCCCAGACCACGGCCATCACCGGGACCCAGTCGCGCAGCACCAGCAGGAAGCCGCGGGGGCCGTGTCCGCTGTGGACGGCGGCGGTGAGCAGGGCGCCGATCAGCCAGAGGAAGACCACGTCGTTGGCGAAGGCCATGCCCTGGGTGGCCAGGAACCAGACGAAGGCGGTGAGGTAGGCCGGCCAGGCCAGCAGTCGCAGTCTGGCCAGGCCTCCCCGGCGGTTGCGTTCGGTCACGGGACGCAGACGTCCGGCCCGCACCGGGGTCGGCGGGGCCGGGCTCAGCAGCTTCGTCATGTTCAGCGAAACTAGCAACGCAAGCTTGGAGGACTCTGGGCGAACGATGACCGGCTCGTAAGAAAATCGCACGGTTGGGTCAAATCTTGGCGGACGAAGGTCCCGTGACGGGGACGAACGGTCCGGCGGAGCGGCCTCGCCGCCCCGGTCAGGCGACGGCACCGAGCTCATGCGGGGTGTTGTTGAAGCGTCGTCCGCCGTTGGCCGTCACCGTGACGATGTCCTCGATCCGCACCCCGAACCGGCCGGGCAGGTAGACGCCGGGCTCGATCGAGAAGCACATGCCGGGCACCAGCGGCCGCTCCTCGCCCTCGACCAGGTACGGCGGTTCGTGGGTGGTGATCCCGATGCCGTGGCCGGTGCGGTGGATGAAGTGTTCGCCGTACCCGCCGTCGGTGATCACCCGTCGGGCGATCCGGTCGATCTCCTGGCAGCTCACTCCGGGCCGGACCGCCTCGAAGGCGGTCTGCTGGGCGAGCCGGACCAGGTCGTGCACCTGCCGCACCTCGTCCGGGACGTCCGGACCGACGTGCACGGTGCGGGTGGTGTCGGAGCCGTAGCCGTCCTTGAGGCCGCCGAAGTCCAGCACCACGGTGTCCCCGGTGCGGATGATCCGGTCCCCGGCCTCGTGGTGCGGGTTGGCGCCGTTGGGGCCGGAGCCGACCACCGTGAAGTCGACCTGGCTGTGGCCGTACTGGATCAGCAGCGCGCCGAGGTCGGCGGCGACGTCGGTCTCCCGGCGGCCGGCGAAGCCGACCTCCAGGATGCCCCGGTAGGCGGCGTCCGCCGCGCCGCCGGCCGCGGCCAGGCGCTCCAGCTCCTCGGTGTCCTTGACCGCGCGCAGCATCGGCAGCGCCTCGGTGAGCGAGGTGAAACCGCTGCCGGGCAGGGCGGACTGGAGGCCGAGCAGGTGCATCGCCCAGGCGTTGTCGGAGATCCCGTAGCGCCCGGCCGGTTCGAACAGCGGGCGGGCGGTGGCGTACGGGTCCTCGCCGTCGGACCAGTCGAGCAGCTCGACGGCCGGGGCGCCGAGCGCCTTCTCGGCGTCCGGGCGCTCCAGCCTGGGGACGATCAGCGCGGGGCGGCGGCCGGGGGCGAGGACGAGGGCGGTGAGCCGCTCGGTGACGGCGGTGGGCCGGTAGCCGCACAGGTAGCTCAGGTCGGGGCCGGGGGCGACCACCAGGCCGGCCAGCCCGGCGGCCGTCGCCTCGGCGGTGGCCCGGGCCATCCGGGCGGCGTGGTCCTCGGTGGTGAACGGACGGGGCACGGTTGCTCCTCCTCGGGGTCCTTCGGCGTCGGGTCGTCCGTTGGCGGGTCGTTCGACGTCGGCTCCTTCGATGGTGGCCGACTTCCCGCAACTGCGCCATGGTCAGCGGCTGTTGGCGAAGTGCCGGAGGAACAGCGCCTCGACGTGGGCCATCCGCCGGATCTCCTCCGGGTCGACGCTCTCGTTCGGCGCGTGGATCAGGCAGCGCGGCTCCTCGACGCCCATCAGCACGAGCTCCGCCGCCGGGAAGGTGGTGGCCAGGACGTTGCAGAGCGGGATCGAGCCGCCCTGGCCGAGGAAGGACAGCGGCTTGCCGTAGACCTCCTGCGCGGCCTTGTCGAGCGCGGCGTACGCGGGCCCGCCGGTGTCGGCCCGGAACGGCGCGCCGGCGCTCTCCCGTTCCGCCGTGACCCGGACGCCCCAGGGTGCGGCCGCCTCCAGGTGGGCGACCAGCGCGTCCTGGGCGGCGTGGGCGTCGGTGCCGGGCGGCACCCGCAGGCTCACCCGGGCCCGGGCGGTGGCCGGGACGGCGGCCGCGGAGCCGACCACGGGCGGGCAGTCGATGCCGAGGACGGTGACGGCGGGGCGGGCCCAGAGCCGGTCGGCGACGGTGCCGGAGCCGGTCAGCCGGACGCCGTCCAGCACCCCGGCGTCGGTCCGGAAGGCGCCCTCGTCGTAGCCGACGCCGCTCCAGCTGCCGGTGCAGTCCAGGCCCTCGATCCGGGTGCCGCCGTCGGCGTCGCGCAGCGAGTCCAGCATCCGGACCAGCGCGGCCAGGGCGTCCGGGGCGGGGCCGCCGAACATGCCGGAGTGGACGTCGCCGGTGAGCGCCTCGACGCCGACCACCACGGTCACCACCCCGCGCAGCGAGGTGGTGGCGGTGGGCACGCCGACGGCGGCGTTGCCGGTGTCGCAGATCAGCAGGGCGTCCGCGTGCAACTCCCCGGCGTGCGGGGGCACGTACTGCTCCAGGCCGCCGGTGCCCTGCTCCTCGGAGCCCTCGACCACCAGCTTGAGGCCGACCGGGACGTCCTCGCCGAGCGCCCGCAGCGCGGTGAGGTGCATGACGATGTTGCCCTTGCAGTCGGCGGCGCCGCGCCCGTACCAGCGGCCGTCGCGCTCGGTGAGCCGGAACGGCGAGGAGGTCCAGGCGGCTTCGTCCAGCGGGGGCTGGACGTCGTAGTGGCTGTACAGCAGCACGGTCGGGGCGCCGGGCGGGGGCGGGCGGTGGCCGACCACGGCGTGGCTGCCGTCCGGGGTCTCCTCCAGGTGGACGTCGCGCAGGCCGGCCCCGGTGAAGGCGTCGGCGACCCACTCGGCGGCCTCCCGGCACTTCTCCGGCGGGTACTGCCGGGGGTCGGCGACGGACGGGATGGCCACCAGCTCGGCCAGGTCGGCCCACGCGCGGGGCATCAACCCGTCGATCCGCCGGGCGAGTTCGTCGGTCATCTGGGGCTCCTACTTGCGCACGGTGTCGCGCAGGTCGAGGTCGTCGATCTTGTCCTGGATGGCGGCGAGCCGGTCCGGGCAGTAGACCGAGAGCACGATCGCCTCGGCCTTGACCACCTCGCGGTCGGAGAGCACCGGGCGCTGGCCCGGCCCGCCCGCGCCGTTGGACATCCCGTACGTCCACTGCGCCTGGTTGAGCGCGTTCGCCGGGTCGGCGCAGACCGCGCCGCCGTCCTCGCCGAGGGTGTGGGTGATCTGGTCCCGGGTGGGCACCGGGTAGCCGGCCGAGCCCAGCCGCGTGGCGAGCTCCCCGGCCTTCTCGTTCGCCAGATTCGTGGCGTGCAGCTGGGTGAACGACAGCAGGCCGGTGACCAGCATCGCGACCAGCAGCACGATCGAGCCGAGGTAGATCCAGCGGTGGCGGGAGGCCATCAGGCCGGTGGTCATGACGTCGTACCCCCTTCGGTCCGGCGCAGCTCCTGCGCCTCCTGGGCGGCCAGCTCGGCCGCCGCCTCGGGCGAGCGCCAACTCGGCCTGCGCAGCCGCAGGAAGAGGAGGGGGATGACCAGCCCGAGGAGCAGCAGGCCGCCGCCGACGATCCCGATGTACGACCAGACGCTGCCGCTGCCGAACTGCGAGGACGGCACGAAGCCGATGCCCATCGCGGCGGCCGACGCGAGCAGGCCGATCACGCAGATCGGCACCAGGGCCGGGGCCCGGTAGCCGCGCGGGTGGTCCGGCTGGGTGCGGCGCAGCCGGATCGCGGCGCTGAACATCAGCAGGTAGACGATCAGGTACACCTGGGTGGTGATCACCGAGAAGATCCAGTAGGCGCTGGAGACGTTCGGGATCAGTGCGTAGAGCAGGGCGATGGCGGTGGTGACCACGCCCTGGGAGACCAGCAGGTTCTGCTGGACGCCCTCGCGGTTGAGCTTCTGCAGGAACGGCGGCAGGTAGCCCTCCTGACGGGAGATCAGCAGCAGGCCCTTGGAGGGCCCGGCCAGCCAGGTCAGCATGCCGCCGAGCGAGGCGGCGATCAGGGCCACCGCGATGACCGGGGTGAGCCAGCCGATGTCGAAGTACTGGAAGAAGGCGTCGAAGGCCTGCATCACCCCGGCGGTGAGGCTCAGTTCGCTGGACGGCACCACCCAACTGATCGCCAGCGCCGGCAGGATGAAGATCGCCAGCACCATCGCGGAGGCGGTGAACATCGACCGCGGGAACTCCCTGGCCGGGTCGCGCAGCGAGGAGACGTGCACCGCGTTCATCTCCATGCCGGAGTAGCTGAGGAAGTTGTTGACGATCAGCACCAGGCTGGCCAGCCCGGTCCACTGCGGGAACAGGTGCGAGGTGTCCATCGGGGCGGCGGAGGAGTTGCCCTCGCCGAGGAAGACGAAGCCGAGCACCACCAGCAGGGTGCCGGGGATCAGGGTGCCGATCACCAGGCCCATCGAGGAGAGTCCGGCGACCGCCTTCGTCCCGCGCGAGGAGACCCAGACGCCGGTCCAGTACAGCACCATGATCACGACCGCGGTGTACGGGCCGTTGCTGGCCAGCCGGGGGTTCACCACGTAGGCGATGGTCGAGGCCACGTAGGCCAGCAGCGACGGGTAGTAGAAGATCGTCATCGCGAACTGGCACCAGACGGCCAGGAAGCCCAGCGGCTTCGACAGGCCCTCCGAGACCCAGCGGTAGACGCCGCCCTCCCAGCCGGAGGCCAGCTCGGCGGAGACCAGCGCGGTCGGCAGCAGGAACACCACCGCGGGGACGAGGTAGAGGAAGACGCAGGCCAGCCCGTACACCGCCATGGTCGGGGCGGAGCGCAGGCTGGCGACCGAGCTGGTGGTCATCAGGGCGAGGGTGATCCAGGACATCCGCGGCGCGGCGGCCAGTCGGCCGGCCACCGAGCCGCCGCGCTCCCGGGTGGCGGGGCCGGCCTCACCCCCGGGGCCGGTCGTACCCCCGGGGCCGGCCTCGCCGCCGGGGCCGGGCGGGGGTGCGTCCGTGGCACTCATCGGTCCTCCTCCGGTACGGCCCCGGTCGGCTGCGCGGGGGAGCGGGGCGCCGGGGAGGGAGCCCCGGCGGCGGGCCGTACCCGGCCAGTTCACCCGGTTGCCGCGCCCGCCGCATGCGGCGGGCGGCCGTGCGGGTGACCGGCGTTCAGCCCTGGGCTCACACCGGCGCGGCGGCGGGCCAGGTGGCGCGGCGCAGGGTGCGGCTCGCGGTGGCGGGCAGCAGGGCGGCGGCGAGCAGAGCGGCGATCGCGGCGAGCGTGACGGCGGGGGAGAAGCGGTCCAGCAGCAGGCCGGCGGCGAAGGAGCCGGCCGGCATCCCGGCGGTGAGCAGGGTCATGGTCGCGGCGATCACCCGGCCGCGGAGCCGGTCCGGCACCTGACGGAAGACCAGCAGGTCGAGCATCACCCGCAGGGCCGGGACGCCCGCGCCGACCAGGAACAGCGCGGCGAACACGGTGACCGCCCCGCCGGGCAGCAGCGGTGCCAGCGGGACGGGCACGGCGGTCCAGGCCACCACGAGCAGCAGCACCCCGGGGCCGGCCAGCCGGTGCAGCCGGGAGACCAGGGTCGCCCCGGCCAGCGCGCCGACCGCCTCGCCGGCCAGCGCCAGGCCGATCCCGCCGCTGCTGGTGCCGTGTTCGCGCAGCAGCACCATGACGGGCAGCAGCAGCGCCGCCCCGGTCAGGTTGATCACCAGCAGGACGGCCAGTGCGGGGCGCAGCAGCGGGGAGGCGGCGAGGAGGCGGAAGCCGGCCAGCGCGCCGCCCTCGTCCTCCTGCTCCTCCTGCTCGTCCTGCGCGTTACGGCCCGCGCGGCCCGGCTGCCCGGCCGCGGCCGCCGGTCCGGCCGGGAAGCGCACCAGCAGTGCGGTGATCAGCGCGACCAGCGAGGCGAACGCGGCGCCGAGGAAGGGCACCGAGCGGCCGAGTCCGAACAGGAACCCGGCCAGGGGCGGGCCGGCCAGCGCGGCGCCGCTCATCCGGGCCTCGTCCTGGGCGAGCGCCTGCGACAACTGCTCCGGCGCGACCACCGAGCGCAGGGCCAGCAGCCGGACCGGGCCGCTGTAGGCGATGGTCGCGCCCACCAGCGCGGCGACCACCAGCAGGTGGGCCAGGGTCAGCCGGTCGAGTGCCAGGGCCACCGGGACGCTGGCCAGGGCCAGCAGCCGGACGGCGTCGGAGGCGACCAGGACCCGGCGGCGGTCCCACCGGTCGGCGACCGAGCCGCCGTGCACGCCGAGCAGCAGGGTGGCGGTCATCTGGACGGCGCCGAAGGCTCCGGCGGCGGTGGACGAGCCGGTGAGGGCGAGCACCAGCAGGGGGAAGGCGGTCTCGCCGATCATCAGGCCGAGGGTCGCGCAGGAGGTGCCGGCCCACAGGGCCTGGAACCGCAGGTTGCGCCGCAGCGGGACGGGCGGCGGCGGGTCCGCCGGTCCGACCGCCGTCCGCTCGGCCGTCGCCGTGGTGTGCTCCGTCATGGACCGACCCCCATCGTTCGCGTTCTCCGACACCGTTCACGCTCACGTGAATGATGGCGTGAGCGTGAGTGATTGCGCAAGGGTGAGCGCTCACCGAGCGGTGATTGCGGCCGGAGCGGCCGATCTGCGAGGGTGGGCCCGTGGCCGAGCACGAACAGGAACCCGCCGACGGGGACGAGCAGCAGCAGCCCACCACCTGGGTCAAGGAGCGCCAGGTGGGCGACGTCGCGGTGCTCAAGGCACTGGCCGACCCGCTGCGCCTCGCCATCCTCGGCGCGTTGAAGACCGCCGAGGACCGTCCGCTGACCGCCAAGGAGCTCGCCGCCGAGCTCGGCGAGCCGCAGACCAAGCTCTACCGGCACATCAAGCAGTTGGAGAAGGCCGGGCTGGTCCTGGTGGCGGGCACCCGGCTGGTCTCCGGCATCGTGGAGAGCCGCTACCGGGTCGCCCAGGACTCCATCCGGCTCGCCCCGGAGATGTTCACCGCCGACTCCCCGGCCCGCTCCGAGGCGTACGACGCCATGCTGGCCGCGATCGACCGGGTCCGCGGCGAGTTCCGCGCCCATGTGGCCGACGGGCGGCTGGATTTCAGCCGCCCGCAGGACGGTTCGGGCCCGTCGGCCGGACTGTTCGCGCACTTCACCCTCCGGCTCGACCCGGACCGGCTGGCCCGGCTCCGCGCCCAACTGGCCGACATCTTCGACGGCTTGTCCGAAGAAGGTCCGAGTACGGCCGACGACGCCGTGGACGTGACCCTCTTCACCCTGCTCTACGGTCTCCGCGCGGGCACGGAACGATAAATTCCGGGCCGACTGTCGGTGCGGTGGGACAGCATGTCGGGCATGTCGTATGAACTCCAAGCGCTGATCGGCATGTTGGAGCTGCTGACGGTGGCGGCGGCGGAGGTGCCGGCGGCCCGGGTGGTGCCGCTGGCCCAGGGGCTGGCGCTCATCCCGGTCACCCCCGCCGTGCTGTCCGCGCTCCAGGGCGACGTCGCGGTGTCCAGGTCCGTCGGCGGGGCGGGATCCGGTGGGGCGGGATTCGGCGGGTACTCCGACGGGTTCGAACTCCGGCTCGCCGCCTGGTCCAAGGCCGGTCCGATCGTCCGCGTCGAGGCCGAGTACTTCGGTGGCGGCGGCACCCAGCGCGCCGTCGGCTGGTTCGACGGCCGGGTCGCCCTGGGCCCGCTCGCCAGTGGCGAGTTCGAGCCCGCGCCGGCCGAGGGCACCCCGATCTCGCGCGCCCTGCGGTGGCTCGGCGGGTCCGTCGAACCGGGGCGGGCGGACGAGTTCGACTCGGTCGGGCTGGGGGCGCACCGCAGCACCGCGGAATGGGCGCAGGGCTGAGCCGTCGTCCGGCGCGCCGCCGTTCGGCGTACCTGCGGTGGCCGGGCCCGGGCGGCGACCGCACGGTGTGAGTCAGGCGATCTCGCCTGACTCGCACTGAGAGGAAGCAGTACCCATGCGTTCCACCCGGATGGCCGCCACCCTGACCGCAGCCCTCGCGCTGACCATGGTCGCCACGGCGTCCGCCACCGCCGCCGGCCAGGCAGCCTCGGCCCCCCGCACCACCGTTTCCGCTCCCGTCGTCCCGACGGCCCCGACCGCGCCGGACGCCCCCACCGCGCCGGACACTCCCACGGTGCCGACGGCGCCCACCGCGCCGGACACCCCCACCGTGCCGGACACCCCGACCGCGCCGACGGCGCCCACCGCACCGGACACCCCGACCGCGCCGACGGTGCCCACCCTGCCGGACACCCCCACCGTGCCCGGAGCCCCGGCGGTCCCCGCCCTGCCCGCCCTGCCGACCCTGCCTGCCGTCCCGGCCGCGCCGGACCCGAGCGCGGCCCTCGGGGCGCTCGGCGACGTCGTCAAGCTGGTCACCGGCCTGCTCTCGACGGTGACCTCGGCCGTCCCCGACGTCGGAGGTGTCGTCCAGCAGCTCCTCGCCGCGTTGCAGGGCCTGCTCGGCCAACTCCCGAGCGTGCCGGCGCTGCCCACCGTCCCGGGCACCGCCGCGAGCCCGTCCCGGCAGCTCCCCGGTTCCGCACCCGCGGGCCTCCAGGAGCAGCTCGACGCGCTGCGCGCCCAGGCGCAGGCGCTGACCGCTGCCACCCGCTCCCACCCCGCCACCGACTGACCGTCATCGGTCGGCCGTGACCGGCCGACCCCTGTCGGCCGCCGCGCGAGGCCCCGCTCCCCGGTCCGGGAGCGGGGCCTTGTCGTCGTCCCGACGTCTGCCAACAGATCTTCCTGTCGAAGCGTCAGATGAGAACAGATCTTCATGTCGACGCAGAAAATGGATCTAGCTTTTCCGTTTTCGACGGGCTACGGTCGTGCTCATGCCGGGCTTCGAACAGCCCGGCCGGGGTGGCGATTTCCGAGGTTCACGGGGGAACTTCCATGGCGTCCGGCCGTACGGTGGGTTACTTCGCGCTGCGCTCGATCGGCTGGCTGGTGGACAACCTCCTGGTCTTCGGGATCCCCCTGCTCTGCTACCGGGTGACCGGCGGGCTCACCTGGTCGGGTGTGGCCGTGGTGCTGACCTGGACGCCCCGGCTGCTCTCGCTGGCCGGTGCGGGCTACCTGGTGGACCGGTTGTCGATCCGCCAGATCTTCCTGGTCAGCGACGCGGGACGGCTCGCCCTGGCGGCCGTCTGCTGCCTGCTGATCCTGCTCCGGCCGAGCACCGCGGTGCCCGTGGTGCTGGTCTTCGGCATGCTGTCCGGCGCGTTCTTCGAGCAGACCTTCGTGGCCGGCGAGAAGGCCGGGCGGCTGCTCACCCCGCCGGAGCGGGCGGCCCGCACCCAGTCGGTGCTGACCGGCCTGGAACAGGCCGCCATCATCGCCGGGCCCGCGCTCGGCGGACTGCTGCTGCTCTTCCCGCCGGTGGTGTTCGTCGCCACCGCGGGAGCCGGCTACGCGGCCAGCCTGCTGCTCGCCCTCGCCCTGCCCGCCGGCAGGGCCGACCCGGACGCGGCGCCGTCCCCGCTGGCCGGCCTGCGCCGGACCGTACGGGATCCGGTGCTGCGCAGCGTGGTGCTGCTGACCATGGGGCTGAACTACCTGCTCAGCCTGCTGATCGGCAGTGCCCCGGCCCTGGTCGCCACCCGGTACGGCGTCTCGGAGAGCGCGCTCGGCTTCGTCTACTCGGCGGCCGGCGTCGCCTCGATCGCGGTGGTCGGCATCGCCCCCTGGCTGATCGGCCGGCTCGGACTGTGGCGCTACGGCATCGGCCTGGCCGTCGCCTCCGCGCTGGTCTGCCTGGGGCTGTCCGTGGCCCCGGACCTGGCGCTGTTCGGCGTCGCCCTCGGGGTGTTCCTGGCCCTGGACTCGCTGTTCAGCGTCTACCTGCGCACCACCAGGGCCGAGCGGGTGCCGACCGGGGAGTACGGCAGCGCGGTCGCCGCCTTCGGCCTGCTGCTGGTGGCGCCGATGCCGGTCGCCGGGGCGACCCTCGCCCTGGCCGGCTCCTCGGTCGACCCGGCCACCCTGCTGCGGGTGGCCGCGGTCGGGGCGCTGGTCCTGGCCCTCGCGCTGCTGCCCGGGCTGGCCCGGGCCGGCCGCCCGGCCCCCGCCGACCCCCACCACCCTCACGACCCCCACCCTCACGACCCCCACCACCACGACGCCGGAACGGCGACCGTGGCCCACGAACGGGAAGACATAGCACGATGACCAAGCATTCGGACCGGCGCATCCTCGTGATCGAAGCCCTCTCGGGGGGTGTGCTGCTGGTCGAGGCCGCCCTGGACCTGGGGATCGGCGTCGTGGTCGCCAGCGCGGACACCGAGGACCGGGTGATGCCCGCGCACCTGCGCGACCGCATCGACGCACTGGTGACCGTCGAGACCAACGACCTGCCCGCCCTGCTCGCCGCGGTCCGCGAACTGCACGAGCGCCTCCCGCTGTCCGCGGTCTTCCCCGGCTGCGACGTCTACGTCCCCAACGCCGCGCACCTCGCCGCCGAACTGGGCCTGACCGGCCTGGACGTGCGGACGGTGGAGCAGGTCCGGGACAAGACCCGGATGCGCGAGGCGGTCGAGGCCGCCGGGCTGCGCAGCCCGCGCTTCCTGGAGGTGAGCTCCGACCAGCACCTCGCGAAGGCCGCAGAGCTCACCGGCTTCCCCTGCGTGGTCAAGCCGGTGGACCAGTCCGGCAGCCTCCACGTGTCGGTGGTCCACGACCTGGACCAGCTGACCGACGCGTACCGCCGGCTCAGCACCGACGACTTCGTCGACCTCGGCCGCCCGATGATCGAGCGGGCCCTGGTCGAGGAGTACCTGGACGGGCCGGAGTACAGCGTCGAGGGCTACGTCCTCGACGGCACCACCACCGTCGTCGCGGTGACCGAGAAGCTCCTCGCGCCGGAGCCGTACTTCGCCGAGATCGGCCACCAGCTGCCCGCCGCCCTCTCGGCCGAGGCCTCGGCCGCGATCGAGGAGTACGTCCAGGGCGTCGTCCGGGCGGTCAACCTGAGCGTCGGGCCGTTCCACTGCGAACTGCGGCTCACCGCCCAGGGCCCGGCCCTGGTCGAGATCGGCGCCCGGATGGGCGGCGACCGGATCGCCGAACTGGCCCAGCTCGCCACCGGCGTCAGCCTGCCCAGGGTCTGGCTGGCCGGGCTGCTCGGCCTCGACCCGCAGGAGACCGGCGCCTTCGGCGAGCCGGTCGCGGCGGTCGCCGGCATCCACTTCTTCACCGCCCCCGGCGAGACCCGCTTCGACCGGGCCACCGGCCTGGACACCGCGGCCGCCCTGCCGGGCGTGCGCGAGGTCCGGCTCGACCTCGCCCCGGGCGACCCGATCCACCCGCACCTGGACGACTTCCGCTGCCGGCTCGGCCAGGCGGTCTTCACCGCCGACTCCCCGGCCGCCGCCACCGCGCTGCGCGGCGCGGTCGACGCCGCCGTCCGGATCAACCCCCAAGCGGAGGACGAACGGTGAGCGAGCTCCTCGACTACCTGGCGGTCGGCGCCGGCCCGGCCAACCTCAGCCTGGCCGCCCAGGCCGAAGCCCACCCGGGCACCACCGGACTGCACCTGGACCGCCGCGAACGGCCCGCCTGGCACCCGGGGCTGCTGCTCCCCGACGCCACCCTGCAGAACTCGCCGTTCAAGGACCTGGTCACCCCGGTCGACCCGACCAGCCGGTTCTCCTTCCTGGCCTTCCTCGCCGCCAAGGGCCGGTTCTACCAGTTCCTGACCGCCCGCTTCCCGGCCGTCCACCGCGCGGAGTTCAACCAGTACCTCGGCTGGGTGGCCGACCAGCTCGGCGACACCGTCCGCTACGACCACGACGTGACGGAGGTCCGCTTCCACGGCGACCACTTCGAGACCGAGACCTCCCGGGGCACCTTCCGCTCCCGGCACCTCGTCCTCGGCGCGGGCCCGCAGCCGTACCTCCCGCCGGTGCTGGAGGGCGCCACCGGGCCGGCCGTGTTCCACTCCAGCGAGTTCGTCCAGCACGCCGAGGCACTGGCCGGCCGCCGGGTCGCCGTGGTCGGCGGCGGGCAGAGCGGCGCCGAGATCGTCCGCCACCTGCTGGTCGGCCAGGCCCGCCCGGAGCGGGTCACCTGGGTCAGCCGGCGGCCCGGCTTCCTGCCGCTGGACGAGTCGGCCTTCACCAACGACCTGTACCTGCCGGAGGCCGCCCAGGACTTCTTCGGACGGCCCAAGGAACAGCGGGCCGCCCTGCTGGCCGAGCAGAAGTACGCCAGCGACGGCGTCAACGAGGGCCTGCTGGCCGAGCTGTACCGGATCGTCTACCTGACCAGCCACGTCGAGGGGCGCCCGGAGCTGATCCGGCTGCTGCCCGGGCACGAGGTCGCCGGGCTCGCCGAGCGGGCCGACGGGCTGCGCCTGGAGCTCAAGTCCGACGGGGCCGAGACCGCGGTGGACTGCGACGCGGTCGTGCTGGCGACCGGCTACGTCCAGCAACTGCCGCAGTGCCTGGGAGCCTTGACCGGGCGGCTGCGGCTGGAGGACGGCCTCCCGGTCGTCCGGGAGGACTACTCGGTGGAGTGGGACGGGCCGGACGGCCACCGGATCTACCTGCAGAACGGCGCCCGGCACGCGTTCGGCATCACCGATCCCAACCTCGGCCTGCTCGCCTGGCGCAGCCGGGCGATCCTCGACAGCATCCGTACGAACGGGGGTTCATGACGATGCATCAGCTGAACGAGACGGCCGGCCCGGACGCCGTGGCCGAGGGGCGGTCCGTCGAGGTCCGCTACCTCGCGCCCGACGTCGACGAGACCGGCACCTCCAGCCTGGAGGCCGACCTGGACGCGGCCGAGGTCCTCGCGGCCGTCGGCCGGCTGCCCGTCAACCTGGCGGTGTTCACCGTGCCCCCGCACTCGGCCACCATGGCCGACTGCCACGCCTCGCAGGAACTGTGGCTGGTCCAGCGCGGCCACGGGGTGATCACCTGCGGCGGCCGCGAGCACCCGGCCCGCCCGGGCGGGCTGTACGCGCTCCCGGGCGGCGAGGAGCACCGGCTGCACACCGCCGACGAGGAGATGACGGTGCTCTCGATCTGGTGGCGGGAGGCCGGCGCGTGAGCGGGCACGGGACGTACGATCTCGCGGTGATCGGCACCGGCATCGTCGGCGCCACCGCCGTCGGCCTGGCCGCGCTGCGCCATCCGGACGCCTCGGTGGTCGCGGTCTGCGCGGGCGCCGTGCACGACGGCTCGACCGTGCGCTCGCTCGCGGTGGACATCCCGGCCGGGCGGACCGGGGAGCAGCGGGCCCTGGCCCGGCGCAGCCTCGAACTCCGGGCCGAACTGGCCGCGCTCGCACCGGCGTTGAACGCCGAGGTGCGGCGCGCGTACTGGGTGGTGCCGGCCGGTGGCGCGGCCGGGGTCGACGGCCAGCTGGTCGGCGACGCGCTGGCGCCCTGCCGGTCCGAGCAGGAGGCGCAGCTGCGGGCCGTGTTCGGCGGACCGGTCGGCGGGGCGGGCACCGAGCTGCGGCGCTCCGCCGAGGCGACGTTCTCCGAACCCGCCGAGGCCGTCGAGCAGTTGCTCCGGCCCCTCACCGCCGGGGGCCCCGTCGCCGGATCCCTCACTGCCGGATCCCTCGCTGCCCGACCCCTCACTGCCGGATCCCGGGCCGACGGCCCGCGGCGGGACCTGGTCGAGGGCTTCGCGGTGCGCGCCGTCGAGCCCTGTGCGGAGGGCTACCGGCTGATCGCCGAGGACGGCGGCGAGCTGACCGCCCGCCGGGTGCTGGCCGCCCCCGGCGCCGCCGCCCTGGCCGGCCCGTTCGCCGCGACGGCGAAGCGGCTCGGCGCCCGGACCAAGAAGGTCGTCGCCTACCGGCTGCGCGGCGGAGAGCCCGGCGGGCACCGCCCGCTGCTGGTGCTGGACGAGCCGGACGCCTTCCTGCTGCCCGTCGGCGAGGGCCGGGACTGGTACTACAGCATCACCAGCACCGACTGGGACTGCCCGCCCGAGCGCACCCGGCTGGCGCCGAACCCCGCCGACCGGGCCCTGGCCGAGGCCGTCCTCGCCGAGCAACTCCCGGACTTCCGGCCCGAGTTCATCGGCTGCCGGACCGGCGCCGACCTCTACCTCCCGGACTTCGCCCCGCTGATCACCCCGCTGGACGGCCTCGACGGCGTCGTCCTGGCGACCGGTGGCGCGGGCTCCGGCTTCCGGCTCGCCCCGGCCATGGCCGAGGGCGCACTCGCCCTGCTGGGCCTCGACTGACCTCCCGACAGCCCGTGAGGACCACGATGCGCACCAACGCCACCCCCCGCCACTACCTGCTCGTCCCCCCGGAGCCCACGCCCAACGGGCACCTGCACCTGGGCCACATCGCCGGCCCCTTCCTGCGGGTGGACGCGCTCGCCCGCTTCCTGCGGATGCGCGGCGACCGTCCGGCGATCATGACCGGCACCGACGCCTACGAGCCCTGGGTCGCCATGAAGGCCCGGGTCGACGGCGTCGACCCCGGCGAGGTCGTCGCCCACTACCACGAGGTCATGCAGGCCGACCTCGCCGCGCTGCGGATCGGCATGGACGAGTTCGTCAACCCCGCCGAGGAGCCCTGGCACGGCCTGTTCCAGCGCGAGATCGACGGGAGCGTCGCCCGGCTGGACGCCCGCGGCGCGGTGAGCACGCTGATCGAGAAGGTCCCGTACGAGCCGACCGCCGGCCGCTTCGTGGTCGGCCCGCTGCTGCTCGGCCGCTGCCCGGACTGCGGCACCGAGGTGGCCAGCTACTTCTGCGAGGGCTGCGGCGCGCACTTCCGTCCGGAGGAGGTGGTCGAGCCGCGCCCGCGGCTGGCCACGGACGCCGACTGGCAGTGGCGGCAGATCGCCACCCGCTTCCTGCGCACCGCCGGACTGGCCGAACTGGAGCCCGAGTTCGACCGCCTGGACCTCGCCGAGCGGTACCGCTCGACCGTCCGGGCGCTGCTCGGCCGGGGCGGCGCCACCATCCGGCTGAGCGTCCCCGAGACCTGGGGGATGACGCTGGCCGGCGGCGAGGACGGCGTCCCGTCCAGCCTGTTCTCGTACACCGGCGGCTTCATGTTCGCCCGGCTGCTCGGCGAGATCCACCGGCAGCGGATCGGGGCCGAGGTCAACTCCTTCTCGCCCGACTCCGACGTGGTCACCGTGACCAGCCTCGGCTGCGACAACGTGGTGTCCGCGCTGGTCTGCATCAACGCCGTCGCCCTGGTGCACGGGGACACCCGGCCGTACGACCGGGTGCTGATCAACGAGTTCTACCAGCTGGCCGGGGAGAAGTTCTCCACCAGCCGCCGGCACGCGATCACCGCCTCGGGCGTCGCGAAGGTCCGCGGGCTGACCCCGGACGCCGTCCGCTACCACCTCGCCCTGGTCAACCCGGAGACCTCACAGACCAGTTTCGAGCCCAAGGAGTTCCTGGACGCCGTCAACCACCGGCTGGCCGGCGTCCTGGAGGACCGGATCGCCGCCGCCTGGGAGCGGCTGCCGGCCGAGCCGGCGGCGCTCCCCGCGCCGGTGCTGGCCGCGCTCGACGCGCACCTGGACCGGCTGGAGCGGGCCCTGGACGGCCCGACCGTGCGGATGGCCGAGGCCGGCGCGGTGCTGGACTCCTGGATCGACCGGATCGACGCCCTCCCCGACGCCGACCGCACCCCCGACCAGGGCTACTGGTGGCTCAAGGGGCTGGCCCTGCTGGGCTTCCCGATCATGCCGGACTTCGCCGCCGACCTCTGGCGGCGGCTCGGCGGCACCGGCGACCCGGGCTTCGCCGCCTTCCCGGAGCGCCCGGCCCCGGCCACCGTCGCGCACCGGCGGTGGTTCACCCCGGTCACCGCGGCCGACTTCGCCGCCTGCCTGCCGGAAACCCTGAGCTGATCCCCACCACCCCTTCGGAGCCCCCGCGTGCCTGAACACCCGCACTACCTGGTCGTCAACCGCTACGACGACGAGGACGCCGAGTACCGGCGGTACTGCGCCGGCCACCCCTGCGACCTCTCGGTCGTCACCACGCCCGACGGCGTGGCCGCGCTCGGCCCGATCGAGCCCGGGCGCGTGGTCACCGTGCCCGACCTGGAGTTCGCCACCGTCCTGGCGGCCGCACGGGAACTGCGGGAGCGGCACGGCGCCTTCGACGGCGTGGTCGGCCTGTCGGAGTACGACGTGCTGACGGCCGCCCGGGTGCGCGAGGCGGTCGGCGCCCCCGGCCCCTCGGCCGACCTGGTGCGGGCGTTCAAGGACAAGGTGGTGATGAAGGAGCGGGTGGCCGCGGCCGGGCTGGCGGTGCCGCGGTTCGCCGCGCTGGCGGGCGGCGCGTCCGCCGCCGAGCTGGAGCGCGCGGTCGGCTTCCCGATGGTCCTCAAGCCGCGGGCCCGGGCCGGTTCGGCCGGCGTCCGGATCGTCCACGACGCCGCCGCCCTGACGGCGGCGCTCGCGGAGACCGACGCCGAGGAGTACGAGTGCGAGGAGTACGTCTCCTCGGAGATCTACCACGTCGACGGGGTGCTCGCGGCGGGCCGCGAGCACTTCGTCAGCGTCTCCGGCTACGTCAACACCCCGCTGGAGTTCACCGAGGGCCGCCCGCTCGGCTCGGTGTTCCTGGACCCGGGCGCGCTGCGGGACGAGCTCGCCGCCTTCGCGCTCGCCTGCGTCCGGGCGCTCGGCCTGGAGACCGGCT
Source organism: Kitasatospora sp. NPDC056076 (assembly GCF_042266305.1). NCBI lineage: Bacteria > Bacillati > Actinomycetota > Actinomycetes > Kitasatosporales > Streptomycetaceae > Kitasatospora > Kitasatospora sp. NPDC056076. The sequence goes on from NZ_JBHJWG010000001.1 coordinate 226,075, forward strand.
GCTTCCACCTGGAGGTGATTCGCCGGCCGAGCGGCGAACCGGTCTTCCTGGAGGTCGGCATGCGCCCGGGCGGCGCCGAGGTGCCCTTCGTCCACCGGGAGGTGCACGGCATCGACCTGATGGCGGAGACCTTCCGCACGGTGCTCGGCCTCCCGCTGGAGTCGGCCGGCCGCGGCTTCGAGCACGCCAGCGCCGGCTGGGTCGTCATGCCCGAGCCCGCGGTCCGGCCCGCCCGGGTGCTGGACCGCACCCCGATGACGGGCGTGGTGCCGCAGGTGTACGCCGAGGTGCTGCCCGAGCCCGGCGCCGTGTACGACGGCACCGGCGGCTACTTCCACGTCCCCGGCCGCTTCCGGCTGACCGGACCGGACGAGCGGAGCGTACGGGCCGCGGCCCGCCGGATCATGGCCGAGTACCGGCTCGACGTCGAACCGGTCCGACCGTGACCGCCGTGACCCCCGTGACCGCCGTGACCGCCATGACCCCCGTGAGCCCCGTGGCCCCCGTGACCCCCGACCCCGTGCCAGTGGAGGAACAGCACCCGATGACCCCGCAGCGACGACACGACCCCGAGCTCCGCGCCTTCGCCAGCGACAACTACGCCGGCGTCCACCCCGAGGTGCTGGCGGCGATCGCCGTCGCCAACGGCGGCCACCAGGTCAGCTACGGCGAGGACGTCTACACCGAGCACCTCCAGGAGGTGTTCCGCGGCCACTTCGGCCCGTCCGCCGAGGTGTTCCCGGTGTTCAACGGCACCGGCGCCAACGTGGTCGCGCTGCAGGCCATGATGGACCGCCGGGACGCCCTGGTCTGCGCCGAGAGCGCGCACGTCAACGTGGACGAGGGCGGTGCGCCGGAGGTGATGGCCGGCCTCAAGCTGCACACCGTCCCGGCCTGGGACGGCAAGCTCACCCCCGAGCTGATCGACCGCCAGGCCTACGGCTTCGACAACGAGCACCGGGCCCGCCCCGCCGTCGTCTCGATCGCCCAGTCCACCGAGGTCGGCACCTGCTACACGCCCGAGGAGATCCGGGCGATCTGCGACCACGCGCACGGCCTGGGCATGAAGGTCTACCTCGACGGTGCCCGACTGGCCAACGCCGCCGCCACCCTGGGCGTCCCGATGCGGGCCTTCACCACCGACGCCGGCGTGGACGCCTTCTCCCTCGGCGGCACCAAGAACGGCCTGCTGCTCGGCGAGGCGGTCGTGGTGCTGAACCGGGAGGCCGTCCAGGGCATGCGCTACCTGCGCAAGACCTCGATGCAGCTGGCCTCCAAGATGCGCTTCGTCTCCGTCCAGTTCGAGGCCCTCCTGGGCACCGACCTCTGGCTGCGCAGCGCCTCCCACGCCAACGCGATGACCCAGCGGCTGTTCACGGCCGTCCGGGACCTGCCCGGCATCCGGATCGACCGCCCGGTGCAGGCCAACCAGATCTTCGCCGTGCTGCCGCCGGCCGCCACCGAGGCCCTGCAGAAGCGCTTCCGCTTCTACACCTGGGACGTGCAGAGCGGCGAGGTCCGCTGGATGACCTCCTTCGACACCACCGAGGCCGACGTCGACGCCTTCGCCGCCGCGATCGCCGAGGAGCTCGCCGCGGCGCTCTGACCGGCCTGCCGCGCCGACGCGAACGGCCCCGCCCCCGAACCCGGGAGCGGGGCCGTGCCGTCCTGCCGTCCAGCCGTCCGCCCGCGCGCGGGGTACGGGCCGGCCGGGGTCGACTAGCGGTAGTTCACGTACTGGACCGCGAAGTCCAGGTCCTTGCCCTTGAGCAGGGCCTGGACGGCCTGGAGGTCGTCGCGGCTCTTGGAGCTGACGCGCAGCTCGTCGCCCTGGACCTGGGCCTTGACGCCCTTCGGGCCCTCGTCCCGGATGATCTTCGCGACCTTCTTGGCATCCTCCGTGGTGATGCCTTCCTTGATGTCCGCGAAGATCTTGTACTCCTTGCCGGACAGCTGCGGCTCACCGGCGTCCAGCGCCTTCAACGACAGGCCGCGCTTGACGAACTTCGTCTGCAGCACGTCCAGGATGGCGCGCACGCGCTCCTCGCCGTTGGCCTTCATCTCGATCTTCTCGCCGGAGCGGCTGATCTCGCCGCCCACGCCCTTGAAGTCGAAGCGGGTGGCAATCTCACGGGAGGTCTGGTTGATCGCGTTGTCGACCTCCTGCCACTCGACCTTCGAGACGATGTCGAAACTGGAGTCGGCCATGGGTGTTGGTCTCCTTGATGCTCTGGCTTCACTGACACGGCCCGCCCCACCGGGCGCCCGCCGCCCAAGCCTATCCAGCGTCACCCCGGCCCCGCCCGTGACCGCCGCGCGGCGGTCCTCGATCGTCGGGTGATCTACCGAGTGGCGTAGCACCCCCCCGGATCAGGTATGGTTTACCACGTCGAACGGGGCCGAGAAGCCCCGCGAGACACCATCCTGGCTGGTTGCCCGAGCGGCCAAAGGGAGCAGACTGTAAATCTGTCGCGCAAGCTACGCAGGTTCGAACCCTGCACCAGCCACAGGATAGAGAAACGGCCCCCGATCTGCGGAAACGCGGATCGGGGGCCTTTTTCGTGCGGTCCGGGCGGGATCGAACGGCGGGGGCGTCCGGGTGGGGGCGTCGGGGACTTGTTGCACATGGCTTGCAATTACGTTTGGTGGGCAGCAGAGTGGGGGGTCGGGGGTGGGAGTCCTTCGACCGAGCTGATCGTCTTCCCAACCGGCGCCCGCCGGGACCACGGCTCACCCCACCCCCGCCAAGCCCCCCTTCCGCCGTACGGCGGTGGCGTCAAGACCGCGTCAAGGGCGCTGGTGACGGCGTCAGGAACGCGTAGGGGACGGGCGCGCCCCGGGCGCGCGAACCGCAGGATTCGGAGCAACTACCGACTGCGGAGGTCCGTCCGATGTCCAGCGCCATCTCCACCCCGGCCGTCACGGCCGACGAACCGCCGGACACCGGGGCGGGCGACGAGCGGCACCGGCTCAGCGCGCTCGGCGGCCTGGCGGCGCTGTCGCTGGACGCGATGGCCTCGGTGGCCTACGGCCCGGAGTCGATCGTGCTGGTGCTGGCCGCGGCCGGCGCGTACGGGCTGGGCTTCACGGTGCCGGTCACGGTGGCGATCGCCGTCCTGCTCGCGGTGCTGGTCGCCTCCTACCGGCAGGTGATCGCGGCCTTCCCGGACGGCGGCGGTTCGTACGCCGTCGCCAAGGCCCACCTGGGGCGCCGGACGGCGCTGACCGCGGCCGCCTCGCTGGTCATCGACTACATCCTGAACGTTGCGGTCTCGGTGACCGCCGGAGTGGCGGCGCTGACCTCCGCGGTCCCCGGCCTGTACGACGACCGGGTCTGGCTCTGCCTGGGCGTGCTCGCCCTGGTGACCGCCGTCAACCTGCGCGGCATCGCCGAGTCGGCGCGCTGGTTCCTGGTGCCGACCGCCGTCTTCGTGCTCTCCATCCTGGCGATCATCGTGGTCGGCCTGTTCCGGGACGCCCCGGCCAGCACCGCGGCCGCCGCCGGCCACGCCTCGGTGCTCGCCGAGAACGCCACCGCCGTCGGCGCGCTGCTGCTGCTCAAGGCCTTCGCGGCCGGCTGTTCGGCGCTGACCGGCGTCGAGGCGGTGGCCAACGCCGTCCCCTCCTTCCGGACCCCGCGGGTGAAGCGGGCCCAGCACACCGAGGTCGCGCTCGGCGCTCTGCTCGGCGTGATGCTGATCGGCCTGGCCGTGCTGATCGGCCGCTTCCACCTCCAGCCGGTCGACGGCGTCACCGTGCTCGCCCAGCTCGCGGACGCCTCGCTCGGCCACGGCGCCGGCTTCTTCGTCGTCCAGTTCGCCACCGTGGTCCTGCTCGGCCTCGCCGCCAACACCTCCTTCGGCGGCCTGCCGGTGCTGATGGACCTGCTCGCCCGGGACAACCACCTCCCGCACGTCTTCGCGCTGCGCGCCGACCGCCAGGTGTACCGGTACGGCGTGCTGTTCCTGGCCGCGGTGTCGGCCGCGCTGCTGGTCGGCTCCGGCGGCGACGTCAACGACCTGGTGCCGCTGTTCTCGATCGGCGTGTTCGTCGGCTTCACCATCTGCCAGGTCGGCATGGTCCGGCACTGGTACCTGAACCGCCCGGCCGGCTGGCGGTGGAAGGCCGCGCTGAACGGCTTCGGCGCGGTGCTGACCGGTGTCGCGACCCTCGTGGTGACCGGTACCAAGTTCACCGAGGGCGCCTGGGGCATCGTGGTGGCCCTGCCCCTGCTGGTGGTGCTGTTCGAGGCGATCCACCGCAGCTACCGGCGGATCGGCGAGCGGCTGGAACTCGGCCGGGTGCCGGGCGCGGTGACCCGTCAGCGCAGCCTGGTGGTGGTCCCGGTGACGGCCATCACCCGGCTCACCCGGGACGGACTGTCGGCGGCGCTCTCGCTGGGCGACGAGGTGTTCGCGGTGACCGTGGTGCACGACCCGGCGGACGCCGAGGCGCTGCGCCGGGACTGGGAGCTGTGGCAGCCCGGCGTGCCCCTGCTGGAGATCGCGGAGGACCACCGGCGGCTCGGCCAGCCGATCGCCGACTTCGTCAACCAGCTGGGCGAGGAGCACGCGTACGACCGGCTCACCGTGCTGATCCCCGAGGTCGAGCCCGCCCACTGGTGGCAGCGCGCGCTGCAGAACCGGCGCGGCGCCGTGATCGACCGCGCCCTGCGCCGGCACACCGACGCGGTGGTCTGCCGCCTGCGGATGCGGATGTGACCGCGGGGGCGGTAGGGGACTGACGGGTGAACCCATGGGCCCCGGTACGGCTGCGGCCGCACCGGGGCCCGGTGCGTGCCGGGGCCCCGGCAGGCTCACGACGGTCTCGGCCCGATCACGTCGGTCTCGGCCCGGTGAAGCGGACGTCAAGGTCGCGTCAACGCACTGCGTTCACCCGTATGGAGGGCGTCAGGGAGCCCTAACGCGCCTTAGACGGCTGATTTGCTTCCTCTGCCGGTCGTCCGCCGGTGCCGCACGGAAGCCATTCGGCCCGGTCGCGGCATCTTCCGAACCACGCTGGTGGAGCCCATGTCCGATCTCATCTACGTCGGTGTCACGGTCGCCGTGTTCGCCGTCATCGCCCTGATCGCGCGGGGGGTGGAGAAGCTGTGAGTGCCGAGAACATCGCTGGTCTGGTCGTGGCCGTCGCTCTCGTCGGCTACCTCGTCGTGGCGCTGATCTTCCCGGAGAAGTTCTGACATGGGATCCACTCTCGCGGGCTGGCTGCAGGCCCTCGCCCTCGTCGGCGCGCTGGCCCTGTGCTACCGCCCCCTCGGCGACTACATCGCCAAGGTCCTCACCACCTCCAAGCACCTCAGAGTCGAGCGCGGCATCTACAAGGTGATCGGCGTCGACGGTGACGCCGATCAGCGCTGGTCGGTGTACCTGCGCTCGGTGATCGCCTTCTCGGCCGTCTCGGTGCTCTTCCTCTACGGCCTGATCCGGCTCCAGGGCTACCTGCTGCTGAACCTGGGCGTTCCGCAGATGGAGGGCCACCAGGCCTGGAACACCGCCATCTCCTTCGTCGCCAACACCAACTGGCAGTCCTACGCCGGTGAGTCCGCGATGGGCCACCTGGCGCAGATGGCGGGCCTGGCGGTGCAGAACTTCGTCTCCGCGGCCGTCGGCATCGCCGTCGTCGCCGCGCTGATCCGGGGCTTCACCCGGAACCGGACCGACCGGGTCGGCAACTTCTGGGTGGACCTCACCCGGATCAACCTGCGCCTGCTGCTGCCGATCTCGATCGTCTTCGCCCTGGTCCTGGCCGCCACCGGCGTGATCCAGAACTTCCACGGCTTCACCGACGTGACCACCCTCAGCGGCGAGGTGCAGAAGATCCCGGGCGGCCCGGTGGCCTCCCAGGAGGTCATCAAGCTCCTCGGCACCAACGGCGGCGGCTTCTTCAACGCCAACTCGGCGCACCCGTTCGAGAACCCGACCGGTTTCTCCAACCTGGTCGAGATCTTCCTGATCCTGCTGATCCCGTTCGCCCTGCCGCGGACCTTCGGCCGGATGGTGGGGGACAACCGCCAGGGCTACGCGATCCTCGCCGTGATGGGCATCTTCTGGGTCGCCTCGACCGCCCTGCTGACCTGGTCCGAGGCTTCGCACCACGGCACCGCCCTGCAGGCCGCGGGCGCGGCGATGGAGGGCAAGGAGCAGCGCTTCGGCATCGCCGCCAGCACGATCTTCGCCGCCTCCACCACGCTGACCTCGACCGGTGCGGTGAACTCCTTCCACGACTCGTTCACCCCGTTCGGCGGCGGTCTGACGGTCTTCAACATGATGCTGGGCGAGATCGCGCCCGGCGGTGTGGGCTCCGGCCTCTACGGCATGCTGATCCTGGCGGTCGTCGCGGTGTTCGTCGCCGGCCTGATGGTCGGCCGCACCCCCGAGTACCTGGGCAAGAAGCTCGGCGGCCGGGAGATGAAGTTCGCCTCGCTGTACATCCTCACCACCCCGACCCTCGTGCTGGTCGGCACCGGTGTGGCGATGGCCCTGCCGGGCGAGCGGGCCGGAATGCTCAACTCCGGTGCCCACGGCTTCTCCGAGGTGCTGTACGCCTTCACCTCGGCCGCCAACAACAACGGCTCGGCCTTCGGCGGCATCACCGTCAACACCGACTGGTACGACACCGCGCTCGGCCTGGCGATGATCTTCGGCCGGCTGCTGCCGATCGTCTTCGTCCTGGCGCTGGCGGGCTCGCTCGCCCAGCAGCAGCCGGTTCCGGCCACTCCGGGCACCCTGCCCACCCACAAGCCGCTGTTCGTGGGCCTCCTGTCGGGCGTGATCCTGATCGTCGTCGGCCTCACCTACTTCCCGGCCCTGGCCCTCGGGCCGCTCGCGGAAGGTCTCTCCTGATGTCCACCCCTACGCTCAACCCCGCACCGGCCGACGACAAGGCCGAGCCCGCCGCGCCGCACAGAGTGCAGAGCGGCCTCCTCGACCCGAAGCTGATCCTCTCGTCCCTGCCGGACGCGGTGAAGAAGCTCGACCCCCGGGTGATGGTCAAGAACCCGGTGATGTTCGTGGTCGAGGTGGGCTCGGTGGTCACCACCGTCGCCGCGATCGCCAGCCCGTCCGTGTTCGCCTGGTCGATCACCGTCTGGCTCTGGCTCACCACGATCTTCGCCAACCTGGCGGAGGCCGTCGCGGAGGGCCGCGGCAAGGCCCAGGCCGACACCCTGCGCAAGACCAAGACCGAGAGCGTCGCCCGTCGGCTCACCGACTGGCCCGCCACCCAGGCCGAGGAGGAGGTGCCCGGCACCGCGCTCCAGCTCGGTGACCACGTCGTGGTCGAGGCCGGGCAGGTCATCCCCGGCGACGGCGACGTGGTCGAGGGCGTCGCGTCCGTCGACGAGTCGGCGATCACCGGCGAGTCCGCGCCGGTCATCCGCGAGTCCGGCGGCGACCGCTCCGCGGTGACGGGCGGCACCAAGGTGCTGTCCGACCGGATCGTGGTGAAGATCGCCTCGGAGCCCGGCAAGTCCTTCATCGACCGGATGATCGCCCTGGTCGAGGGCGCCGCCCGGCAGAAGACGCCGAACGAGATCGCGCTCAACATCCTGCTGGCCTCGCTGACCATCGTCTTCCTGGTCGCGGTCGTCACCCTCCAGCCGATGGCGACCTACGCGGGCGCCCCGCAGTCGATGATCGTCCTGGTCGCCCTGATCGTGGCGCTCATCCCGACCACCATCGGCGCGCTGCTCTCCGCGATCGGCATCGCGGGCATGGACCGCCTGGTCCAGCGCAACGTGCTGGCGATGTCCGGCCGCGCCGTCGAGGCCGCCGGCGACGTCAACACCCTGCTGCTCGACAAGACCGGCACCATCACCCTGGGCAACCGCCAGGCCGCCGAGTTCCTGCCCGCCCCGGGCGTGTCCACGGACGAACTGGCCGGCGCCGCCCAGCTCTCCTCGCTCGCGGACGAGACCCCCGAGGGCCGCTCGATCGTGGTCCTGGCCAAGACCGAGTACGGCCTGCGGGCCCGCGCCCAGGGCGAGTTGACGCACGCCACGTGGGTCCCGTTCACCGCCCAGACCCGGATGTCGGGCGTGGACCTGGACGAGGCCGACGGCGTCCACCAGGTCCGCAAGGGTGCGGCCGGCTCGGTCTCCAACTGGGTCACCGAGAACGGCGGTTCGGTCGGCGACGAGGTCGCCACCCTGGTCGACGGCATCTCCGCCGCCGGTGGTACCCCGCTGGTGGTGGCCGCCAAGGTCGGCAGCCGTCCCGCCCGCGTCCTGGGGGTCATCCACCTCAAGGACGTGGTCAAGGAGGGCATGCGGGAGCGGTTCGACGAGCTCCGCCGGATGGGCATCAAGACCATCATGATCACGGGCGACAACCCGCTGACCGCCAAGGCGATCGCGGAGGAGGCCGGCGTGGACGACTTCCTCGCCGAGGCCACGCCCGAGGACAAGATGGCCCTGATCAAGAAGGAGCAGGAGGGCGGCAAGCTGGTCGCGATGACCGGCGACGGCACCAACGACGCCCCCGCGCTCGCCCAGGCCGACGTCGGCGTCGCGATGAACACCGGGACCATGGCGGCCAAGGAGGCCGGCAACATGGTCGACCTGGACTCCAACCCGACCAAGCTGATCGAGATCGTGGAGATCGGCAAGCAGCTGCTGATCACCCGCGGTGCGCTGACCACCTTCTCGATCGCCAACGACGTGGCCAAGTACTTCGCGATCATCCCCGCGATGTTCGCCGGGGTGTACCCGGGCCTGAGCCACCTCAACATCATGGGCCTGCACAGCCCGCAGTCCGCGATCACCTCGGCGATCATCTTCAACGCCCTGGTCATCATCGGCCTGATCCCGCTCGCCCTGCGCGGCGTGAAGTACCGTCCGTCCGACGCCAGTTCGCTGCTGCGCCGCAACATCGGGGTCTACGGCTTCGGCGGTCTGGTGGTGCCGTTCGTCGGCATCAAGCTGATCGACCTGATCGTCCAGTTCATCCCCGGCCTCAGCTGACGCAGGGAAGGAGAAAACACCATGTCCAAGCCCCTGCCGACCACCATCCGTACGCACTGGACCGCGCTGCGCGCGCTGCTCGTGCTCACGGTGATCCTGGGAGTCGCCTACCCCCTGTTGGTCACCGGGATCAGCCAGGTCGCGTTCAGCGACAAGGCCAACGGCTCGATCGTGAAGTCCGACGGCAAGCAGGTCGGTTCCAGCCTCCTCGGCCAGAACTACAACCTGCCCAAGAAGAACCCGGACGACCCGAAGGAGGACCCGGTGCCGGACCCGAAGTGGTTCCAGCCCCGGCCCTCCGCCAACAACTACGCCGGTGACAACTCCGGTGCCAGCAACCTCGGTCCGAACAGCGACGACCTGCTCAAGGCCGTCAACGACCGCCGCGCCGCCGTCGCCGCGTTCGACGGCGTCGACCCGGCGAGCGTCCCGGCCGACGCGCTGACCGCCTCCGGCTCCGGCCTCGACCCGCACATCTCGGTGGTCTACGCCAAGGAGCAGGTGAACCGGGTCGCCAAGGAGCGCAAGCTGCCGGTGGAGACGGTCGCCGGGCTGGTCGACAAGTACACCGAGAGCCGCTCGCTCGGCTTCCTCGGCAACGAGGGCGTCAACGTCGTCCTGCTCAACCGGGCGATCAGCGAAGCGAAGTGACCGAGCGGCCCCGACCGAGCGGCCCCGACCGAGCGGACATGACCGCGCAGAAGTGACCGAGCAGAAGTGATCGGACAGTGACACCGCACGACATACCAGGATGACCGGGCCGACCCGGGCGCGGGAGGATGCTCCCCGCGCCCGGGTCGGCCGCGCCGTACCCGCAGACGCGCACCGTCCCCCGCCGCCACCTCCTGATGGAAAGAAGCAGTGCCCATGGCCCGCGACCTCACCCCCGGCTCCGGCATCCGCACCGGTCGGCTGAGGGTGTACCTCGGCTCCGCCCCGGGGGTCGGCAAGACCTACCGGATGCTGGACGAGGCCCGGCGCAGACAGGAGCGCGGGGCCGACGTCGTGATCGGGTACATCGAGTGCCACGGCCGCCGCCACACCGAGGCCATGACCGACGGCCTGGAGGTGCTGCCGCGCGCCCACCGCTCCTACCGCGACGCCGAGTTCGAGGAGATGGACCTCGACGGGGTGCTCGCCCGCCGCCCGTCCGTCGTGCTGGTCGACGAACTGGCCCACACCAACATCCCCGGCGGCCGTCACGCCAAGCGCTGGCAGGACGTCGAGGAACTGCTCGCCGCCGGGATCGACGTCATCACCACCGTCAACATCCAGCACCTGGAATCGCTGAACGACGTCGTCCAGAAGATCACCGGGATCCCGCAGCGCGAGACCGTCCCGGACGAGGTGGTCCGCCGGGCCGACCAGCTCGAACTCGTCGACATGGCGCCCCAGGCGCTGCGCCGGCGGATGGCCCATGGCAACGTCTACAAGGCGGAGAAGGTGGACGCCGCGCTCTCCAACTACTTCCGGGTCGGCAACCTCACCGCCCTGCGCGAGCTCGCCCTGCTCTGGGTGGCCGGCCGGGTGGACGAGGGGCTGCGCGACTACCGGGCCAGCCACAAGATCGACCGGGTCTGGGAGACCCGCGAACGGGTGGTGGTCGCCCTCACCGGCGGCCCGGAGGGCGAGACCCTGGTCAGACGGGCCGCCCGGATCGCCGCCGCCGCGGGCGGCGAGCTGCTGGCCGTGCACGTGTCCCGCAGCGACGGCCTGGCCGGCGCCTCCTCCGGCGCGCTCGCCCAGCAGCGGCAACTGGTCGAGAGCCTCGGCGGCAGCTACCACGTGGTGGTCGGCGACGACGTCCCCACCGCGCTGCTGGCCTTCGCCCGCGCCCACGACGCCACCCAGCTGGTGCTCGGCACCAGCCGCCGCGGCCGGATCAACCGCTTCCTCACCGGCCCGGGCACCGGGCAGACGACCGTGGACGCCTCCGAGGACATCGACGTCCACATGGTCACCCACGAGTTCACCGGCCGCGGCCGGCTGCCCGCGCTGGGCCGGCGCCACTCCCGGCGCCGCACCGTCGTCGGCTACCTGGCCGGCCTGGTGATCCCCTGGCTGCTCACCGCCCTGCTCTCCCAGGCGCACGACACCATCAACCTCACCACCGACGCGCTGATCTTCCAGCTCGGCGTGGTCATCGTCGCCCTGCTCGGCGGCGCGATGTCCGCCCTGCTGGCCGCGTTCATCGCCTCGGTGCTGCTGAACTACTACTTCATCCCGCCGGTCCACAGCCTGACCATCGGCGAGACCAACAACATCGTCGCCCTGGTGGTCTTCGCCGCCATCGCGCTCGCCGTCTCCACCGTGGTCGACCACGCCGGCCGGCTCACCACCCGGGCCGCCCGGGCCACCGCCGAGGCCGAGACCCTCTCCACCCTGGCCGGCAGCGTGCTGCGCGGGGCCGACGCGCTGCCCGCCCTGCTGGAGAAGTCCCGGACGGCCTTCGGCATGCAGACCGTCGTCCTGCTCTCCCGTTCCGACGGCGAGGTGCTCGCCCACAGCGAGGCCGAGCACCCGGACGAGGACGAGGCGCAGCACGAGACCACCGAGGTCCCGGTCGGCGTCGACGCCGTGCTGATCCTCACCGGCCGCCGGCTGCCCGCCGCCGACCAGCGGGTGCTCACCGCCTTCGCCGCCCACGTCGGCGCCGCGCTGGAGCGCGACCGGCTGGCCGTGGTCGCCGCCGAGGTCGAGCCGATCAAGGCCGCCGACCGGATGCGCACCGCACTGCTCGCCGCCGTCAGCCACGACCTGCGCACCCCGCTGGCCGCCGCCCGCGCCTCGGTCGGCTCGCTGCTCAGCCCGGACGTCGAGTTCTCGCCCGAGGACCAGACCGAACTCCTCGAAACCGCCGACGAATCGCTGGTCAAGCTCACCCGGCTGGTCGACAACCTGCTCGACATGAGCCGCCTCCAGGCCGGCGCGCTCACCCTGCACCTCACCGAGACCCACCTGGACGAGGTCCTGCCCCGGGCGCTCGACAGCCTCCCCGACCCGTACGCGCCGGTCCAGCCGCTCGACCTGGACACCGCCCCCGCGGTGCTCGCCGACCCCCCACTGCTGGAGCGGGTGCTCGCCAACGTGATCACCAACGCGCTGCGCTACAACGCCCCCGGCGCGCCCGTCCTGGTCACCGCCAGCCACCACGCCGACCAGGTCGAGATCCGGGTGATCGACCGCGGCCCCGGCATCGCCCCCGAGGACCGCGACCGGGTCTTCCTGCCCTTCCAGCGCCTCGGCGACACCGACAACACCACCGGGGTCGGCCTGGGCCTGGCCCTCTCCCGGGGCCTCGCCGAGGCCATGGGCGGCAGCCTGGAGGTGGAGGACACCCCCGGCGGCGGCACCACCATGCTGCTCACCCTGCCGGCCGTCACCGAGCCCGCCGCCGAACCGGCCGCGGAGGCCGACGCTGAGACTGCCGTCACCGGGCCCGCCGCCGAGCCGGCCGCCGAGGCCGCCGTCACCGAGGCCGCCGTCACCGAGCCCGCCGTCACCGAGCACCGTGCCACCGGGGAGGAGCCACCGCACCATGAGTGAGCACACCATCGAGAACTGCGAGATCCTCGTCGTCGACGACGAACCGGCCCTGCTGCGCACCCTGCGGATCAACCTCAGCGCCCGGCAGTACGCCGTCCGCACGGCCGCCAGTGGCAGCGAGGCGCTCGACCGGGCCGCGCACTCCGCCCCGGACGCCGTCCTGCTCGACCTCGGCCTGCCCGACCTCGACGGCATGGACGTGCTGCGCGGACTGCGCACCCACAGCGCGGCGCCGATCATCGTGCTCTCCGGCCGCTCCGATGCCGCCGACAAGATCGGCGCCCTGGACGCGGGCGCCGACGACTACCTCACCAAGCCGTTCCTGATGGACGAGCTGCTGGCCCGGTTGAGGGCGGTGCTGCGCCGGCCGCTGAGCCCGGCGCCGCCGGGCCGGCCGGTGATCGGCGACCACACCGTCGACCTCGCGGCCACCACGGTGGTCGGGCCGGGCGGACCGGTGCGGCTCACCCCGACCGAGTGGCGGATCCTCAGCCTGCTGCTCGCCAATCCCGGCCGGCTGGTGCCCGGGCGGCAGATCCTGCGCGAGGTGTGGGGGCCGGCCCAGGAGGCGCGCGGCAACTACCTGCGGGTGTACCTGGCCGGGCTGCGGCGGAAGTTGGAGCGCGACCCGGCCCGGCCGCGGCACCTGATCACCGAGCCGGGGATCGGCTACCGGTACGTGCCGTAGCCGCCGGTCCGTGCGATGGGTGCCGGTCCGTGCCGTAGCCGCCGGTACGCGTCGTGGGGCCGGGCCCGAACGGGGCGGCGTCAACGAGCCGTCAAGAGCCGGCCGGTGGGCGACAGGGGAGCGTCAAGGCCGGTCGGGGGCGGTGCTCCGTGGTCGTAGTGTCGGTGCCGGAACGAGCGGTTCCTGCTCCTTGTGGGGGAGGCCGGGACCGCTCCAGCCGCCGGCCAAGGGCGGCCAGCAGTGGGGGAGGGGCGCGCGACTCAGGTCGCGCGCCCCTTGGCTTTCCCGACCCCCCGCGCGCTCAGCAGTCCGTGCCGCCGGACTGCCGGGGCAGCGCCAGCGCCACGGTGTCCGCGAACTCCCGGACGGCGCTGGTCCGGCTGACCACCCGGCCGCTGTGCACCACCAGCCGGCTGTGCCCGCCCGCGAGCGCCCCGGCCAGGCTGTCCCCGCGCACCGCCAGCAGCTCCGCCGGGAACCCGGCGTCCACCCGCACCGGCGGCAGCCCGAGCGCCGCCCGGGCCTGGTTCGCCACCGCGTCGTACGCCGCGTCCGGGTCCAGCTCCCCGCTCGCCGCGAGCAGGTAGGCCGCCTCCAGCGGGTCGGCCCGGCCGACCGGGTTGGACGGGTCCCGCAGCGCTCCGCTGCCCGCCGCCAACGGCACCCGGGCCGCGGTCAACTCCCGTACCAGGCCGGGCCGGAGGCCGGCGGGGCGGCCCTCCAGGCCGGTGCAGCCGCCGTTCTGCGGCAGCCAGACCACCCGCACCCCGCTGGTCGCCAGCACGGTGGCCCCGCCGCGGGCCAGCGCCCCGCACGGCCCGAGCGTCACCCGGGGCCGCAGCGGTGCCAGGGCGCCCGTCAGGCGGGCGAGTTGGGTCGCGTTGGCGGCGGTGGTGTGCAGGTCCACCGGGCAGTCCGCCTCCCGGGCGGCCTCCAGCAGCAGTTGGACGTACCCGGCCGGGTCCGGGTCCAGCTCCGGGCAGCCGCCGGCCGCCGTGGCGCCCAGCTTGAGGGCCTCGCGCAGCTGGGCCCGCCCGTCCGTGCCGGCCCGGCCGGTGAGCAGTCGGGGCATCGCCACCGCCTGGAGTTCGGCCAGGCCACGCAGCGCCTGGCGGGCGGTGAGCACCGCCTCCAGCTGGCGCAGCCCGTGCACGTCGCCGATCCGGACGTGGGTGCGCTGGGCGGTGGCGCCGTAGCCGAGCGAGGTGAGCGCGGCCTCGGTGATCCGGCGGGTGAGGTCGGCGGGGGTGTCCGGGGGCGGGGCGGGCAGGGCGGCGGAGAAGGCGCAGTCGTAGTGGGCGTGCGCCTCGGCGGGGGCGGGGAGCAGCAGGTAGCCCTTGAGGTCGATCCGGGCGCCGGTGGTGACGGTGGGGGCGCCGGGCAGGGCGGGCAGCGGGCCGAGGCTGCCGACGGTGCCGACCGCCTGGATCCGGTCGCCGCTGACCCGCACGTCCACCACCCGTCCGTCGGCCAGCCGGGCCCCAGTGAGCAGGAGGACCGGGCCGTGCCCGAGCGGGTTGGCCGCCGGGCCGGGGCCTGAGTGCGGCCCGTCGGCGGCTGCGCTGTCCATCGCCGGCTCCTTCTCGCGCTGGCCAGTGGGCCCGTGGGGGATCGGGCCGGTGCCCCGGCCAATGAGCGTCGAGCCTATGGCGCACGGGGGCGGGGCGCCGGGAGGCGGGCAATAGTCGTATCGGCTCGGGGCGCACGGCTCGTCGGCCGATCGAACGCCCGGCCTTGGATCGTCCGTCCGTGCACCTCGCCGACCTGCGGTCTTCGCCCCGGGATACGGATTTCACCTCTGGGCGCGGAACGTGTAATCTCTTCCTCGTTCGCCCCTATAGCTCAGTCGGTAGAGCGTCTCCATGGTAAGGAGAAGGTCTGCGGTTCGATTCCGCATGGGGGCTCTGGTGAAAGGCAGTTCGGCTTCGGCCGGGCCGCTGATCACTGTGGCGGTGTAGCTCAGTTGGTAGAGCAAGCGGCTCATAATCGCTGTGTCACCGGTTCAAGTCCGGTCACCGCTACCCCGCGTAGTCGGTCGGGAGATCGCACTCCCGGTCGGCTACTCTTGTTGTGTTCTTATTCGTTGTCCAAGGAAGGCACTCCCGTGGCTGCCACCGACGTCCGCCCGAAGATCACGCTGGCCTGCGTGGAGTGCAAGGAGCGGAACTACATCACCAAGAAGAACCGGCGTAACGACCCGGACCGTCTTGAGATGAAGAAGCACTGCCCCCGCTGCAACTCGCACACCGCGCACCGCGAGACCCGCTGACCCTGCTGCAGGGCGCCGGGCCTGTGTGATTCAGGTCTTCGACTCCGGGCCGTATCCCTCAACAGGGGATGCGGCCCGGAGTCTTTTTTCGTACCCGTCCGGGTATCCACCCGCGTTCCGAGGAGCTGCCGTGGCACTCGACCCCTCTTTCATCGGGCGTAGCTACCCGCCCACCGCCCCGTACGAGGTCGGCCGGGAGAAGATCCGCGAGTTCGCGGTCGCGATCGGGGACGCCAACCCGGCGTACACCGACGCGGAGGCCGCGAAGGCGCTGGGCCACCGGGACGTGATCGCCCCGCCGACCTTCCCGTTCGCGATCGCCTTCCAGGCGGCCGGCCAGGTCGTCGAGGACCCGGAGCTGGGGCTGGACTACAGCCGGGTGGTGCACGGCGACCAGAAGTTCCAGTACACCCGCCCGGTGCAGGCCGGCGACCGGCTGACGGTCGCGGTGACCATCGACAACATCAAGTCGCTGGCGGGCAACGACGTGCTCACCGTGCGTGGCGAGGTGGCGGACGAGATCGGCGAGCACGTGGTGACGGCGATCATGACGCTGGTGGCCCGGGCCGCCGACGAGGCGGGGGAGTGAGCGCGATGGCGATCAACTACGACGAGGTCGAGGTCGGCACCCAGCTGCCGGCCCAGTCCTTCCCGGTGACCCGCGCCACACTGGTGCAGTACGCGGGCGCCTCCGGTGACTTCAACCCGATCCACTGGAACGAGAAGTTCGCGCTGGAGGTCGGCCTGCCGGACGTCATCGCGCACGGCATGTTCACCATGGCCGAGGCGATCCGGGTGGTCACCGACTGGGTCGGCGACCCGGCCGCGGTGGTCGAGTACGGCGTCCGCTTCACCCGGCCGGTGCCGGTGCCGAACGACGGGGTCGGCGCGGTGATCGAGGTCTCCGCCAAGGTCGCCAAGAAGCTGGACGACCGCAAGGTCCAGGTCGACCTGCTGGCCACCTCGGGCGGCCAGAAGGTGCTGGGGATGTCCCGGGCGGTCGTCCGGCTCGCCTGAGGCCTTCGTCACTCCGACCGCCCCGGGGCCCGTTCGACGGGTTCCGGGGCGGTCGGGTTTTTTCGGTGCCGAGCCCTTGCCGAGATAGTGATTGGTCACTAACTTAGAGCCCATGGCGAAGACGAGCATGCGGATGAGCGCGGAGGAGCGACGCGAGAGCGTCGTCCGGGCCGCGATGATCGAGTTCGCCAGGAACGGCTACCGCGGGACGTCCACCGAGTCGATCGCCCGCCGGGTGGGCGTCTCGCAGCCGTACCTGTTCCGGCTGTTCCCGGGCAAGCAGGCGATCTTCACGGCGGCCGCCGAGCGCTGCATCGAGGAGACCTGGAAGGTCTTCGACGTGGCGTCGGCCGGGCTGACCGGCGAGGAGGCCGCCGCGAAGATGTCCGAGGCGTACATGGGCCTGGTCGAGGACGGCGAGCAGCTGATGATGCAGATGCAGCTGTACGTCTCGGTGTTCGCCTCCCGGATGGCCGGCGAGGACGAGATCGGCGAGACCGCCCGGCGGCTGTGGGGGGAGCTGTTCGAGCGGGTGCGGGAGCGGGTCGGCGGCGACGTGCAGGGGACCACCGAGTTCTTCGCGTACGGGATGCTGATCAACGCCCTGGTGGCGCTGGGCTTCCCCCGGGAGCACCGGATCTGGGACGGCTTCGGCGAGCGCGAGGAGGCCGGGTAGCGGGTCGCGCGGCGCGGTCCGGGCGGCCCATTTTTCGGCCCTCGAAAGTTAGTGATCAATAACTATCCGGGAAATCCTGGGGGGACGTTCATGACGGAGCACACAGCAGGAAGCGCGACCGGGGCCGAGGCGGCGGAGGCGGCCGAGGGGGCCGAGGTGGCGAAGGCGACCGGGGCCGAGGTGGCGGCCACGGAGCGGCCGGGCCTCGGCCGCACCGGCGTCTGGACCTTGGTGATCACCGCCCTCGCGGGCTTCATGGCCGCGCTGGACAACCTGGTCGTCACCACCGCGCTGCCCTCCATCCGCGAGGAGCTCGGCGGCGGGCTGTCCGACCTGGAGTGGACGGTCAGCGCCTACACCCTCTCCTTCGCCGTGCTGCTGATGTTCGGCGCGGCGCTCGGCGACCGCTTCGGCCGCCGCCGGATGTTCGTGATCGGGCTCACGCTCTTCACCGTCGGCTCGGCCGCGGCCGCGCTCTCGCCCGGCATCGGCGAGCTGATCGCCGCCCGTGCCCTCCAGGGCGTGGGGGCCGCGGTGGCGATGCCGCTCACCCTCACCCTGCTGACCGCCGCCATCCCGGCGGCCAAGCGCGGGATGGCCTTCGGCATCTGGGCCGGTGTCAACGGCCTCGCCATCGCCACCGGACCGCTGGTCGGCGGCACCCTGACGGAGAACTTCTCCTGGCAGTGGATCTTCTGGGTGAACGTCCCGGTCGGCGTGGTCCTGGTGCCGCTGGCCGCCGTCAAGCTGCGCGAGAGCCGGGGCGCCAACCCGGCCCTGGACGCGGTCGGCACGGTGCTGGTGAGCCTCGGCCTGTTCGGCGTCGTGCTCGGCCTGATCCGCGGCAACCCGGACGGCTGGACCAGCCCGCTGGTGCTGGGCGCACTGGCCGGCGGCGTCCTGCTGCTGATCGCCTTCGTCCGGTACGAGCGGCGCGGCGCGAAGCACCCGATGCTCCCGATGCGGCTGTTCCGCAACCGGACCTTCACCGCCGTCAACGCCTCCGGCCTGCTGATGTCGCTCGGGATGTTCGGCTCGATCTTCCTGATCAGCCAGCACCTGCAGACCGTCGGCGGCTACACCCCGGAGGAGGCTGGCGTCCGGATGCTCCCGTGGACCGGGGTGGGGCTGATCGTCGCCCCGCTCGCCGGGATCCTGGCCGACCGGCTCGGCGGCCGCCCGATCGTGGTGCTCGGGCTGGTGCTGCAGGGCGTCGGCCTGGCGCTGTACGCGGCGATCAGCGTCGGACTCGGGCACTACGCCTACGGCCCGGTGGTGCCCGCCGTGGTGATGTGCGGGGTCGGCATGTCGATGTACTTCGCGCCGACCGCCGCCATGGTGATGGACAGCGTCCGGCCCGAGGAGCAGGGCATCGCCTCCGGCGCCAACAACGCGCTGCGCGAGGTCGGCGGCGCGCTCGGGGTGGCCGTGCTGGCGGCGGTCTTCTCGGAGCAGGGCGGGGACGGCTCGGCCGGGACCTTCGTCCACGCGATGGGGCCCGCGCTGTACGTCGGAGCCGCGGTGGTGCTGGCGGCCGGGGCCTGCGCGCTGCTGCTGCCGGGCCGGACGGCGAAGGCCGGGGCGGTGGTCGCCGGAGCGGTGGCCGCCGAGCAGTCCGCCGCGATCGAGCGGGCGGCGGACACCGAGGGCGTCGAGGGCATCGAGGGCGTCGAGGGCATCGAGGGCGTCGAGGGCGTCCAGGGCGCCGAGGAGGCCGTCCCGGCCGAGGCCTCGAAGGCCTGAACGGTGGGGTGCGGGTCACGGGGGCGGCCGAGCGGCCGCCCCCGTCCCCGTACGCTGGTGGGCGTGCTGGTAGAAAACGACGCCCCCCTCGCCCCGCTCACCACGCTCCGGCTCGGCGGCCCGGCCCGTCGGCTGGTCACCGCCCACACCGACGACGAGGTGATCGCCGCCGTCCGCGAGGCCGACGCGGCCGGTGAGCCGCTGCTGGTCCTCGGCGGCGGCTCCAACCTGGTGATCGGCGACGCCGGCTTCCCCGGCACGGTGCTGCGGGTCGCCACCACCGGGTTCGCCCTGGACGGCACCGTGCTGGAGCTGGCGGCCGGCGAGGTGTGGTCGGAGGCGGTCACCCGCGCGGTGCGCGAGCACGGCCTGGCCGGCATCGAGTTCCTGGCCGGCATCCCCGGCTCGGCCGGTGCCACCCCCGTGCAGAACGTCGGCGCGTACGGCCAGGAGGTGGCCCAGACCGTCACCGAGGTGGTCGCGTACGACCGCACGGCGGGCGAGGTGGTCACCCTCTCGAACGACGAGTGCGGGTTCTCCTACCGGCACAGCCGCTTCAAGGCCCGGCCGGACCGCTACGTGGTGCTGCGGGTGCGGTTCGCCCTGGCGGACCACGCGGGGCTCTCCACCCCGGTCAAGTACGCCGAGGTGGCCCGGCACTTCGGTGTCGAGCAGGGCGAGCGGGTGCCGCTGGGCGAGGCGTACGACGCGGTGCTGGGGCTGCGCTCCGGCAAGGGCATGGTGCTGGACCCGGCGGACCACGACACCTGGTCGGCCGGCTCCTTCTTCACCAACCCGGTGCTCACGGCGGCGCAGTACGAGTCCTTCCGCACCCTCCCGGGTGCCCAGGACGCCCCCGCCTACCCCGCCCCGGAGGGCTGCACCAAGACCTCGGCGGCCTGGCTGATCGACCGGGCGGGCTTCGCCAAGGGCTACGGCGACGGCCCGGCCACGCTCTCCACCAAGCACACCCTGGCACTGACCAACCGCGGCGCGGCCACCGCCGAGGACCTGCTGGCCCTGGCCCGGGAGATCCGGGACGGGGTCCGCGAGGCCTTCGGGGTGGAGCTGGTGAACGAGCCCGTGATGGTGGGCGTCAAGCTCTGAGGCGTGTCCAGGGGCCCTGGCGGGCCCGTCTCCAGGGGCTCTAGCGGGCCGGGTGCCCGTCGACCAGCCAGGCGTCGATGTCCGCCAGCAGCTCCTTGCGGACGGCCTCCGGGGCGCACGAGCCGCGGACCGACTGCCGTGCCAGCTCGGCGAGTTCGGCGTCGGTGAAGCCCAGGGCGTCGCGGGCCAGGTCGTACTGGGCGACCAGCCGGCTGCCGAACAGCAGCGGGTCGTCCGCGCCGAGCGCCAGCGGCACCCCGGCGTCGAACAGCCGGCGCAGCGGTACCTCTTCCGGGTGTTCGTAGACGCCGAGCGAGACGTTGGAGGACGGGCAGACCTCGCAGGTGATCTGGCGGTCCGCCAGCCGGGCCATCAGCCGCGGGTCCTCGGCGGCCCGCACGCCGTGGCCGATCCGGCCGGCGCCCAGGTCGTCCAGGCAGTCCCGGACGGACTCCGGCCCGGCCAGCTCGCCGCCGTGCGGGGCGGCCAGCAGCCCGCCCTTGCGGGCGATCTCGAAGGCCCGGTCGAAGTCCCGGGCCAGGCCGCGGCGCTCGTCGTTGGAGAGGCCGAAGCCGACCACGCCGTGGTCGGTGTAGCGGACGGCGAGCCGGGCCAGCGTCCGGGCGTCCATCGGGGACCTCATCCGGTTCGCCGCGACCAGCACCCGGATGCCCACCCCGGTGGCCGCGGCGGCCTGCTCGACCGCGTCCAGGATCAGCTCCAGGGCGGGGATCAGCCCGCCCAGCCGGGGCGCGTAGGAGGTCGGGTCGACCTGGATCTCCAGCCAGCGGGAGCCCTCCCGCCGTTCGTCCTCGGCGGTCTCCAGGACCAGCCGGCGGATGTCCGACTCGTCCCGGAGCACCGAGCGGGCGGTGTCGTAGAGGCGCTGGAAGCGGAACCAGCCGCGCTCGTCGGTGGCGCGGAGCTTGGGCGGCTCGCCGGAGCTGAGCGCCTCCGGCAGGCGGACGCCGTGCTTGTCGGCCAGCTCCAGCAGGGTGGCGGGCCGCATCGAGCCGGTGAAGTGCAGGTGCAGGTGGGCCTTCGGGAGGCCCCTGACGTCTCGCGGGTTCAACAGGCGTTCCATTTTCCGATACTGCCGTATGAGGCCCCCAAACGGGAACCGCCCTCTTTCCGTCCCCCGAAGGGGTGAAAGAGGGCGGTGCGGCGGGTGAATCCGCCGTGTCCGGTTGACGTCGGACGTCAGTCGCGGGCCTCGCCGAGCAGCTTCTGGAGCCGGCTGATGCCCTCGACCAGGTCCTCGTCGCCGAGCGCGTAGGAGAACCGCAGGTAGCCGGGGGTGCCGAAGGCCTCGCCCGGGACGGCGGCGACCTCGACCTCGTCCAGGATCAGGCTCGCCAGCTCGGCGGAGGTCTGCGGGCGCTGACCGCGGATCTCCTTGCCCAGCAGGCCCTTGACCGAGGGGTAGGCGTAGAAGGCGCCCTCGGGCTCGGGGCAGAGGACGCCGTCGATCTCGTTGAGCATCCGCACGATGGTCCGGCGGCGGCGGTCGAAGGCGGTGCGCATCTCGTGCACGGCGGACAGGTCGCCCGCGACGGCGGCGATCGCGGCGCGCTGGGCGACGTTGGAGACGTTGGAGGTGGCGTGCGACTGCAGGTTGGTCGCGGCCTTGATCACGTCCTTGGGGCCGATCACCCAGCCCACCCGCCAGCCGGTCATCGCGTAGGTCTTGGCCACGCCGTTGACCACGATGCACTTGTCGGCCAGCTCGGGCAGCAGGGCCGGCAGCGAGGTGAAGGTCGCGTCGCCGTAGACCAGGTGCTCGTAGATCTCGTCGGTGAGCACCCACAGGCCGTGCTCCAGCGCCCAGCGGCCGATCGCCTCGGCCTCGTCGCGGGTGTACACCGCGCCGGTCGGGTTGGAGGGCGAGACGAACAGCACCACCTTGGTGTTCTCGGTGCGGGCGGCCTCCAGCTGCTCGACCGAGACCTTGTAGCCGGTGGTCTCGTCGGCGACGACCTCCACCGGGACACCGCCGGCCAGCTGGATCGACTCCGGGTAGGTGGTCCAGTACGGGGCCGGGACGATGACCTCGTCGCCCGGGTCCAGGATCGCGGCGAAGGCCTCGTAGATGGCCTGCTTGCCGCCGTTGGTGACCAACACCTGGGAGGCGTCCACCTGGTAGCCGGAGTCGCGCAGCGTCTTGGCGGCGATCGCGGCCTTGAGCTCGGGCAGTCCACCCGCCGGGGTGTAGCGGTGGTTCTTCGGGTCGCGGCAGGCCTCGACGGCCGCCTCGACGATGTAGTCCGGCGTCGGGAAGTCGGGCTCACCGGCACCGAAGCCGATCACCGGGCGGCCGGCGGCCTTGAGGGCCTTGGCCTTGGCGTCCACGGCGAGGGTCGCGGACTCGGCGATCGCACCGATCCGGGCGGAGACCCGGCGGTCGGCGGGGCGGAGGGACTGGTCGGGCTGCGGGGTGGAAGCGCTCATGCCTGCATCGTCGCAGAACCGGGACGGACCGGGCGTGGCGGTTCCAGTATCCGTACGGCCCCGTCCGCATCGCGGCCCCCGGCGATCCGCCGGTGTGCGCCCCGCCGGGCCGGACATCCGCCGGGCGGACGGTGGTCCCGGAAGAAGAGGTTCGACCAAACACCCCTCGACCACGTACACTCGCTGCTCGACGGCCCGCCGAAAAAGACCGGAGCTTTCACCGCCTGTACAGACAGCGGGGGGAGATGCGGTAGGTTGGTCGCCACCAGGGGCCGCGAGGTTCCGTAGGGCAATAGCTCAATTGGTAGAGCACCGGTCTCCAAAACCGGCGGTTGGGGGTTCGAGTCCCTCTTGCCCTGCTGCTTGATCCGCATTCAGCCCGTTCGCTCCACAGAGCGAGCGGGCTTGGTGCGGAGAGGGCTCCGATCAGCACCGCTTAAGCCGACCGCTCGTGCCTGAAACGGGTACGCAGGTGATGTTCGGCCGGACCCGGATTCAGGTGAGGACGAGTGACGGAGACCACGGGCTCCACCGCAACGCCTGAGAGCGGCAACCCCGAGGGGACCGACGGCGCTGCCGAGACCGCTGCTGTCGAGGGCGACAAGACCTCCGGCAAGCAGAAGAAGTCCGGCAAGCGGGCCAAGAAGGGCCTCTTCGCGCGGATGGGCCTGTTCTACCGCCAGATCATCGCGGAGCTCCGCAAGGTCGTCTGGCCCACCCGGAGCGAGCTCACCAACTACACGGCGGTCGTGGTGACCTTCGTCGTGGTCGTGATGGGCTTCGTCTACGGCCTCGACTACGGCTTCGCCAAGCTGAGCCTCTTGGTCTTCGGCTGATCGAGCCCCCACCTCCGAACCACCTCCCGACCCGGGCCGAATCATCGGTCCGGGTCGAGCTGTCGGCGGCGGACGTACGCGCGCGTACCGTGGACTCGGTACTGTTGAAGTCTCCGAGACCTCTCCTGGCGACCGCGCGAGCGGCTGCGCGCCGGGCCGGTTCCGGAGCGCGCCACCTTCACCATCTCCAGGAAAGAAGCAGCCACCGTGTCTGAGTCCCCCCTGTACGACGCCGACGAGACCGTCCGCGAGGCGGATGTCGCCGCCGAGCTGGACGCGGCCGAGCTGGCTGTCGACGCAGAGTCCGCCGAGCAGGTCGTCGACGCCGTGGACAGCGACGAGGACGAGGTCGAGGCGTACGACGAGGCCGAGGCCGGCGAGCCCGCCGAGGAGGCCGCGCTGCACGTGGAGGTCGACGAGGAGCTCGCCGCCGAGGAGTCGGTGGACGAGGAGCCGGCCGAGGACGAGGACGCCGAGGACGCCGAGGACGCCGAGGCCGTCGAGGCGGAGGACGCCGAGGAGGAGGCCGAGGCCGAGGTCGACCCGGTCGCCAAGTTCCGCGAGGACCTGCGCTTCATGCCGGGCGAGTGGTACGTGATCCACACCTACGCGGGCTACGAGAACCGGGTCAAGCAGAACCTGGAGCAGCGCGCCGTCTCGCTGAACGTCGAGGAGTACATCTTCCAGGCCGAGGTGCCGCAGGAGGAGGTCGTCCAGATCAAGAACGGCGACCGCAAGACCATCCGGCAGAACAAGCTCCCCGGCTACGTCCTGGTCCGCATGGACCTCACCCCGGAGTCCTGGGGCGTCGTGCGCAACACCCCCGGTGTCACCGGCTTCGTGGGCAACGCCTACGACCCGTACCCGCTGACCCTGGACGAGGTCGTCAAGATGCTCGCCCCGGACGTCGAGCGCCAGGCGGCCAAGGAGGCCGGCAAGCCCTCCCCGGTCAAGCCGAGCGAGATCCAGGTCCTGGACTTCGAGGTCGGCGACTCGGTCACCGTCACCGACGGCCCGTTCGCGACCCTCCAGGCGACCATCAACGAGATCAACCCCGACTCGAAGAAGGTCAAGGGCCTGGTCGAGATCTTCGGCCGGGAGACCCCGGTCGAGCTCTCCTTCGACCAGATCCAGAAGAACTAGTCACACGGTCTTCGGATTCGGGGCGGGGGCCGACGGCCTCCGCCCCGAATCCGTTTTGGTCCAGCGGCGCGGACGCGTTAGCCTGGCCTGATGTGTGTGCTGGCGACCGGGTGTCGCCCCGCGTCCGCACGCACCAGCAATCACCTCTCGGAAGGACCCGGAGAGACATGCCTCCCAAGAAGAAGAAGATCACGGGGCTTATCAAGCTCCAGATCAACGCCGGTGCGGCCAACCCGGCGCCGCCGGTCGGCCCCGCGCTGGGCCAGCACGGCGTCAACATCATGGAGTTCTGCAAGGCCTACAACGCTGCGACCGAGTCGCAGCGCGGCATGATCGTGCCGGTGGAGATCACGGTCTACGACGACCGTTCCTTCACCTTCATCACGAAGACGCCGCCGGCCGCGCGCCTCATCCTGAAGGCCGCCGGTATCGACAAGGGCTCCAGCGAGCCGCACAAGACCAAGGTCGCCAAGCTCACCAGCGCCCAGGTCCGCGACATCGCCACCACCAAGATGCCCGACCTGAACGCCAACGACCTGGACGCGGCGGAGAAGATCATCGCCGGCACCGCCCGGTCGATGGGCATCACCGTCGAGGGCTGATCAAGCCCCCCGTCCCGTCAGGGGCAAACCGGCTCAGCCGTCCCTGTGGTAGGGCCTGCGCAGGCCCGTCGAATACCACAACTCCAATCACCATTCAGGAGCAGCAGTGAAGCGCAGCAAGGCTCTGAAGGCCGCGGACGCCCAGGTCGACCGCGACCGCCTCTACGCCCCCCTCGAGGCCGTCCGCCTCGCCAAGGCGACCAGCACCACCAAGTTCGACGGCACCGTCGAGGTCGCCATGCGTCTGGGCGTCGACCCGCGCAAGGCCGACCAGATGGTCCGCAGCACCGTGATCCTCCCGCACGGCACCGGTAAGACCGCTCGGGTCCTGGTCTTCGCGACCGGCGAGCGTGCCGAGGCCGCGCGTGCTGCGGGTGCCGACATCGTCGGCTCCGACGAGCTCATCGACGAGGTCGCCAAGGGCCGCCTCGACTTCGACGCCGTCGTCGCCACCCCGGACCTCATGGGCAAGGTCGGCCGCCTGGGCCGCGTGCTCGGTCCCCGTGGCCTGATGCCGAACCCGAAGACCGGCACCGTGACCCCGGACACCGCCAAGGCAGTGAACGAGATCAAGGGCGGCAAGATCGAGTTCCGCGTCGACAAGCACTCGAACCTGCACTTCATCATCGGTAAGGCCTCCTTCACCGACGAGCAGCTGGTCGAGAACTACGCCGCCGCGCTGGACGAGGTGCTCCGCGCCAAGCCGTCCGCCGCCAAGGGCCGCTACATCAAGAAGACCGCGTTCTCGACCACCATGGGCCCCGGCATCCTGGTGGACCCGAACCGCACCCGCAACCTCCTCGTCGAGGAGGACCCGGCCGCGGTCTGAGCCCCAGTGCTCTAGAGCAGTCCGTACGACGGGCCCGCACCCCCTTCACCGGGGGTGCGGGCCCGTCGTCGTTCCTGCGGTGCGGTGCGGTGCGGTGCGGTGCGGTGCGGTCGGGCAGCGGCGCGGCCGGGTGGTGGGGCCCGGCGGGGCGGCGGCGGAAACGGTTGCGGGATCGGGACACGGGCGAAGGGGAACGGTTGATCGAGTCGTCGTACGCTCTGCCGGTCAGATCATGTGGAGAACCTGTGACCGCCGGAGTGTGCCGTGCCGCCCGCCCTTCGTCCCGCCGCGCTCGCGGCGGCCCTGCTGCTGCTCGGCACCACCACCGCCTGCAGCGTGCTGGCCGCCCCGAGCACCCGCGTCCCCGGTGAGCCGGCGCCGATCCCGCCCAAGCAGGTGGTGCTCGCGGCCGCCCAGGCCCTGGACGACGCCGGCGGCGCCCGGGTCGACCTGCTGCGGGAGGGCCCGGACGGCCGGCGCAGCGCGAGCGGCAGCCTGGTCTGGGGCGACCGGGACGAGGTCACGCTGGCCGTCACCGACGAGCTGGGCACCGGGCAGCTGTCCCTCCGGGACGGCGCGCTCGACCTCACGTACCAGGGCGGCGCGGCCAGGCACGCCGAGCGCGCCACCGCGGAGTCGATCGACCCGGCGGCCGGCAACGGCTCCGGCGGCTACGCGGGCGGCTGGATGACCGCACTGGTCACCAACCCGGGCAGCCGGGCGTACGCGATCGCCCAGGCCGACCGGCTCGGCTCGCTCGGCGCCGAGCAGCTCGCCGGGACGACCGTCGCGCACTACCGGGGCTCCGCCCCGGTGGCCGACTACTTCGGCGCGGACCGGGAGTTGGACCCGCAGCAGCTCGCCGCGGTGGTCGGCTGGTACCGGCAGCGCGGGGTCGGCGAGATCGGGTACGACGTCTGGGTCGGTCCCGGCCCGCGGCTGATGAAGCTCCGTGAGACGGCCCGGGGGAGCGCCGGGACCACCGTGACCACGACGGACGTCATCGCGCCCGGGGCGGGGGAGACGACCCCGGCCGCGACCGGCTGACGGGAGGGGATATCCGGTGCGGGTCGGCCCTGGCGATCCGTTAGAGTCCGGCTGAGAAGAAGCCGATGATCGGCTCTTCCGAGGAACTTACGGGGGGTACTTCCATGCGCGCTGTCCGTCTCGCGGCCACCGTCGCGACCGCCGCCGTCCTGCTGGCCGGCGCCACCGCCTGCGGCAGCAAGGGCGGCGACACCAAGAGCGCCGCCGACAGCACGGGCGCCACCGGCGGCAAGGACGCCGCCGCGGCCGCGGCCGGACTCGCCGCCGACCCGAAGGCCGCGCTCGCCGCCTCCGCCCTGGTGATGCAGAAGGCCGGCAACGGCAAGGTCGCCATGACCTCCCCGGACGCCTCCAGCCCGGGCGGCAGCGGCAGCGCCGACTGGAAGGACCCGGGCAAGGTCTCCGTGGACGTGTCCAGCGACATGGACGGCAAGAAGCTCAGGATCCGGGCGATCGGGGCCGACACCTACATCGGCGGCGACGACGCCACGGCCGCCGCCCTCCAGGGGAAGCACTGGGTCAAGGTGCCCGCCACGGAGGAGATGGGCAGCGCCTTCGTGGTGATGGGCCAGATGGTCAACCCGGTCTCCCAGCTCACCATCGCGGCCGCGAGCGGCAAGCTCAGCAAGGTCGGCCAGGAGGCCGTGGACGGCGTCCAGACCACCCACCTGCGGGCCGTCGAGGACACCGCCACCCTGGTGGCCGGGATGACCTCGCTCACCGCGGAGCAGCGCCAGTCCGTCCAGAAGACGCTGGAGCAGGACGGCAAGACCCTCACCATCGACTTCTGGCTGAACGACAAGCAGGAGCTGGTGAAGTACCAGGAGTACGGCGACACCAACGGCCAGTCCAAGGCCGTCACCGTCAAGTACTCCGACCTCGGCAAGGCCGAGAAGATCGAGGCGCCCGCCGCCGGCGACCTCGGCGCCCAGGCCGACCTGCTCAAGCTGTTCGGCTGATCCGGCCGGACACCCGGGCCGGACACCGCACCAACCACCGGCTACCACCCCGGGCGCGTCGCGCGCCCGGGGGTTCTCGAGGGGGGAACACCATGGCTGGAACCCGGAAGGCCGCCGTCGCCGTCGTCCTCGCCGCTCTGGCGCTGACCGCGACCGCCTGCAACGACAACGGCTCCGACGGTGGGAACGCCGCCCCGGCGGCCCCGACCACGGCCGCCGCCGCGACGACCGCCGCCACCCAGGCCGCCCCGCCGGTCAAGGTGAGCCCGGCGGTCTTCCTGGAGCAGGTCACCAAGAAGACCGGCGCGGCCAAGTCGGCCAAGGTCACCGAGGAGATCTCGGTCGGCCAGGTCACCATGAAGGGCCAGGGGGCGCTGGGCTGGTCCGACGGCCTGGAGGCCGACCTGACCATGGACCTCACCGGCTCCCCGATGGCCAAGGCGCTGGAGCCGATCACCGGCGGGCCGAAGGTGCACTACCTGTACACCGCGGACGCGATGTACATGGGTCTGGGCGGTCAGATGGTCCAGGGCGGCGGCCCGCGCTGGCTGCGCTACAGCAAGGAGGAGATGTCCAAGCTCTCCGGGGGCTCGACCGACCAGCTCCAGAGCGCGGACCCGGTCCAGGGCGTCCGGACGCTGATCGCCACCGGCAAGGTCACCGAGGTCGGCCAGGAGACGGTGGACGGCAAGGCCGCCACCCACTACTCCGGGGAGCTCGCCGTCGCCGACCTGGTCAAGGCGACCGGCCGGGGCGTGACCCAGGAGCAGGCCGACCGGCTCAAGCAGAACCTGGACAAGGCCGGCGTCGCCAGTGAGCAGGTCGACGTCTGGGTCGACGCCGACCAGCTGGTGGTCAAGCGGACCGAGCGGGCCGACACCAAGAACGGACCGGTGAACATCGCCGTGACCTACTCGGACTACGGCACGCCGGTCATCGCCGCCACCCCGGGGGACTTCATCACCCTCGCCGACCTGGCGAAGGCCGGCGGCACTCCCGCCGGCAGCTGACGCCGGCCCCCGACCCGGCCGATCAGGTGGACGGGGCGGGGGCTGCCACCGGCCGGACCCGGTCCGGGTGGCAAGGTGGGCCCGGTGAGAGAGGAACGGACGATGGCGCGACGGCAGCGACTGGCGGCGGTGGCCGTCGTCGCCGTGCTCGCGAGCGGCCTGACCGGCTGCGGCGGCGGGGACGCGCCCGCCACACCCTCGGCCGGCGCCAGCGCGAGCACCGCCGCCGCGACCGCCGCCACCCCGACCGGGCCGGCCAAGCCGACCGACCGCTCCCCGCACGGCGTGCTGCTCTCCGCCCAGCTGGCCATGCAGACCGCCCGCCGGGCCAAGGTCGGCTACCGGCTGGGCGCGGACGCCGGCTCCGGCTCGCTGTTCTGGGCGCCCAAGACGGCGGCCCAGCTCAAGCGCTCCACCCCGGGTGACGCCGAGCAGCTGATCGTCGTGGACACCGTCGGCTACCAGGGCGGCGACGCCGCCACCGCCGCCAGGAACGGCGGCAGGCACTGGGAGCGCTTCTCCGTCCCGACCGACCCGGACGGGCACAAGGCGGTCCCGTACGCGGGGCTGCTGGACCTGCTGAACCCGGTCGAGGCACTGGCCGCGGCCACCTCCGACGGGGTGGAGCCGGCCTTCGTCGGTGAGGAGAAGTTCGAGGACTCCACCGTCGAGCACTACCGGGTGACCACCACCGCCGAGAAGTACGCGGCGGCCCAGACCCAGCTGACACAGGCCCGCCGGGACGGCCTGCGGGCCGCACTGGCCCCCGGCGGCTCGCTCGAGCTCACCCTGGACCTCTGGCTGAACGACAAGGACCAGCTGGTCCGGCTGCAGCGCACCGGGAACGGGGACAGCGGCCGGGCGGACGACTCGGTGATCTACTCCGACCCGGCCGGCGCGCTGCTCTCGGCCCAGGCCCCGGCCGAGACGGACACCGTGGACACCGGCGTCCGGACGGTCTCCCCGCTGGCCCGCTGAGCCCGCCGGGGCCCGTTCCGGTTCACCCGTCCGAGGGCGATTTGCGTCGTCCGGACGAGTCCGGTTACTGTTGCCGAAGCCAAAGACCGCTGGTTGTCGCCGCCCCCGTCAGGGAGTCGGTGGCCGAAGGATCTGCGCTTCGTCGCAGGCAGCCCGCGCAGGTGTGTCTGGAGCTTCGACTTCCGGGTCCCGCGTTCGCGCTGGTGCCCGTCGAGGTCGCTACGAGCCCCGTGCGCCTGCGCACCGGGGCTCATTGCATTTTCTGCAAGGGCTTTCCTTCCGTCCGGCCGGTTCGAGGTGTGAATGGTCGACTTTCGCGGTCGGCCGGACTTCGACATCACGGAAGGAGGCGTAAGCCTATGGCCAGGCCCGACAAGGCTGCCGCCGTCGCCGAGATCACGGACAAGTTCCGTGGCTCCTCCGCGGCGCTGCTGACCGAGTACCGCGGTCTCTCGGTGAAGCAGGTCAAGACCCTGCGTCGCTCGCTCGGCGACAACGCCGAGTACGCCGTGGTGAAGAACACGCTGACCAAGATCGCGGCCAATGAGGCCGGGATCTCCGAGCTCGACGACCTGTTCAACGGTCCGACGGCTGTCGCCTTCGTCACCGGTGACCCGGTGGAGTCGGCGAAGGCTCTGCGTGACTTCGCCAAGGAGAACCCCGCTCTCATCATCAAGGGCGGTGTCCTTGACGGTAAGGCGCTGTCCGCCGATGAGATCAAGAAGCTCGCGGACCTCGAGTCCCGCGAGGTGCTGCTCGCCAAGCTGGCGGGTGCCCTGAAGGCCAAGCAGTCCCAGGCTGCCGCGCTCTTCCAGGCCCTGCCGTCGAAGCTCGTCCGCACTGTGGACGCGCTGCGCGACAAGGTCGAGCAGGGCGGTGCCGGTACGCCGGCTCCCGCCGCCGAGGACGCCGCCGCCGAGTAATCGGCAGGCTCACGCCTCGCTGCGGGCCCGTGCCCGCCCAACCCGTACATCCGGCACCACCTGCCGATTTAGTGGAAGGACGCCATCATGGCGAAGCTGTCCCAGGACGAGCTGCTCGCGCAGTTCGAGGAGCTCACCCTCATCGAGCTCGCCGCCTTCGTGAAGGCCTTCGAGGACAAGTTCGACGTCACCGCCGCCGCTCCGGTCGCCGTTGCCGGCATCGCCGGCCCGGGCGCCGTGGCCGAGGCCGTTGAGGAGCAGGACGAGTTCGACGTCATCCTCGACGGCGCCGGTGACAAGAAGATCCAGGTCATCAAGGAGGTGCGCACCCTGACCTCCCTCGGCCTGAAGGAGGCCAAGGACCTCGTTGACACCGCTGGTGCCAAGGTCCTGGAGAAGGTTGCCAAGGACGTTGCCGAGAAGGCCAAGGCCGCCCTCGAGGGTGCCGGCGCCAAGGTCACCGTCAAGTGACTTCTCGCCCCCTCTGAGGGGGCCTGAGACCGGGCCGATCACCCTTGCGGGTGGTCGGCCCGGTCTTTTGTGTTTCCGGGCCCGCCCGCCCTCCCCGCCGCCCGCGGCCGGCCGGCCACCGGTGTGGCCGATCGCGCACTCGGTACTGTCGGCGACGAGGAGTATGGTGATCACCGTCATCGACGGTGGCCCCGACCACGGCTTCTGTAACGCCGGAGGGGTTCGGACCGATGAACGGGTCGAGGCCCGCCCCGCCGGCGGGCCCTTGACGAACCTGGCGAGGCGCGCGATTCTCAAGGCGCGAGTCCGCCCGGTTGGTTCGCCGCTGGATGCATAACCAGCGGCTCGGGCGGGAAATGACTCCACGTGAGTTAGAGCAGTACCCGGTGGGCGCCCGCGCCCCCGGCTACCGGGAGGAGTCTCCGATTCGGTTTCCGAATCAGAGCTGGACAGCAGTGTGGCCTTTGGCTACACTGTCCCTTTGCGCTGCCTGTTAGCTGCTCCGTGACTCGTCGCCCGGAGTTTGCGTTGCCCTGAAGGGGTCTGGCACCGCCTCCGCAAAGCGGCTCTGACCTGGGGTTTCGACCCCGGCGGAGGCCAGCTGCGAGGGAGACGGAATCCAGGCTCAAGCAGGCCCGGCTGGTACGCGCGTAGTGAGCTCCGAGCCCTCGGAAGGACCCCCCTCTTGGCCGCGCCGCGCAACGCCTCGAACAATTCCGCCGCATCCACCGCCCCGCTCCGCGTCTCGTTCGCGAAGATCAAGGAGCCCCTCGAGGTCCCGAACCTCCTGGCCCTGCAGACCGAGAGCTTTGACTGGCTGCTCGGCAACGCGGCCTGGAAGTCCCGGGTCGAGCAGGCGTTGGAGTCTGGTCAGGACGTCCCCACCAAGTCCGGTCTGGAGGAGATCTTCGAGGAGATCTCGCCGATCGAGGACTTCAGCGGGTCGATGTCCCTGACCTTCCGCGACCACCGTTTCGAGCCGCCGAAGAACTCCATTGACGAGTGCAAGGACCGCGACTTCACGTACGCGGCCCCGCTCTTCGTCACGGCCGAGTTCACCAACAACGAGACCGGTGAGATCAAGTCTCAGACGGTCTTCATGGGCGATTTCCCGCTCATGACCCACAAGGGCACGTTCGTGATCAACGGCACCGAGCGTGTCGTCGTGTCGCAGCTCGTCCGCTCCCCGGGCGTGTACTTCGACTCCACCCTGGACAAGGTGTCCGACAAGGACATCTACTCCTGCAAGGTCATCCCCTCGCGTGGTGCCTGGCTCGAGATGGAGATCGACAAGCGCGACATGGTCGGCGTCCGCATCGACCGCAAGCGCAAGCAGTCCGTCACCGTGCTGCTCAAGGCTCTCGGCTGGACCAACGAGATGATTCTCGAGGAGTTCGGCGAGTACGAGTCGATGCGCAACACCCTGGAGAAGGACCACACCCAGGGCCAGGACGACGCGCTGCTGGACATCTACCGCAAGCTGCGTCCGGGCGAGCCGCCGACGCGCGAGGCCGCGCAGACGCTTCTGGAGAACCTGTACTTCAACCCGAAGCGCTACGACCTGGCCAAGGTCGGTCGTTACAAGCTGAACAGGAAGCTGGGCAACGCCGAGTCGCTGGACTCCGGTGTGCTCACCGAGCCCGACATCATCGGTGCGATCAAGTACCTGGTGAAGCTGCACGCGGGCGAGACCGAGTGGCGTGACGAGACCGGCCGCGACATCGTGGTCGAGGTCGACGACATCGACCACTTCGGCAACCGCCGCCTGCGCAACGTCGGCGAGCTCATCCAGAACCAGGTCCGTACGGGTCTCGCCCGTATGGAGCGCGTCGTGCGCGAGCGCATGACCACCCAGGACGTCGAGGCGATCACGCCGCAGACCCTGATCAACATCCGGCCGGTCGTCGCCTCCATCAAGGAGTTCTTCGGCACCAGCCAGCTGTCGCAGTTCATGGACCAGACGAACCCGCTGTCGGGCCTGACCCACAAGCGTCGTCTGTCCGCCCTCGGTCCCGGTGGTCTCTCCCGTGAGCGCGCCGGCTTCGAGGTCCGTGACGTGCACCCCTCGCACTACGGCCGCATGTGTCCGATCGAGACCCCGGAAGGCCCGAACATCGGTCTGATCGGGTCGCTGGCCTCGTACGGCCGGGTCAACGCCTTCGGCTTCATCGAGACCCCGTACCGCAAGGTCGTCGACGGTGTCGTCACCGAGAAGGTGGACTACCTCACCGCCGACGAGGAGGACCGCTACGTCATCGCCCAGGCGAACGCCCCGCTGACCGCGGACCTGCACTTCGCCGAGCCCCGTGTCCTGGTCCGTCGCCGCGGCGGCGAGATCGACTACATCCCGGGCTCCGAGATCGACTACATGGACGTCTCGCCGCGCCAGATGGTGTCGGTCGCGACCGCCATGATCCCGTTCCTCGAGCACGACGACGCCAACCGCGCGCTCATGGGCTCGAACATGATGCGCCAGGCGGTGCCGCTGCTGAAGAGCGAGGCCCCGCTGGTCGGCACCGGCATGGAGTACCGCTGCGCCGTCGACGCCGCCGACGTCATCACCGCCGAGAAGTCCGGCGTGGTGCAGGAGGTCTCGGCCGACTACGTCACCGTGGCGAACGACGACGGCACGTACACCACGTACCGCGCCGCCAAGTTCACCCGCTCCAACCAGGGCACCGCCTTCAACCAGAAGGTGCTCGTGGACGAGGGCGCCCGGGTCGAGGTCAACCAGGTGCTGGCCGACGGCCCGTGCACCGACGAGGGCGAGATGGCCCTCGGCAAGAACCTGCTCGTGGCGTTCATGTCGTGGGAGGGTCACAACTACGAGGACGCGATCATCCTGTCGCAGCGCCTCGTGCAGGACGACGTCCTCTCCTCGATCCACATCGAGGAGCACGAGGTCGACGCCCGTGACACCAAGCTCGGCCCCGAGGAGATCACCCGGGACATCCCGAACGTCTCCGAGGAGGTCCTCGCGGACCTGGACGAGCGCGGCATCATCCGGATCGGCGCCGACGTCGTCACCGGTGACATCCTCGTCGGCAAGGTCACCCCGAAGGGTGAGACCGAGCTGACCCCCGAGGAGCGCCTGCTCCGCGCGATCTTCGGCGAGAAGGCCCGTGAGGTCCGCGACACCTCGCTCAAGGTCCCGCACGGTGAGTCCGGCAAGGTCATCGGCGTCCGCGTCTTCGACCGCGAAGAGGGCGACGAGCTGCCCCCGGGCGTCAACCAGCTGGTCCGCGTCTACGTGGCCCAGAAGCGCAAGATCACCAACGGTGACAAGCTCGCCGGCCGTCACGGCAACAAGGGTGTCATCTCCAAGATCCTTCCGGTCGAGGACATGCCCTTCCTCGAGGACGGCACCCCGGTCGACATCATCCTCAACCCGCTGGGTGTCCCGTCCCGAATGAACCCGGGACAGGTCCTGGAGATCCACCTCGGGTGGCTCGCCAAGCAGGGCTGGGACGTCTCCGGCCTCGCCGACGAGTGGGCCCAGCGCCTCCAGGCGATCGGCGCCGACCAGGTCAGCGGTGGCACCAACCTCGCCACCCCGGTCTTCGACGGTGCCCGCGAGGACGAGATCACCGGTCTGCTGGACAACACCACCCTCACCCGTGACGGTGAGCGCCTGGTGAACTCCACCGGCAAGGCCCGCCTGTTCGACGGCCGCTCCGGCGAGCCGTTCCCGATGCCGGTCTCGGTCGGCTACATGTACATCCTCAAGCTGCACCACCTGGTCGACGACAAGCTGCACGCCCGTTCGACCGGTCCGTACTCGATGATCACCCAGCAGCCGCTCGGTGGTAAGGCGCAGTTCGGTGGTCAGCGCTTCGGTGAGATGGAGGTGTGGGCCCTCGAGGCGTACGGCGCCGCGTACGCCCTGCAGGAGCTGCTCACCATCAAGTCCGACGACGTGCTCGGCCGCGTGAAGGTCTACGAGGCCATCGTCAAGGGCGAGAACATCCCCGAGCCCGGCATTCCCGAGTCCTTCAAGGTTCTCATCAAGGAAATGCAGTCGCTCTGCCTCAACGTGGAGGTGCTGTCCTCGGACGGCCAGTCCATCGAGATGCGGGACTCCGACGAGGACGTCTTCCGCGCCGCCGAAGAGCTCGGCATCGACCTGTCCCGGCGCGAGCCGAGCAGCGTCGAAGAGGTCTGACGGAGGTCGGGCCGGCTCGCGCTTCTGAATCAAGCAGAGCGCGCAGCCGGCCCGCCCCCAGGCCCCCCTCAGACCACAGACAAACTCTCGAATCACGAAAGAGGGCTTGACGACCAGTGCTTGACGTCAACTTCTTCGACGAGCTCCGCATCGGCCTGGCCACCGCCGACGACATCCGCCAGTGGTCGCACGGCGAGGTCAAGAAGCCGGAGACCATCAACTACCGCACCCTGAAGCCCGAAAAGGACGGCCTCTTCTGCGAGAAGATCTTCGGCCCGACCCGGGACTGGGAGTGCTACTGCGGTAAGTACAAGCGCGTCCGCTTCAAGGGCATCATCTGTGAGCGCTGCGGCGTCGAGGTGACCCGCGCCAAGGTGCGCCGCGAGCGGATGGGCCACATCGAGCTGGCCGCCCCGGTCACCCACATCTGGTACTTCAAGGGCGTGCCGTCCCGCCTCGGCTACCTGCTCGACCTGGCGCCGAAGGACCTCGAGAAGGTCATCTACTTCGCCGCCTACATGATCACCTGGGTCGACGACGAGCGCCGCCAGCGCGACCTGCCGTCCCTGGAGGCGCACGTCTCGGTCGAGCGCCAGCAGATCGAGAACCGCCGCGACTCCGACCTCGAAGGCCGCGCCAAGAAGGCCGAGTCCGACCTCGCCGAGCTGGAGGCCGAGGGCGCCAAGGCCGACGTGCGCCGCAAGGTGCGCGAGGGCGCCGAGCGCGAGATGAAGCAGCTGCGCGACCGCGCGCAGCGCGAGCTCGACCGCCTCGACGAGGTGTGGGCCCGCTTCAAGAACCTCAAGGTCCAGGACCTGGAGGGCGACGAGCTGCTCTACCGCGAGCTGCGCGACCGCTTCGGCACCTACTTCTCCGGCTCGATGGGCGCCGCGGCCCTCAAGGACCGCCTGGAGACCTTCGACCTGGCGGAGGAGGCCGAGCGCCTCCGCGAGATCATCCGCACCGGCAAGGGCCAGAAGAAGACCCGTGCGCTCAAGCGCCTCAAGGTCGTCTCCGCGTTCCTGCAGACCAGCAACAAGCCCAACGGCATGGTGCTGGACTGCGTCCCGGTCATCCCGCCGGACCTGCGTCCGATGGTGCAGCTGGACGGTGGCCGCTTCGCGACCTCCGACCTGAACGACCTGTACCGCCGCGTGATCAACCGCAACAACCGCCTGAAGCGCCTGCTCGACCTCGGTGCCCCCGAGATCATCGTGAACAACGAGAAGCGCATGCTCCAGGAGGCCGTCGACGCGCTGTTCGACAACGGCCGCCGCGGCCGTCCGGTCACCGGCCCGGGCAACCGCCCGCTCAAGTCCCTGAGCGACATGCTCAAGGGCAAGCAGGGTCGTTTCCGTCAGAACCT
The DNA here is from genome assembly GCF_042266305.1 of Kitasatospora sp. NPDC056076. NCBI lineage: Bacteria > Bacillati > Actinomycetota > Actinomycetes > Kitasatosporales > Streptomycetaceae > Kitasatospora > Kitasatospora sp. NPDC056076. The sequence continues at coordinate 262,875 of NZ_JBHJWG010000001.1, forward strand.
GCTCGGCAAGCGAGTCGACTACTCGGCCCGTTCGGTCATCGTCGTCGGCCCGCAGCTCAAGCTGCACCAGTGCGGTCTGCCGAAGGCCATGGCGCTGGAGCTCTTCAAGCCGTTCGTGATGAAGCGCCTGGTCGACCTGAACCACGCGCAGAACATCAAGTCGGCCAAGCGCATGGTCGAGCGCGCCCGCCCGGTCGTGTGGGACGTGCTCGAAGAGGTCATCGCCGAGCACCCCGTCCTGCTGAACCGTGCGCCCACCCTGCACCGCCTCGGCATCCAGGCCTTCGAGCCGCAGCTGGTCGAGGGCAAGGCCATCCAGATCCACCCGCTCGTCTGCACCGCGTTCAACGCGGACTTCGACGGTGACCAGATGGCCGTCCACCTGCCGCTCTCCGCGGAGGCGCAGGCCGAGGCCCGCATCCTGATGCTGTCCTCGAACAACATCCTCAAGCCGGCCGACGGTCGCCCCGTCACCATGCCGACCCAGGACATGGTGCTCGGCCTGTTCTTCCTGACCTCGGACCGCGACAACGTGAAGGGCGCCGGCCGCACCTTCTCGTCGACCGCCGAGGCGATCATGGCCTTCGACGCCCGCGAGCTGGACGTCCAGGCCCCGATCGAGCTGCGCCTGGCCGCCGGCACCGTCCCGCCCCGTGGCTGGACCCCGCCGGTGGACGAGGAGGGCCAGTCGACCTGGTTCGACGGCGAGCCCTTCCGCCTCAGCACCACCCTGGGCCGCGCGCTCTTCAACGAGCTGCTGCCCGAGGACTACCCGTTCGTCGACTACGAGGTGGGCAAGAAGCAGCTCTCCGCGATCGTCAACGACCTGGCGGAGCGCTACCCCAAGGTCGTCGTCGCGGCGACCCTGGACAACCTCAAGGCGTCCGGTTTCCACTGGTCGACCCGCTCGGGCGTCACCGTCTCGATCTCCGACGTCGTCGTCCCGCCGAACAAGCCCCAGATCCTCGAGGGCTACGAGGCGAAGGCGGAGAAGGTCCAGCGTCAGTACGAGCGCGGCCTGATCACCAACGACGAGCGCAAGCAGGAGCTCATCGGCATCTGGACCCAGGCGACCAACGAGGTCGCCGAGGCCATGAACGAGAACTTCCCGAAGACGAACCCCATCTTCATGATGGTCGACTCGGGTGCTCGTGGAAACATGATGCAGATGCGCCAGATCGCCGGTATGCGTGGTCTGGTGTCCAACGCCAAGAACGAGACCATCCCGCGACCCATCAAGGCGTCGTTCCGTGAGGGTCTCACCGTGCTGGAGTACTTCATCTCCACCCACGGTGCCCGTAAGGGTCTGGCGGACACCGCCCTCCGTACCGCCGACTCCGGCTACCTCACCCGTCGTCTGGTCGACGTCTCCCAGGACGTCATCATTCGCGAGGAGGACTGCGGCACCGAGCGCGGCCTCAAGCTGTCGATCGGCTCCGTGGGCGCCGACGGCGTGCTGCGCAAGGCCGACGACGTCGAGACCAGCGTGTACGCCCGCATGCTCGCCGAGGACATCACCGTCGACGGCAAGCTGCTCGCCACCGCCAACACCGACCTCGGTGACGTGCTGATGGACGAGCTGATCCGCCACGGCGTGTCCGAGGTCAAGGTCCGCTCGATCCTCACCTGTGAGTCGGCCGTCGGCACCTGTGCCTTCTGCTACGGCCGTTCGCTGGCCACCGGCAAGCTGGTCGACATCGGTGAGGCGGTCGGCATCATCGCCGCCCAGTCCATCGGTGAGCCCGGCACCCAGCTGACCATGCGTACCTTCCACACCGGTGGTGTGGCCGGTGACGACATCACCCAGGGTCTGCCGCGTGTCGTCGAGCTCTTCGAGGCCCGCACCCCCAAGGGTGTGGCCCCGATCTCCGAGGCCACCGGCCGCGCGCGGATCGAGGACACCGAGAAGACCCGCAAGATCGTCATCACGCCGGACGACGGCACCGACGAGATCGCCTACCCGGTCTCGAAGCGTGTCAAGCTGCTGGTCAGCGAGGGCGAGGCGGTCGAGGTCGGCCAGAAGCTGACCATGGGTGCCACCAACCCGCACGACGTCCTGCGCATCATGGGCCAGCGCGCCGTCCAGATCCACCTGGTCGCCGAAGTCCAGAAGGTCTACAACTCGCAGGGCGTGTCGATCCACGACAAGCACATCGAGATCATCATCCGGCAGATGCTCCGCCGCGTGACGATCATCGAGTCGGGCGACGCCGAGCTGCTCCCGGGCGAGCTCGTCGAGCGCGGCCGCTTCGAGACCGAGAACCGTCGCGTGGTCTCCGAGGGCGGTCACCCCGCCTCCGGCCGTCCGCAGCTGATGGGTATCACCAAGGCCTCGCTGGCCACCGAGTCCTGGCTGTCGGCCGCCTCCTTCCAGGAGACGACCCGGGTCCTCACCGACGCGGCGATCCACGCCAAGTCGGACCCGCTGCTGGGCCTCAAGGAGAACGTCATCCTCGGTAAGCTCATCCCGGCCGGTACGGGTCTGCCCCGCTACCGCAACATCCGGGTCGAGCCGACCGAGGAGGCCAAGGCCGCCATGTACTCGGCCGTCGGCTACGACGACTACGACCTGTCGCCCTTCGGCGCTGGCTCCGGCCAGGCGGTTCCGCTGGACGACTACGACTACGGCCCGTACACCGGCTGAGTCGAGCGTCACTGATCGCAGGGCGGTCACCCCTCACGGGGTGGCCGCCCTGCGGCGTTTCCGACCGGTGCTCCCGGCGGGTGTTCCGGGCCGGCGCTCCTGGCCGGCGTTCCGGGCGCTACCGGGCCGGGGCGGCCGCGGCCGCGCGCCAGTCCTCCAGCCGGCGGATCCGGGTGTGGGTGTCCGGGTGGCTGGACAGCAGCCGCCGGCCCAGGCCCGGGCCGACGGCCCGGCCCCCGTTCTCCCGCGCGGCGGCCGCCAGGGCCTCCTCCTCGTCCCGCAGGAAGCCGTGGAAGACCTCGATCATGGCGTCCGCGAAACCGAGTTCGGCGGCCTGGACGTCCGCCCTCAGCTCGGAGCGGCGGCCGACCGCGGCCAGCAGGTACGGCGTGACCAGGACCAGCAGCAGCGGCGGGAAGGAGAGCGCCACGGCCACCACCAGGACCACCGAGACCAGCCCGACCACCAGGGCGCCGAGCAGCGAGAACACCGAGGCGATCCGGAACGCCACGACCGCCGCGATCCGGAAGACCGCCCAGGCGATCCGGGCCGGCATCGAGTACCAGTAGCCGAGCAGGGTCGCCCAGGCGTGGCCGCCGCGGTGGTGGCCGAGCTCGTGGGCGAGCACGGCGGCCAGCTGGGCGTCGGGGAGGGTCTCCAGCGCGTACCGGGTGACCCCGACGATGTGGCCGGCGGCCGCGGTGGCGTTGACGGCCTTGTGGTCCTCGATCCACAGGTCGTACGTCTCCGGGTTCACCCCCGCCTTGGCGGTCACCTGGTGCCAGATCGGCTCCAGCCTGGTCAGCTCGGAGTGCAGCGCCGGACGCATCCGGAACAGGTAGCGGGCGAGCACCTTCTCGGTCGGGCGGTGGAACACCAGCGAGCCGGAGGCGATCCAGAGGCCGATCAGCACCAGGTTGAGCGGCTCGGGGAGGAGCAGCGAGACCAGCGTGACGACCAGCAGGCTGCACAGGAAGTGCGGCAGCTGGAGCAGCAGTTGGCCGACCGCGGTGGCGTCGGCGCCGCGCTGGCGGGCGGCCAGGTGGACCCGGCCGGTGTGCGGGTCGATGTCGACGGTGGGGTCGAGGACCGGCGGCCGGGGCGGGGCGGGCGGCGGGGCGAAGCCCTGGGCGGGGACGCGCGGGGGGTGCTGGGGCTGCTGCTGGGGCTGGGGCGGGGGAGCGTACTGGGGCGGGACGGCGGTGGGGTACTGCGGTGGGGCGGGGGGCTGCGGGGCCGGCGCGGGGTACGGGGGCGGCGGCGGGGGAGCGGCGGTCGGGTAGGCGGGCGGCTGCGCCGTCGGGTACTGCGGGGCGGCCGTGGGGTACTGGGGCGGGACGGTCGGGTACTGCGGCGGGGCGGCCGTCGGGTACGGCGGCGGTGTGGCGTCCGGGTAGGTCGGTTCGGTCATGGCGGGGTCCTCGGGGACGGGACGCGCGCACGGCGGCGTCCGTACGGTGACGGGTTGGGCAGGACGGTGCTGGGCGGTGCTGGGCAGGCCGGTCAGCCCAGGAACAGGGCGGTGACCAGCGGGAACAGACCGGCGCCGAAGGCGAGGATGCCGACCCGGACCCAGGAGTGCTTCCGCGCGGCGATCAGGCTGTTCTCCGCGAGCGCGGCCCGGACGGCCTCCGCGGCCAGCCGCTCGGTGTCGGCCAGGGCGTCGGTGAGCAGCCCCCGTTCGGCGGCCAGCCGGATGTCCCCGAAGTAGCCGAGCGGGCGGCCCGGGCGCCAGGTGCTGCGCCGGAAGCGGGGCAGCACCGCGAGCAGCAGCGAGACCAGGGAGACGGCGATGCCCAGGCCGCCGAGGGCCAGCAACGCCTTCGCCGCGCCGGAGAGCTGCTGCGGCGCCCAGCCGGTGCTGGTGAGCAGGCCGCCGAGCACTCCGACGATCACGCCGAGGGCGGCGACCAGGACGGCCGCCTTGCTGTCCGCGCGGGCGATCTCGGTGCGCAGCTCGGCGAGCAGGGCGGTACCCGGCGGCGGGGGCACCGGGGCGGTACCGGCGGGGGCGGACACGGCGGGACTCCTCGGGTTCACTGCGGCAACGGCGGGTTCGGGCCCTTGTCGAGCCGGGGCGTGCCTGGGCCCGCGGGCCGGTGGCGCAGGATCGCTTCGAGCGCGGCCTTCGCCTCCTGGCGCGGGCCCTCCAGCTCGAACTCCTCCAGGCCGTTCTGGTCGAGCAGCCGCTGGATCACCTGGAGCTGGCCCTGGACCAGCTCCTGCTGCTCGTCCTTCAAGTACGTGAGGGCGGCTTTCAGGTCCTCGGGGTGAGCGGCCACCTGGAGGGCCCAGGCGGTCACCCCGCCCTGCTCCAGGTGGTACTGGTAGAACTTCGCCTTCGCGGCGAGGACCTCGTTGGACTCCTGGACCTGCCGGAGGGCGTGCGGGTGGGCCTGGGTGTCGAAGTGGTAGCCGCGCAGCCGCTCCTTCTGCTCGCGGGCGGCCTGGTCGATGTCCAACTGGACGGTGCAGCGCACCCGCAGGCCCTCGGCCTCGGCGACCGGGAAGCCGTCCAGCTCCTCCTGGACGGCGGACTCGGCCTCGCCGCTCCGGTCGGTGGAGAGGTGGCGGGTGACCGCCCGCATCCGCTGCCGGATCCGCGGGACCAGCAGCGCGGGGACGTCGCGGATCCGGCTCGCCACGACCAGCTCCGCGGCCGACACCTGCCAGTCGATCTCCACCACGGCCTCGAAGGCTCCGACGTCGTCCCGGCCGGGCAGCCGCTCCTCGGCCCGCAGGTGGTGCAGGCCGAGGTCGACCTCGTACGCGGACTGGTAGTTGCGGCCCACCAGGTCGCTGAACCCCGGGCGGTGCGGGGGCAGGTAGACCTGGTGCTCCCCGGACGGGGTGGTCAGGACGAGGGCGGAGTCGGCCCGGGCGGCCGGGCGCTTGGGCAGGCCGAGCGCGCGGCCCAGCGGGTGGACCGTCAGGACCGGGTCGGTCAGGTCTCCGTGGGGGAGGTCGGGGCGGTGTCGTGCCGACATGCGCGGGTGCTCCAGGATCGGGACGGGTCGGACGGTGCTGTGTCAGTTGCCGGGCAGCGCCGCGGTCGCCGGGCCGTCGGCGCGTACGGTGCGGACCAGGTGGTCGAGCCGCCGGCGGTCGCGCTCGGTGACGGCCAGGTCGTCGAAGAGTTCGGTGAGCCGGGCGGTGGTGCCGGGCTGGTCGGCGGCGCCGACCAGCCAGCCGCGCAGCACGCCCAGGGCGGCATCGCGGTAGTGCGGGTCCTCCAGGGCCGTGCGCCACAGGGCGACCAGCAGCGCCCGGACCGGCGCGGGCTCCTCGGGCGCGGGCAGCACGGTGACGCTGCGCACACCTCCCGGCTCGGGTCGCGGGCTCCGGGCGTACCAGTCGAGCAGCAGCGGCCGGCCCACGGCGGTGTCCTCGGTGCGCTGCGCGGTGGTCAGGAAGGCGGCCAGGGCCAGCTGGCGCAGGGCGGCCGGGCCGGAGAGCCAACGGACCAGGGTGCGCAGGGTCAGCTCGGCCTCGGCGGAGAGCAGCATCAGCTCGGCCGCTTCGAGCAGCCCGAGCGCCTGGTGGCGGTCGGGCTGCTCCGACGGCCGCGCGCCGGGCCGGAACCCGGCGGTCAGCTGGTCGAGCTCGCCGGCGGTCAGCCGCTCGGCGGCCAGGGCGAAGGCCTCCAGGGCCTGGGTCGGCAGCAGCGGGCCGAGCAGGGCGTAGCAGCGGATGGCCGTCCAGCGGCGGCGGGCGTTGTCGTCGCCGGCCCAGCCGCGCAGGATGCGGGGCACGGCCGCGGTGCCCGCGTGGTAGGCGAGGGCGAGGCTGTTGGCGGCCTGGAGGCAGAGCCGGAAGTCCTTGGCGCCGGACCAGGGACCGAGCAGCCCGCTCATGGCGGCGGAGAGGTCGACCGAGGCCAGCAGGGCGGTGGTGGAGGCCACCCGGGTGCGGACCAGGGCGCGGGAGTCGGTGGCCAGGGCGTTCAGCCAGCCGGTGATCGCGGGGCGGGCGGAGGGGTGGCTCGTCCAGACCTCGCGCAGCAGGGTGGGGGAGGTGCGGGGGTCCAGGAAGGAGGCCATCCGCTGGGGGACCGGGCCCCAGGGGGTCTGCTCGGACTCCTCGGTGAGCTCGGCCCGGGCGAGGGCCATCCGGTCCTCGACCGAGCTCCCGAACGGCGGGATGCCGTCCGGGCGGCCGGGGGTGCGGATGGTCTCCAGGCGGCGGAACAGCTTGTCGGCGCACTCGGCGGCGAGGGTGTAGGGGGCGTGGTCGAAGACGGCCAGGGAGATCAGGAAGGCCTTGTCGTGGAGGGGGAGTCCGTCGTCCCCGAACCAGCGGCCGACCTTCTCCTGGACCGCGCCCCGACCGAAGTCGGCGAGGTCGGAGGGCCTGCCGGTCGACGGGGAGTAGGCCGCCAGCCTGACGGCGAACTCGGCGATCTCCCGGATCGGCGGGTACTTGGCCAGGAACCCCTCGACGGGGTCCAGGGCGAGCAGCTGCTCGAAGGGGACGCCGTCGTCCCGCAGTGCCCGCAGATGGGCACCGAGGACGAGCCCCGGGTCGGGCGGTGACCAGCCGACCGTGGGGAGTTCGCGGAGCGTGGGGGAGGGGGTGGTGGTGATGACCAGGTAGCCGTCCTGCTTGGCGAGTGCCTCGCGCAGGCGGTGGAGGTCGGATCGGAGCAGTGGGCGGGTGCGGGAGGCCGTGTAGTCGGTGAGCACGTACCCCTCGGCCCGTTCGACGCCGTTGAGCAGGGCGGTGGGACTGACATCCGGGTCCAGGTTTCGAATCCGGTCGATGCCCAGCTCACGCAGCAGCATCAGTGCGGCGGCGCGGCGGCCGGTGTCCGCCCGGCCGGTGAGGACCAGGACCCGTTGCTCGCGGAGGTGCACGAGAGCCTGGTCGAAGGCCGGTCCGGGCCGGAAGACCTCGACCAGGGCGATGAGTTCATCGGTCGGGACCAGCCCGGAGGCGTGCAGTGCGGCCCCGCCGACCTGGTAGATCGTGGTCTTGTGGCCGGTGACGACGTCGCCGTGGACCTGGCCGCCGGAGACGGTGTGCCGGTCGCCGCCGATGAGGTCGCCGCCGAAGCCGGGGGTGCCGCCGGCGAAGAGGTAGGTGCGGCCGGCGAAGGAGTCCGGGACGTGCTCCAGGAGTTCCTGGACGGCCTCCACGGCGTTCTGCGGGTCCTCGGGCGGGGCTTCCTGGAGGCCGTCCTCCTGGTCCGTGGCCTCCGGCTCGGCGGTGGTGGTCATCGGTCGCCGCCGACGGTGTTGCCGGTGTTGACGTCGCCGTGGACCTGGCCGCCGGAGACGACGTGCTGGTCGCCGCCGATGAGGTTGCCGCCGAAGGTGGGGGTGCCGCCGAGGAACTGGAAGGTGGCGGCGCCCTGGGCGGCCGCCGGTGCCGGGGGCGGTGCCGCTGCCAGGGCCCAGGTGGTGGTCAGGGTGCTCGCCGGGGCGGGTTCCGGGGCGTCGGGGGCGGGTGCGCCGTGCAGCCAGGCCGGGAACTCGCCCTCCTTGCCCTGGACGGTGACCCGGTGGAACGCCTCCGGCGCCAGGCCGCCGTGGCCGTGCCGGACGATGCCCTGGTAGAGCGCGTCGGACACGGCGAGGGCGCAGGGCCCCTCGCGGTGCCGGAGGGCCTCCCGGAGCGGGGTCGAGTCGAGCAGCCGGAAGGCCTGGTTGAGGTCCCAGCCGACGGCGCCGCCGAGGGCTCCGCCGAGTTCCTGGACGGCGACCTCGCCGGAGGCGAGCACGATCCGCAGCCGTACCCGGGCGCCGGCGGCCGCGAGGCGGTTGTTGGCGTGCAGCAGGGTGGGGGTCTCGTTGATCAGCGCGTGCAGCAGCCGGGCCTTGGGGACGGTGGCGTTGATCAGGGCCATCACCGAGTCGCCACGGTCCTCCAGGCGCTGTTCGGCGGGTTCGACCCCGGCGCTGCGCAGCGTCTCGTGCAGGACGGAGTAGAGCATGCGGCGCATGAAGGCCTGCTCGACGTCGTCCCGTCGGCCGAACTGTTCGATGTCCAGCAGCAGGATGGTGTGGTTCACCGGATCGGTCATGGTCGCCTCTCGATTCGTCGTCGGCCTCAGCCTGCCCGTGCCGGGCAGGTCGGCGTGAGCGCCGTTGAGGTACTCGCTCTGTGACGGTGTGCACAGAACTGCTGTGCGGATCAGCGGAGTTGGCCGGGCCTCCGGAGCAGGTCGGGGCGCGCGACGACCAGGGAGCGGCGGCGGGTGACGACGATGCCGCGGTCCCGCAGGGACTTGAGCAGGCGGGCGACGGCCTCGCGGGAGGCGCCGACGGAGCCGGCGAGTTCCTGTTGGCTGAGCGGGACGGAGACGACGATGCCCTCGGCGGTGCGGCGGCCGTGGGTGCGGGCGAGTTCCAGCAGGAGGTCGGCGAGGCGTTCGCTGACGCTGAGCGAGGCGAACTTGAGCCGGTGCTGGTCGGCGGCGCGCAGCCGGTCGGTGGAGAGTGCCAGGAGCTGCATCGCGGCGGCGGGGGTGTTCTGCAGGTAGGTGGTGAAGGCGGCCCGGTCGACGGCGGTGGCGGAGACCTGCTCCAGCGCGGTGACGGTGGCGGCCCGGGGCCGGCCGCTGAGGGCGGCGGACTCGCCGACGATGTCGCCCGGCCCGCGCAGGGCGAGCAGGGCCTCGTAGCCGTTCTCGGCGAGGGCGGTCACCTTGAGCCAGCCGTGCAGGACGAGCAGGACGTGGTCGGAGGGTTCGCCCTCGCGCAGTGCGGTGGAGCGGGCGGGGTAGTCGAGCCGGTGGCCGAGGGCGAGCAGGGCGGTGCGGTCGGCGTGGTCGAGCCGGGCCAGGAAGGGCACGCGGTCGTCCAGGCCGTGCCCGGTCGCGGGACCCGGTCCGCCGGGCGGGGTGTTGGCCATTGCCTGATCAGCCCTCGTCGTCAGTGCCTGGGCGTGGTGCGGCTCCGGGAGGTTGAGCGCGGGCAAACAAGCTACCGGCGAAGCGGCGGCCGCGCCGGTGAATCCGTGAATTGCCCGCCATCCCCCGCACGGGGGAGGGGCGGGAACCGCTCCGCGGAGGGAGGTGCCGAGGGGGCCGGTCGCGGGAGGGTTCTCGGTGTCGGGACGGCGGGGCTTTGCGAAGGGGGCCGGACATGAAGCGGGTGCTGGGCGCGGTGGCGATCACGGCGGCGGTGGTGCTGGGGATGCAGGGGTGCCTGCCGTTCCTGGAGTCGGACGAGCACCGGACGGTGACCTACGGGGTGGCCGAGCCGGTCGGGGAGCTGGTGGTCGAGGGGGAGAACGGCGGGGTCGTGGTGACCGGCACCGGTGACTCGGTGCACGTCGTCGAGAAGCAGAGCTACCGGGGGTCCGCGCCGAAGAGCACCCACGAGGTGAAGGACGGCGTGCTGCGGCTGGGGTACTCCTGCGACTCCTGCGGGGTCGGGTACGAGGTGCAGGTGCCGGCCGGCACCAAGGTGCGGATCAAGGAGGAGAACGGCGGGGTGCGGTTGACGGGGCTGTCCGCCGCGGTGGAGGCCGCGGTGGAGAACGGCGGGGTCGAGGCCACCGGGCTGACCTCCCCGACGGCGCGCCTGAGCGCGACCAACGGCGGCGTGCGGGCCGACTTCGCGGCGGCGCCGTCGGCGCTGGAGGCCCGGGTCGGCAACGGCGGGGTGCGGCTGCGGGTGCCGTCCGGGGAGGCGTACGTGGTGGACGCGCAGGCCGGGAACGGCGGGTCGGACGTGAGCGTCCCCTCGCGGCCGGGTGCGGCGCACAGCATCACGGCGCGGGCGGAGACCGGCGGTGTGACGGTCAGCGGTGTCTGACCGGGCGGTGTCCGGCCGAGCGGCTCCCGGCCGGGCGGTGGTGTCCGGCCCGGCGGTGTCCGGTCGGGCGGTGTCCGGTCGGGCGGTGCCGGTGGTTCTGCCGGTAGGGCATGATCTTCTCCGCGGGGACGGGGTCCCCGGGTACGGGGGAGGTACGACGGTGGAGCGCGCGGCGCGTTGGCGGAGCCGGACGGCCGGGCTGAGCCCGTACGTGCTGGACACCTTCCTGGCGGTCTGCTCGGCGGCGGTGTCGGTCTGGTCGGTCTACAACGACGACACCGACTGGCCCTGGTGGGTGTACCCGCTGGCGGTGTCCACCGCGCTGTTCCTGCCCTGGCGGCGCAAGGTCTCGCTGCTGGGCCTGATCGCGGGCGCCGTGCCCTCGCTGGCGCTGTCGGTGGTGGCGCACTCCGCGAACCCGCAGGTACCGCTGTACGCGGTGATCGGGATGTACACCATCGCGGAGCGCTTCCCCGACCGGCAGCGCTGGCCGGTGCTGGCGGTCGTGGTGGTCGCCAATGTGATCGGCACCCATTCGCCGAACGGCGCGCTGTTCAGCGTGCTGACCTCGGGCGGCTCCTTCGTCTTCGGCGCCCTGGTGCGCACCCAGCGGGAGCTGGCCCGGATGCAGGCCGAGCGGGTGCGGGAGGCGGGGGTGCGGGCGGCCAGCGAGGCGGCCCGGGCGGTCGCCGAGGAGCGGGCCCGGATCGCCCGGGAGATGCACGACATCCTGGCGCACGCGGTGTCGTTGATGGTCATCCAGGCCGAGGCCGGGCCGCTGGTGGTGCGCGACAACCCGGACCGGGCGATCCGCGCCTTCGACACCATCGCCGACGCGGGCCGCGACGCGATGGTGCAACTGCGGCGGGTGCTCGGCGTGTTGAAGGACCCGGAGGCGGAGCGGGAGCTGGCGCCGCAGCCCCGGCTGGCCGAACTCGCCGACGTGGCCGAGCGGGTGCGCGGGACGGGCCTGCGGGTGGACCTCGAACTCGCGGACGGGCTGGGCGGGTTGCCCGCCGACGTGGAGGCGGCCGCGTACCGGATCGTGCAGGAGGCGCTGACCAACACGGTCAAGCACTCCGGGGCGGACCGGGTGGCGATCCGGGTGGGGCGGGCCGACGGGGTGCTGGAGGTGGTGGTCTCCGACAACGGTCGCGGGATGCCGCCGGCCGCCGACCGTACGGTGGCCGGCTGGTCCGGCGGGCGCGGGCTGGTCGGCATCCGCGAGCGGGCCGCGGCCTGCGGCGGCCGGGCCGAGGCCGGTCCGGGGCCGGAGGGCAGGGGTTTCCTGGTGAGTGTCCGGCTGCCGCTGGGGCCGACGGGCGTGGTGGAGAGGGTGGGCGGATGACGCCGATACGGGTGGTGGTCGCGGACGACCAGGAGCTGGTGCGGGCCGGGTTCGGGATGATCCTGGACGCCCAGCCGGACATCGAGGTGGTCGCCGAGGCCTGCGACGGCGCCGAGGCGGTCGAGGCGGTGCGCGCGCACAACCCGGACGTGCTGCTGCTGGACGTCCGGATGCCGGTGATGGACGGCCTGGAGGCGGCCCGCCGGGTGTGCGAGGAGTTCCCGGCCACCAAGGTGATCATGCTGACCACCTTCGACGTCGACGACTACGTCTTCGACGCGCTGTACGCGGGCGCCAGCGGCTTCCTGTTGAAGGACGTCCGCCGGGACGACCTGGCGCACGGGGTGCGCATGGTGGCCTCGGGCGAGGCGCTGCTCGCGCCCTCGGTGACCAAGCGGCTGATCGGCGAGTTCGCGGCCCGCCGCCCGGGCGGCCGGGAGCGGGCGGTGCGGCCGCCGTCCAAGCTGCTGGAGCAGCTGACCCTGCGCGAGCAGGAGACGCTGCAGCTGATCGCGCGCGGGCTGTCCAACGCGGAGATCGCGGCCGAGTTGGTGGTCAGCGAGCACACCGTGAAGACCCACGTCAGCAATGTGCTGAGCAAGCTCGGACTGCGCGACCGGGTGCACGCGGTGGTGTTCGCGTACGAGGCCGGGGCGGTGGTGGCGGGGGAGTCCTGAGGGGACTCCCCCTTGCGGGGGAGGGGCCGGTTTCGCCGGTACGGGCGATCCGCGACGAGGGGTCGGACCGGGAGGCTCTGCGGTGTCGGAACGGACCACGGACACCGCAGGAGATCGTCAGATGAACGCCATCCGGAACACCCGCCTCACCGCTTACGCCGCCGTCGGCGCCCCCGCCCTGATGGCCCTGTACGGCGGCATCCGCCTGGTGCCCGGCTCCCGCGAGCCGGGTCTCGGCTGGACGCTCGGCCACACCGCGATGTTCGCCGGGCTGCTGCTGTTCGCCCCGGTCTTCCTCGCGCTGCGCCGACTGCTCGCCCCGCGCGGCACCACCGCCGGGCGGCTGGCCGCGAACGCCGCGCTGGGGACGGCGTTCGCGGGCCTGGCGGCCTCGCTGGCGCAGATCGGGATCGACCTGTGCGTCGGCCTGGCCGCGGCGGACAAGGCCGAGCAGTCGCGGCTGTTCGACCGGGTGCAGTCCGTCCCCGGGGTGCTCCCCGCCGTCTACCAGGTCGGCCCGCTGCTGTTCTATGTCGGCCTGTTGGCCCTGCTGGTCGCCGCCTCGGTCGGCGCGGCCCGGACGCTGCGCTGGTGGAGCCCGGTGCTGATGCTGGTCGGCACCGTCGCCTCGGCGGCCGACCTGGCCTTCGTCCCGCTGGCCGCCGCCTGCTACCTGGTGGCGCTGTCCCCGCTGGTGCGGCCCGGCGCCGCCCCTGCCCCGGCGCTGGCCTGACCGTCCGGTGGCTCGTTGGCCCGTCGGCCCGTCAGCTCATCCGGAAGACCGGTCCGCGCGGGGTGAACGGCAGTCCGGCTCCGCGCGGGACGAGGAAGGCGTGCTCCCGGCGCAGCCGCAGCACGTCGCACATGCCGTCGGTGATCACCAGGACCGGCGCCCCGGGCGGGAAGTCCTCGGCCCGCTCCAGCAGGTCGATGCCCGGCTGGAGGACGGTGCCGCCGCGCCCGTGCACCCGCAGCCGCCCGGCGATCTCCTCGACCGGGAGGTACCCGGCGTCGTGCGGGGCGGCGTCGCAGTGCACCACCCGGGCGGCCGGGACGTCCCGGGCGGCGGCGTAGGAGGCGATCGCGCCGAGGGCCTTGCCGAGCAGCGTCCGGTCCATCGAGCCGGAGGTGTCCAGGACCACCCCGAAGGTGCAGCGCGGCACCTCCTCCTCGGGGTGGTAGCGGCCGGCCCGGGGGATGTCCGGGGTGGCGGACTGCCGGCGGGCCGGGCGGGAGTAGCTGCGCACCGGCTCCGGGCGCGGCACGAACTCGTCGAACCAGCGCGCCAGCCGCGCGTCCCAGGGGAGCGGCGGGTGGGCGAGCGCGCGGATCTCCTCGACCAGCCCGGCCGGGAGCAGCCCGCGTTCACGGCCGTGCAGCTCGAAGCCCTGCTGGAGGCCGCGCCGGTAGAAGTCGTCCAGGTCGACGTAGTCCCGCGGCGGTCCCAGCGGCTCGCCGAGGATGTCCGGGCGGTTCTTCCCGGCGAGGGTGGCGAGCCGGCGGATCCGGCGCTGGTCGCGGGCGATCCGGTCGTACACCTCCTCGGCCGACAGGCCCTTCACCTGCGGGTCGTGCAGCAGCCCGTCGGGCATCTCGCCGACGTTCATCTCCAGCAGCCAGCCGTTGATGACGTAGTCGGCGGCGACGTTGAACAGGAACGGGTCCCGCCCGCCGCGGCGCTCGCCGTGCCGCAGGGCGGCGTGCAGGATCTCGTGGCCGAGGATGAACCGCCACTCCTCGTCGGAGTGGTGGCGCAGCGGGTTCACGTAGATCTCGGCGGCCTCGGCGTTGACGGCGGCGACGGCGATGCCGTGCGCCCGGGCGAGTTCGGCGTCGGCGACGACGGTGAGGCCGGCCGCGATGCCGCCGAGCAGCGGGTACGAGGAGACGAACCAGTTGAGCGCCCGGTTCCAGGGCCGCTCGGGCAGGCGCTCGCCGGTCTCGGCGTCGATCCGGCCGCCGGCCCGGTCCATCGCGGCGGACATGGTGCGGGTGAGGGCGGCCGCGAAGGCCGCCGGCCAGTCCTCGCGGGCCCGGCCGTGCCCGCGCCACTCGACCAGCAGCTGGTCGCAGTCGGCGGTGCCGGCCGTCCCGGCGGTGCCGGGCAGGGGCAGGCCGTCGCGGCGCCAGCGCTCGGCCAGCTCCTCCTCGTCCCCGCCCGGGTACTCCTGCGGGAGGGTGACCGGGGCGCGGCCGACCGGGAAGGTGGCGAGGAAGCGGTTGACCACGGCGCAGCGGGCGGCGACCTGGTACGGGTCGGGCTGGGTGCGGGTGCCGCGGTCGCCCGGGAGGTGGCCGAAGCCGAGGTGCAGCAGGCCGTGCGCCAGCACCCAGGCCCACTCCTCGGGTTCGGCCCGGCGGCGCGGGTTGACGTGCAGGGTGCCGTCGGAGTCGGCCACCGCCCAGCCGTCGGGCGGGGCGGTGGTGCACTCCTCGGAGCGGCAGACGTCGGCCCGCAGGGCGGCGAGGGCCGGGTTGCCGCGCAGCAGCCGGACGCCCTCCTCGAAGGCCACGGTGCCCGGGTCGGGCTTCTTCGCGGCGGCCTTGGCCGGCCGCTTCACCGGCGGGCCTCGACCAGTCGGGGCATGTCCCGGGCGGCCTCGATCAGGAACCAGGAGGGCAGCACCGGGTTGCCGTCCGCGCCGTCCGCGATCACCGTCTGGGCGACCTCCACCGAGATCTCGGCCAGCTGCACCAGCAGCGACTTGGCCCGGAAGGCGGTCTGCCGCTGCGCCCCGGAGGCGTGCTCCTTGCTGGCGGGCAGCTCCTTGACCAGCCGGCCGCGGAAGGCGTCGGCCAGGTAGTAGAGCAGGTCGCGGTCCTCCAGCCGGTGCGGCCAGCGGGCGTCGCCCTTGAGGATCGCCTCCAGGCCGTAGGAGTTGCGGACGATCTTCGCGTAGCCGCAGAAGGCGATCGCGTGCTGCGGGGTGAGCAGCCCGTACGTGACCACCTTGAGGGTCTCCTCGTCCAGGGTGGGGCCGAAGGAGTTCAGCGCGTCGGAGAGCATGTGCCAGGCGCGGGGGGTGGAGAACGGCTCCTCGGTCTTGGGCGGGGCGGACCACAGGTGGTCCGGCCGGTCGGTGAGGTGGTCGAGGATCCAGGGGTGGATCCCGGCGCCGGCCGCCCAGCGCAGCCAGTCCTCGGCGCTGGCCCGCAGGTGGACGTGGACCATGCGGTTGACCAGCGCGGAGGCCATCGGGCGGGCGAGCGCGCCGTCGGTGGCGCGGTTCCCGGCGCCGATCACGATGGAGCCGGGCGGCAGCTCGTAGGAGCCGATCCGGCGGTCCAGGATCAGCGAGTAGAAGGCCTTCTGGACGTCCGGCGAGGCCGCGTTGAGCTCGTCCAGGAACAGGCAGTACGGCTCGTCGCGGGCGATCTGCTCGGGCGGGCAGAACCGGGAGCGGCCCTCGGGGGTGAGCTGCGGGACGCCGATCAGGTCCTCCGGGGCGAGCTGGGTGCCGACCAGGCTCACGCACTCCAGACCGAGCGACTCGGCGAACGCCCTGACCAGGGAGGACTTCCCGATCCCGGGGGCGCCCCAGAGGAACACCGGGCGGACGGTGGCCAGGCCGAGCAACAGCTCGGGGATCTGGGCGGGCGAGACGCTGACTGCTCCCTGCACGGGGCTCCTTCACGGCAACGGTGGGTGACCGGCCCAGTGTGCGGCGGGAGTTGACGGGGCGCATCCGGATTTTCGGTGGCCGCCGCGCCCCGCCGCCCGTACCGTCCGGAGCATGAACGCGAAGCGCCCCCTGATCGCCGTGCTCACCGGCGCGGGCATCTCGACCGACTCCGGCATCCCCGACTACCGCGGCCCGCAGGGGCTGTGGCGCAAGGACCCGTCGGCCGAGGAACTGGTCACCATCGGCCCGTACCGGGACGACACGAAGGTGCGCGCGCGGGCCTGGCGGATGCGGCTGGAGACGGCCGGGCTGGCCGCCGAGCCGAACGCCGGGCACCGGGCGCTGGTCGACCTGGAGCGCTCCGGGCTGCCGCTGCGGGTGCTCACCCAGAACATCGACGGGCTGCACCAGCGGGCCGGCCTGACCGCCCGCAAGGTGCTCGAACTGCACGGCAACGTCCGGGAGACCCAGTGCCTGAGCTGCCGGGTGGTCGGGTCGATGGCGCAGGCGCTGGCCCGGGTCGAGGCGGGGGAGCCGGACCCGGCCTGCCGGGAGTGCGGCGGCATCCTCAAGCCGCGGATCGTGATGTTCGGCGAGAACCTGGACCAGGAGGTGCTCGGTCAGGCCGACTCCGTCGCCCGGGCCTGCGAGGTCTTCATTGCGATCGGCACCAGCCTCCAGGTGTTCCCGGTCGCCGGGCTGCCGTACAACGCGGTGCGGAGCGGCGCGAAGCTGATCATCGTGAACGCCGAGGAGACCCCGTACGACGCGGCCGCGGCCGAGGTGATCCGGGAGCCGATCTCCCGGGCGCTGCCGAAGCTGGTGCGCCGGTTGGTGCTGGAAGGGGCGTAAGGACCCTTTACGGACGTACCGCACGCATACGATGATCTTCCCGGCTTCCCCTCACGGCCTGGAGTGATCGAGCGATGACGACGACGGCGAAGTTCGACCCCTGGTCGGCGGAGTTCGTGGCCCACCCGTACGACGCGTACGCCGAACTGCGCGAGCACGCGCCGGTGACGTACCACGAGCCGACGAACCAGTGGCTGGTCTCCCGCCACGAGGACGTCAGCGCCCTGCTGCGCGACCGGCGGCTCGGCCGCACCTACACCCACCGGTTCAGCCACCAGGAGTTCGGCCGCCCCGAACCCGACCCGGCGCACGAACCCTTCCACACCCTCAACGACCACGGGCTGCTCGACCTGGAGGCCCCCGACCACACCCGGATCCGCCGGCTGGTCTCCAAGGCCTTCACCCCGCGCATGGTCGAAGGGCTGCGGCCGACCGTCCGGCGGCTCGCCGGGGAACTCGTCGACGACCTGCTCGCGGCCGGCGGCGGAGACCTGATCTCCGCCGTCGCCGAGCCGCTGCCGGTCGCCGTGATCGCCGAGATGCTCGGCGTGCCGGAGGGCGACCGGCACCTGCTGCGCCCCTGGTCCGCCGACATCACCGGGATGTTCGAGCTCAACCCGAGCGAGGAGGCCGCCCGCCGGGCCGTCACCGCCAGCACCGAGTTCTCCGACTACCTGCGCGCCCTGATCCGCGAGCGCCGGGGGAACCCGGGCACCGACCTGATCAGCGCGCTGATCCAGGCCCAGGAGGGCTCCGACGCGCTCAGCGAGCAGGAGATGGTCTCCACCTGCGTGCTGCTGCTCAACGCCGGCCACGAGGCGACCGTCAACACCACCGGCAACGGCTGGTGGGCGCTGTTCCGCCACCCCGGCGAGCTCGCCCGGCTGCGCGGCTCGGTGGACGCCCTGCTGCCCACCGCCGTCGAGGAACTGATGCGCTGGGACACCCCGCTGCAGATGTTCGAGCGCTGGGTGCTGGAGGACATCGAGGTCCGCGGGGTCACCGTGCCGCGCGGCGCCGAGATCGCCCTGCTCTTCGGCTCCGCCAACCGCGACCCGGAGCGCTTCGCCGACCCCGACCGCCTCGACCTCGGCCGCACCGACAACCCGCACGTCACCTTCGGCGCCGGAATCCATTTCTGTCTGGGCGCCCCCCTTGCCAGACTGGAGCTCACCGAGTCCTACGGCACGCTGCTGCGCCGGGCCCCGGGCCTGCGGCTGGTCCGCGAGCCCGAGTGGAACCCCGGCTACGTGATCCGCGGGCTCAAGGAGCTGTTGGTCGACGTGTGACGGGAAGCGGGGGAGAAGGCCGTGGGCAAGGCGACGGGGGCACTGCTGGGGCTGGCGATCGGCGACGCGATGGGCCGGCTGACCGAGTTCCAGGACGTCGAGCGGATCGCCGCCGACCACCCGGACTGGCGGCGACTCCCGCTGCCGCAGAAGGCGTTGGTCACCGACGACACCCAGATGACGCTCGCCCTCGCCCGCGGCCTGCGCACAGCCCTGGCCCGCGGCCCGCTGACGCCGCTGCGGCTGGCGCGCCCGGTCCGCGAGGAATTCGTCTACTGGTGGCGCTCCCCGTCGAACAACCGCGCCCCCGGCATGACCTGCCTGCGCGCCTGCGAGCGGCTCAGCCACGACGAGTACCGCTGGCAGCAGGCCAGCGACGTGGGCTCCAAGGGCTGCGGCGCCAACATGCGGGTCGCCCCGCTCGGCCTGATCCGCGACCTGGACGCCCGGCAGCTCTCCGGCGCCGCCCAACTCCAGTCCGCGCTCACCCACGGCCACCCGACCGCGCTCGCCGCCAGCGACCTCACCGCCTACGCGGTGCGCAAGCTCGCCGAGGGCGTCCCGCCCGCCGGACTGCCCGCCCTGCTGCGGGCGTACGCGCTGGCGAGCCGCGAGCGCTACGACGAGTTCTGGCTCGGCGACCTCGCCGACCGCTGGTACGGCGCCTCCCCGCAGGCCGTCATCGCCCGCGGCTGGGACGACTGCCTCACGGTCCTCGACCAGCTGGACGCCGCCCTCGCCGCCCCCGACGTGGAGGCCGACCCCTGCCTGGCCACCGGCGAGGGCTGGGTCGCCGAGGAGGCCTTCGGCACCGGTCTGCTCTGCTTCCTGCTGATGCCCGACGACCCGGTGGCCGCCGTCCGCCGGGCCGCCTACTCCAGCGGCGACTCCGACTCGCTCGCCTGCCTGACCGGCGCCTTCGCCGGCGCCCACCACGGCGAGGCGGTCTGGCCCGCGGAGTGGGTCGAGCGGATCGAGCACCGGGACGAACTGCTGGAGTTCGGCGCGCTCTGGGACTGAGCCGGAACCGGGCGGAGGGGTGCCGCGTCGAAGGGCCATGACGAACAGCAGCAGCGGAACCCGTCGTCGCCCGCCCCGCCGCCCCGCGGCACTGCTCCTCGCCGCCGCGCTCGCCGCACCGCTGGTCAGCGGCTGCGGCAGCACCGGCCCCGGCACCGCCGCCACCGGGGAGCAGCGGGCCTCCGCGCCGGCCACCCGGCCCGCCGTCGACCAGGCCTCGGTGGCCGCCACCGCCAAGGCCACCGACGCCTTCGGCCTGGACCTCCTGCACACCCTCACCGCGAAGCCGGACACCGCCGGGCAGAACCTGGTGGTCTCGCCGTCCGGGCTGTCCACCGTGCTCGCCATGCTGCTGCCCGGCGCGCGCGGTGCCACCGCCGAGGAACTCGCCAAGGCCCTGCACACCGACCTCGACCCGAAGCAGTACGCCCTCGCCGTCGGCGCCCTCGACCGGCCCGTCCCGGCCACCGACGGACCCACCCTGCGCCGCAGCGACCAGGTCTGGACCCAGCAGGGCTTCGCGGTGAAGCCCGACTACCTGGCCACGCTCGCCACCGCCTTCGACGCCGGGGTGCGCACCACCGACTTCGGCAAGGACCCGAACGGCTCCCGCGAGGCCGTCAACTCCGCCGTGGAGAAGGCCACCGAGGGGCAGATCAAGGACCTCTTCGCACCGAACACGATCAACGCCGACACCCGGCTGGTCCTCACCGACGCGCTCTACCTCAAGGCGAAGTGGGCCTCGGCGTTCAAGCCCGGGCAGACCGCGGACCGCCCGTTCCACAAGCTCGACGGATCCGCCCCGGCCGTCCCGTCGATGAGCCAGGCCGGTGAGTTCAAGTACGCGGACGGCCCCGGCGGGATCGTCGGCGAGCCCTGGCAGGCCGTGGAACTCCCGTACCAGGGCGGCGGTCTGGCGATGGACCTGATCGTCCCCGCGCAGGGCGGTTTCGCCGCCTTCGCCAAGGGGCTGGACCAGCCCCAGCTCGACCGGATCCTCGGCGCCCTCGCCGAACGGCCGGTCGACCTCCAGCTGCCGCGCTTCCACTTCGACACCTCGAACGAGCTGAGCCCCGCGCTGCGCTCGCTCGGCGTCCACTCGGTCTTCGACCGGGCCGACCTCGGCGGCATCGCCGACCAGCCGCCGCTCGCCGTCAGCACGGTGGTGCAGAAGGCCACCGTCCAGGTCGACGAGGAGGGGACGGTCGCGGCGGCCGGCAGCGGCGTCGGGATCGGCGTCGCGGCGGCGCCCGCCCCGGACCGGCCCGTCCAGCTGCACATCGACCGGCCGTTCCTGTTCCTGATCCGGGACACCGCCACCGGGCGGCCGCTGTTCCTCGGCCAGGTCACCGACCCCGGGGCGAGCTGAGGAGCGTCCGGCTACCAGGCGGGGTAGCGCCCGCCGAGCGCCGGGTGGCCCGGGTCGCGGCTGCCGAACAGCACCAGCAGGTCGTCCGCGACCGTCAGCAGTTCGGCCCGCCCCTCGACCGCCCCGACCCAGTCGGCGGGCAGCGCCGAGGCGCCGTACGCGGCCCCGACCAGGTTGCCGCAGACCGCGCCGGTGGAGTCGCTGTCCCCGGAGTGGTTCACCGACAGCAGCAGCGCGGTGCGCACCGGATCGGGGTCGAGGGTGGCCGCCAGCAGCGAGTGCACCGCGATGGCCAGGCACTCCTCGGCGATCCAGCCGAGCCCGACCCGCTCCACGGTGTCCGCCGAGGGCTCGGCCTCCTGGGCCAGCCGGACCGCCCGGGCCAGCGCCTGCACGGTCTCCTTGGACTTCGGCAGCTCGCGGATCTGCTCCACCGTCTCGCCGACCGCCGCCCACGGCTCCGTCCCGGCCGCCAACCGCTCGACCAGCGCCGCGAAGGCGCCCGCGGCGAGGTAGCCGGTCGGGTGCCCGTGGGTGAGCTGGGCGCACTGCACGGCCAGCCCGAAGGACTGCTCGACCCCGAGCCGGGCCAGCCCGAACGGCGCCGCGCGCATCACCGAACCGCAGCCCTTGGAGCCGGGGTTGATCGGCCCCGGGCTCCCGATCGGGGCCGGCGCCTCGAACACCGGGTGCTCGGACACCCCGCTCAGACAGGCGTTGCCCGGCGCCCGCCGCGCGTACAGGAACGGCCGGCCGAGCAGCCAGCCGTCGTACGGGCGCGGCTGCGGCTCGGTGTCCGGGGCGCCCTGGTACTGGGTCCGCAGCCAGCGCCGGTACGCGCCGTGCACCGCCTCCGGCACCGAGCCGCCGCCGCCGGACCAGCCGCGGACGAAGCCGCGGATCAGGCCCTCCGCGGTGAACAGCGTCATCTGGGTGTCGTCGGTGACCTCCACCGACCCGGCGCTCCCGGGCGGCAGCGCGGTCACGCCCTGCGGACCGAACCGCTCGCGGATCTGGTGGAGCTGCTGGAACTCCACCGGCCAGCCCAGGGCGTCGCCGATCGCGCCGCCGAGCAGCGCGCCGCGCACCCGGTCCCGGTATCCGGACTCCGCTGTCGACTCCGTCACGTCGGATCCCCCTTCGTTCGTGGCGGGTCGTTTCTATCAGGCGGGCGGCCGGTTGTGGATCTCGCCCCGCCCGTGCAGGGCGGCGCGGTCGGCCGCGGCCCGCCCGGCCGCCCAGCCCTCGCCGTCGCTGACCCGGACCCGCTGGGAGACCAGCTTCGGGAACAGCCGGCCGACCTCGTCGTCCACCGCCGCCGAGCGGGCGGCCAGCGCGGGCAGCAGCCGCTCGTCGGGCAGCAGCTGCTCCTCGGTGCCGTCCTCGCGCAGGTGGCGGCCGGCCGCGGCGGCGCTGGTGGCCCGCTCGGTGGCGGCGGTCAGCCGCTCGCGGATCCGGGCCGCGTACGCCACCAGGAAGGACTGCCGGAACGCCTTGCTGCGCGAGTCCTTTCCGGACCCGGCCTTGTTGAGCGCGTGGGTGGCCTGCACCAGCAGCGAGGTGTAGAGCAGTTCGACGCCGTCCAGGTCCCCGTCGAAGCCGATCACGGTGCAGAAGCCGAACTCCTTGGCCCACACCACCCGGCACCGGTTGGCCGCCGCGACCGCGTCCAGCAGCATCGTCTTGGGCCCCTCGTACGGGTTGTCCACGCCGATCCGCAGCGCCGCCGGGGTGTTCCGGTCGGCCCCGGCGGCGGCCAGCAGCGCGTCGTCGATGCTGTGCTGGGCCATCAGCTGCTGGGCCTTGGCGGTCAGCGCCTCGGCCTCCTCCGGGAACTCGGTGGACTCGGCCTTGGCCAGCAGGGCCCGGATCCGGGCCAGCATCCGCGGCTCCCCGGCCGACGCCCCGGGATTTTGCGGCCCGGCCGGGCGCCGCACCGGCCCCTGTTGCCCGGGGGCGGGGCCGACCGGGGCGATCGGGGGCAGCCGGCCCCAGCTGCGCAGCAGCTCCAGCAGGGCGGTGGCGAGCGCGAAGCGGTCCAGCCGGTGGCGGTGGGCGAAGGCGCCGAGGTACTGCTCGTCGGCGGGCCACCAGACCTCGGCCTCCAGCTCGCGCAGCTGCTCCTGCCAGCGCCGGTCCAGGGCGGCGGCGGGGTGGCGGCGGGCCTCGGCGGCGATCAGGTCCACCGCGAGGGCCAGGTGGACGGGCTTGAGCCCGCGCCGTACGACCCGCACCAGGTCGGCCGGGCGCCAGCCGGCGGACCAGCAGCGGCCCACCGCGGTGTCCGCGTACCCGAGCACCGACCGGCTGACCGCCGGCCACTGCCCGGCCGAGGCGGCCAGCAGCGAGGCCCCGGTGTCCAGGGCGAGGTCCAGCCCCTCGTCGGGGGCGGTGAGCACCGAGCGCACCGCCTGCTCCAGCAGCGGCCCGGCGTTCCCGTCGCCCTGCTGCGCGCGCTTGCCCACGGTGTGTCCCTGCTCTCCTCGACGGCCCCGCCCCTCCGGCCCATGATGCCGGAGCGGCCGGGCCGACCGAGCTACCGTTCGATGGCCTTGGCCATGATCTCCGGCACACGCTCCAGCAGCCGGGGGGCCGCCAGCCGGATGCCGAGGGTGGCGACCAGGGCGCCGTAGGCCGGGCCGAGTAGCAGCAGCGGCCAGGTCGGCCCGTCCGAGAGCAGTGCCCAGAGCAGGTAGCCGCCGACCGGCAGGGAGAGCACCGCGACGCCGAGCATCGAGCCGAACTGGTTGAGCAGGATCAGCCCGCCCTGCCCGGGGGCGGCGTTGCGCATCGGGTTGCTGTCGGCGGGCATGGTGTACGGCGCGAGCACGCTGAACACCGAGCCGAGCGCGATGCCGCCGCCGAGCACCGCCAGCGCGAGGCCGAGGGCGGACGGCAGCCCGCTCCAGTCGCCGGTGACGGCGGCCAGCACCAGCCCGAGCACCACGGTGACCGGCACGGCGTACGACAGCACCGCGTACGCCCGGCCGCGCAGCTCGTCCCGGGCGTCGGCCGGGGTGCGCAGGGTGGCGGCGACCATCCAGAACGCCGAGCCGTCCATGCCGAACAGGTTGAGCATCTGCAGCCCGAGGAAGGTCCCGGTCATCGCCAGCAGGTAGACGCTCGACCAGCCCTGCACCACCGACAGCAGGCAGATCACCAGCGTCATCCCGACGCTGGTGAACAGCGCGGCCTTGGCCCGCGGCTCGCGCCAGGCGTACCGCAGGTGGCGCTGCATCACCGCGCCGGTGCGGCCCTCCGGCAGGAAGCGCCAGCCGCGGGCGCTCTGCACCCCGCGGGCCACCTCCAGGGTGGAGGAGTCGGCGGTGACCATCAGCTCCTGGAGGCTGCCCCGCCACCAGCGCAGCAGCAGGACGAGCAGCGCACCGGCCGCGGCGAGCTGGAGCAGCGCCGCCCCGTACTCGCCCGCGCCGACGCTGCGGGGGGCGTCCACGGCGCTGACCGGCGGGATCCAGCGCAGCACCGCGGCGATCGGCCTGAGCGGGCCGAGGTCGATGTCCTGGCCGTGCTGCCGGCCGAAGATGCTCTGCGAGCCGACGTTGGCGCCCTGGACGAGCAGGGCGAAGGCCAGCCCGCCGAAGATCGCGAAGTCCTTGCCGCGCCGGCTGGAGAGCATCCGGGCGTTCCCGGCCGCGACCGCCCGGGACAGCGTGACCAGGCAGAGCAGGGCGAGCGGCACGGCGACCACCGCGGTGGCGGCCGCGGCGCCGCCGGTGGCGCCGGACAGCACCGCGCCGGTCACCAGCACCAGGCTGATCAGCGGGCCGGGCCCGATCAGCGAGGCCAGCAGCGAACCGCGCAGCAGTGGGCCGGGCCGCAGCGGCAGCATGGTGAGCCGGGTCGGGTCGGCGCTCTCGTCGCTGGAGAACAGGAACAGCGGCAGCGCGGCCCAGCCCAGGGTGAGCACGCCGGCCAGCATCACCCCGGTGTTGCCGGAGCCCTCGTAGCGTCCGTTGAGCATCGCCATGCCGAAGGCGATCAGGCCCGCGAAGCCCAGGCCGAGGACGCCGCCGAGGACGTACACGGCCGCCCGGCCCCGGCTGCGGCGCAGCCCGTTGCGCAGCAGCCGCAGCTTGAGCGCGACCAGGCCGCGGACCACCGTCCGGTCGTCGGGTACGGCGGTGACGGGCGCGGTGGCGGCGGTCACCGGGTGTCCCCGGTGCGTCCGCCGCCGAGCCAGCCGAGGGCCTGGCCGTCGTCCTCGCGGACGCCGATCAGCTCCAGGAAGGCCGCGTGCAGGCTGCGTCCGCCGCGGACGGCGTCCAGCGGGCCCTGGGCGATCACCCGGCCCGCGTTGACCACGGCGACCCAGTCGCAGAGCTGCTCGACCAGCTCCATCACGTGGCTGGAGAAGACCACGGTGGAGCCGGCCGCCGCGTACCGCTTGAGCACGCCGCGGATGGTCTGGGCGGAGACCGGGTCCACGCCCTCGAAGGGCTCGTCCAGGAACAGCACGTCGGGGTTGTGCAGCAGCGCGGCGGCCAGCCCGATCTTCTTGCGCATGCCGGTGGAGTAGTCGGCGACCAGCTTGTCGGCGTCCCGGCGGAGGTCCAGGACGGCCAGCAGTTCCTCGGCGCGGCGGTCCACCTCGGCGCCGGGCAGGCCGCGCAGCCGGCCGGTGTACTGGAGCAGTTCGCGCCCGCTGAGCCGCTCGAACATCCGCAGGCCCTCGGGCAGGATGCCGATCCGGGCCTTGACCGTGACCGGGTCGGCCCAGACGTCGGTGCCGTGCACCAGCACGGTGCCCTGGTCGGGCCGGAGCAGGCCGGTGGCCATGGACAGCGTGGTGGTCTTGCCGGCGCCGTTCGGCCCGACCAGGCCGATGAACGACCCGGCCGGGAGCTCCAGGCTGAGCCCGGCGACGGCGGCCTGGGTGCCGAAGTGCTTCCACAGCCCCTGGATGCTGACGGCGGACGGGGTGCCCGGTCCGGGCCGGCCGGCGGCGGTCGGTTCGGAGGGCGACGGTTCTGACGCCTGCATGGCGGCCTTCTGTCTCTGGTCGTGGGTGGACGCGCGGTGGCGGGGCGCTCCGGAGCCAGCCTGGCACCGGCCCGACGGGCTGTCGCCCGCTTTGAGCATCCCCTGAGCCTGTCCGCCGAACGGGTGGGGCGCGCCGCCCGGCGACGGTCTCCGGGAGCTGCCGGTCCGATTCGGCAACTACTCAGTTCCCCGGTTCGTCCTGCACTATGAGGACCAGTGAGCGCGCGGGGGTGCCGCGGCGCCCGGGAGGTGGCGGATGTCCGTTCAACCGTGGGGCGAGTCCCGCCCCACCGATCGGTACGGCCGGAAGGCGGCCGGCTGGCAGGCCGCGCCGACCCCGCAGTCGGTGATGCGGGCCAGCCACGCCGACCGGGACCGGACGGTGGACGTGTTGAAGGCCGGGTTCGCCGAGGGCCGGCTGTCCGTCGAGGAGTACGGGCAGCGCCACGAGGCGGCGGCCCGGGCGGTGACCTACGGCGAGCTGGCCGCGCTGGTGGCCGACCTGCCGTCCGGACCGATGGCGGCGCCGTTGCAGGCCGCGCAGCCCGTCCCGGCGACCTTCCTGGTGCCGCCGCCGGTGCCGCAGGCCCGGCCCACCAGCGTGCTGGCAGTGGTCTCCCTGGTGTGCGGCCTGACCGGTTTCCTGGCTCTGCCGGTGGTGCCCGCGGTGATCACCGGCCACCTCGCCCGCCAGCAGATCCGCGAGCGCAACATGGACGGGGACTGGGCGGCGGTGCTGGGCCTGGTGCTCGGCTACCTGGGCGGCGCCTTCTGGCTGCTGGTGATCATGTTGGGCATCGCCTCCTAGGCCGCCCGGGTCGCCCAGGCCGCCCGTCGCCCCGGCCGCCCCGCTGGCGGGTGCCCGCCGACTGTGGTAGAGCGGGTGGAGGGCGGCCCGACACCGGCCGGTCGCGTACGGGACACCGGGGCGACACCCGGCCGAAGGCCGCGACCTGCGGCGTTGCATTTGTTTTGACCGAGCCCCATGCGCTAGGTACGCTCTGACCTTGTGCCTGGGGTGTCCCCGGGTCCTTGTGCGTGCATGCACACCGGTCGCCGCGCCGAGCCGGAGCGCCTCAAAGCGCGCCGCGCGTAGAGCGCCGTCGCTGTACATCAGCCATGGGATTCCGTGTCGGAAAAAGCCCAACACACCCGACCGCGTGGGTCGACCACGGGGTTGTGTGCAAGGGAGACACCGCAGGTTAGTTCCACCAAGCCTTGGCACACAGAAAACGGAGAAACGGTGCCTACGATCCAGCAGCTGGTCCGAAAGGGCCGGCAGGACAAGGTCGAGAAGAACAAGACTCCCGCGCTGAAGGGCTCCCCGCAGCGCCGTGGGGTCTGCACGCGTGTGTACACGACCACCCCGAAGAAGCCGAACTCGGCGCTTCGTAAGGTCGCCCGTGTGCGCCTCACCAGCGGGATCGAGGTCACCGCTTACATCCCGGGCGAGGGCCACAACCTGCAGGAGCACTCCATCGTGCTGGTGCGCGGTGGTCGTGTGAAGGACCTTCCTGGTGTCCGCTACAAGATCATCCGCGGTTCGCTCGACACCCAGGGTGTCAAGAACCGCAAGCAGGCTCGCAGCCGCTACGGCGCCAAGAAGGAGAAGTAAGAATGCCTCGTAAGGGCCCCGCCCCGAAGCGCCCGGTCATCATCGACCCGGTCTACGGCTCCCCTGTCGTCACCCAGCTGGTCAACAAGATCCTGCTGCACGGCAAGCGCTCCACCGCCGAGCGGATCGTCTACGGCGCCCTCGAGGGCGTCCGTGAGAAGACCGGCTCGGACCCGGTCGTCGCGCTGAAGCGCGCGCTGGAGAACGTCAAGCCGGCCCTCGAGGTCAAGTCCCGCCGTGTCGGTGGCGCGACCTACCAGGTTCCGGTCGAGGTCCGTCCGGGCCGCGCCAGCACCCTGGCGCTGCGCTGGATGGTCGGTTACTCCCGCGCCCGTCGCGAGAAGACCATGACCGAGCGCCTGATGAACGAGATCCTCGACGCCAGCAACGGCCTGGGCGCTTCCGTGAAGCGTCGCGAGGACACCCACAAGATGGCCGAGTCCAACAAGGCCTTCGCGCACTACCGCTGGTAGTCCCTACCCCGTCACTAGACAGAGAGAGAACGAGCCACCATGGCTGCAACCTCCCTTGACCTCGCCAAGGTCCGCAACATCGGGATCATGGCGCACATCGACGCGGGCAAGACCACCACCACCGAGCGGATCCTGTTCTACACCGGCGTGTCGTACAAGATCGGTGAGGTCCACGATGGCGCTGCCACCATGGACTGGATGGAGCAGGAGCAGGAGCGCGGCATCACGATCACGTCGGCCGCGACGACCTGTCACTGGACCGTCGACGATGCCGACCACACCATCAACATCATCGACACCCCGGGTCACGTCGACTTCACCGTCGAGGTGGAGCGTTCGCTGCGCGTCCTCGACGGTGCCGTGACGGTGTTCGACGGTGTCGCCGGTGTCGAGCCCCAGTCCGAGACCGTGTGGCGGCAGGCTGACCGCTACGGCGTCCCGCGCATCTGCTTCATCAACAAGCTGGACCGCACGGGCGCGAACTTCTTCTTCTGCGTCGACACCATCGTGGAGCGCCTCGGCGCCACCCCGCTGGTGATGCAGCTCCCGATCGGTGCCGAGGCGGACTTCCAGGGCGTTGTCGACCTGGTCCGCATGAAGGCGCTGATCTGGTCGGCCGAGGCCGCCAAGGGCGAGATGTACGACATCGTCGACATCCCGGCCGAGCTGCAGGAGCAGGCGGACGAGTACCGCGAGACGCTGATCGACACCGTCTCCAACGTCAGCGACGAGATCATGGAGCTCGCCCTGGAGGGCGAGGAGATCCCGGTCGAGCTGCTGCAGGACGCGATCCGCAAGGGCACCCTGAACTCGGACTTCACCCCGATCTTCTGCGGTACCGCCTTCAAGAACAAGGGCGTTCAGCCCCTGCTCGACGCGGTCGTCAAGTACCTGCCGTCCCCGCTGGACATCGAGTCCGTCGAGGGCACGAAGCCGAACGACCCGGAGACCAAGATCTCCCGCAAGGCTTCGGACGACGAGCCGCTGGCCGCGCTGGCGTTCAAGATCATGTCCGACCCGCACCTGGGCAAGCTCACCTTCGTCCGGATCTACTCCGGCCGCCTGGAGTCCGGCACCTCGGTGCTGAACGCCGTCAAGGGCAAGAAGGAGCGCATCGGCAAGATCTACCGCATGCACGCGAACAAGCGTGAGGAGATCGAGTCGGTGGGCGCCGGCGACATCGTCGCCGTCATGGGCCTCAAGCAGACCACCACCGGTGAGACGCTGTCCGACGAGAAGAGCCCGGTCATCCTGGAGTCCATGGACTTCCCGGCCCCGGTCATCCGCGTCGCGATCGAGCCCAAGTCCAAGGGTGACCAGGAGAAGCTGGGTGTCGCCATCCAGCGTCTCGCCGAGGAGGACCCGTCCTTCCAGGTCAACACGGACGAGGAGACCGGCCAGACCATCATCGCGGGTATGGGCGAGCTGCACCTCGAGGTGCTGGTCGACCGTATGAAGCGTGAGTTCAAGGTCGAGGCCAACGTCGGCAAGCCGCAGGTCGCGTACCGCGAGACGATCCGTCAGGCCGTCGAGCGCATCGACTACACCCACAAGAAGCAGACCGGTGGTTCCGGTCAGTTCGCCAAGGTGCAGATCGCGATCGAGCCGCTCGAGCAGGCCGAGGGCTACGAGTTCGTCAACAAGGTCACCGGTGGCCGCGTCCCGCGGGAGTACATCCCGTCGGTCGACGCCGGTTGCCAGGAGGCCATGGAGTTCGGCATCCTCGCCGGCTACCCGCTCCAGGGTGTCCGCGTGAGCCTGCTCGACGGCCAGTCGCACGACGTCGACTCCTCCGAGCTCGCGTTCAAGATCGCCGGTTCGATGGCCTTCAAGGAAGGCGCGAGGAAGGCCAAGCCGGTCCTCCTCGAGCCGATGATGGCCGTCGAGGTCACCACGCCCGAGGACTACATGGGCGACGTGATCGGCGACATCAACTCTCGCCGTGGCCAGATCCGGTCCATGGACGAGCGTCACGGTGCCCGCGTCGTCACGGCGCTGGTGCCCCTCTCCGAGATGTTCGGCTACGTCGGTGACCTGCGCAGCAAGACCTCTGGTCGCGCGAGCTACTCGATGCAGTTCGACTCGTACGCCGAGGTCCCCAAGGCCGTGGCTGAGGAGATCATCGCCAAGTCCAAGGGCGAGTGACCTCCCGATATTCGGGATGATTCACACCCCTTAGGCTCTTAGGAGGCGACCTGGGAGGATCCGTCCGGATCCTCCCAGGGCCTCCGGCCCCCAACCACGGGGCGGCGAGAGGTGCTTCGGGCACCCAGGCCGGGCCCGTATCAAAGACCAACTGACGTCAGCACGGCGTACAGGAACTGTCCTCAGGAGGACTCAGTGGCCAAGGCGAAGTTCGAGCGGACGAAGCCCCACGTCAACATCGGCACCATCGGTCACATCGACCACGGCAAGACCACGCTGACCGCGGCCATCACCAAGGTGCTGCACGACGCGTACCCGGAGATCAACCCCTTCACGCCGTTCGACCAGATCGACAAGGCCCCGGAGGAGCGTCAGCGCGGTATCACCATCTCGATCGCGCACGTCGAGTACCAGACCGAGGCGCGCCACTACGCCCACGTCGACTGCCCGGGTCACGCGGACTACATCAAGAACATGATCACCGGTGCCGCCCAGATGGACGGCGCCATCCTGGTGGTCGCCGCCACCGACGGCCCGATGCCGCAGACCAAGGAGCACGTCCTCCTGGCCCGCCAGGTCGGCGTCCCGTACATCGTCGTCGCCCTGAACAAGGCCGACATGGTGGACGACGAGGAGATCCTGGAGCTCGTCGAGCTCGAGGTCCGCGAGCTGCTCTCCGAGTACGAGTTCCCGGGCGACGACCTGCCGGTCGTCCGCGTCTCCGCGCTGAAGGCCCTCGAGGGCGACGCCGAGTGGGGCCAGAAGCTCCTCGGCCTCATGCACGCGGTCGACGAGAGCATCCCGACCCCGGCCCGCGCCGTGGACCAGCCGTTCCTGATGCCGATCGAGGACGTCTTCACGATCACCGGTCGTGGCACCGTCGTCACCGGTCGTATCGAGCGTGGCATCCTCAAGGTCAACGAGACTGTCGACATCATCGGCATCAAGGAGACCAAGACCACCACCACGGTCACCGGCATCGAGATGTTCCGCAAGCTGCTCGACGAGGGCCAGGCCGGTGAGAACGTCGGTCTGCTGCTCCGTGGCATCAAGCGCGAGGACGTCGAGCGCGGCCAGGTCATCATCAAGCCGGGTTCGGTCACGCCGCACACCGACTTCGAGGCCCAGTCCTACATCCTGTCGAAGGACGAGGGTGGCCGCCACACCCCGTTCTTCAACAACTACCGCCCGCAGTTCTACTTCCGTACCACGGACGTGACCGGCGTCGTGACCCTCCCCGAGGGCACCGAGATGGTCATGCCGGGCGACAACACCGCCATGACCGTCGCGCTGATCCAGCCGATCGCCATGGAGGAGGGCCTCAAGTTCGCCATCCGTGAGGGTGGCCGCACCGTCGGCGCCGGCCAGGTCACCAAGATCATCAAGTAATTGGTGCTCTGACCTGCCTGCCCCGTCAGGCTCGTCCGAAGGGCCCCACGCACCTTGCGGTGCGTGGGGCCCTTCGGCGTCTAACCCCGCGCTCACCTGGGCGCACTTCCTCTCACGGGCAGCTCATGGCCGACTGTTATGGTCGGCTCACCATCCAGTCCCGCCGTCGCGGAAAGTGGGATCCATCGCATGTCTACGGCACCGCTGTTGTCCGTCGTGATGCCGATCTACAACGAGCAGGAGGCGCTCCCGCTCACCGTCGAGCGACTGCGCCCGATCCTGGACGGGCTGGGGGTCGACTACGAGGTCGTCGGCGTGGACGACGGCAGCCGGGACGCCACCCCCGTGCTGATGCAGAAGATCCGGCAGGACTGGCCGGAGTTCCGCATCGTCCGCTTCGCCCGCAACTCCGGGCACCAGGCCGCGCTCACCGCGGGCATCCACCGGGCCATCGGCGACTACGTGGTCAGCATCGACGCCGACCTCCAGGACCCGCCGGAGAAGATCCCGGAGATGCTCGACCTGGCCCGCGAACAGGGCCTCGACGTGGTCTACGGCGTGCGCGGGGACCGCGGCACCGACACCGCCTTCAAGCGCCGCAGCGCGGGCGCGTACTACTGGCTGATGCGCCGGCTGGTCGGCAAGCGGATGCCCAACCAGGCCGGCGACTTCCGGCTGCTCAGCCGGGCCGCCGTGGACGCCCTCAAGCAGCTGCCCGAGCACCAGCCGGTCTACCGGCTGCTGGTGCCGTGGCTCGGCTTCCCCAGCGGCGAGGTCGTCTACGTCCGCGAGGAGCGGGTCGCCGGCGGCACCCACTACCCGCTGTCCAAGATGGTGCGGCTCGCGCTGGACAGCATCACCAACTTCTCCGCCGCCCCGCTGCGGCTGGCCACCTACCTCGGCCTGGTCAGCTTCGTGGTCTGCATCGCGCTGGGGATCCACGCCACCGTCTCGTACGCGCTCGGCTCGACGGTGCCCGGCTGGTCCTCGCTGTTCATCGGGATGCTCTTCCTCGGCGGGGTGCAGCTGATCTGCGTCGGGCTGCTGGGGGAGTACGTGGGCCGGATCTACTCGGCGGTGCAGAACCGCCCGACCTACTTCGTCGGCTACGACTCGGCCGAGGACGACGACGAGCGGGGCCGGGGCCGGTGACGCTCACCGAGGAGCCGGTCGGGCCCGCCTCCGGGGCCCGCCGCCAGCTGCCGTCCTTCCTGGTCATCGGCGTCCTCAGCACCGTCTTCTACCTGGGGCTGTTCGTCGTCGCGCGGCGGTTCACCGACCCGCAGGCGGCCAACCTGATCGCCCTGGCGGTCAGCGCGGTGGCGAACACGGCCGCCAACCGGCGCTTCACCTTCGGGGTGGTCGGTTCGCAGGGGATGGTCCGCCACCAGCTGCAGGGCGCCGTCGCCTTCCTGATCGGGCTCGGCCTCAGCTCCGGGGTGCTCGCCCTGCTCGACCGGGTGGTGCCGGACGCCTCCCGGCCGGTGGAGGTCGGCGGGCTGGTCGTCGCCAACGGGCTGGCCACGGTCGCCCGGTTCGTCCTGTTGAAGGTCTGGGTCTTCCGGGGCGGATCCGCCGGGCAGCCGGACCGCTCCGAGGCCTGACCAGGGGATCCGCTCCACCGCCGACCGTCCGGCGTTCCCGGGGCCGACGGACCGTGTGCGCGCCCGGTGGTTCGCAGGCGGCCCACAGGGCCCCTGGGAGGTCTGGACCAATGGGGCCCTCGGTATGCTGGGCGCTTGCAGCCTGCCCGCAGACGGTGGCGGAAGTCCGGACCCGGTAGGGGGGAGACGGGCGGCAGGGACTTGACCGGAGGGGCACGGCACCGTGTCGACCATACAGAGCTCACCCGACAGCGAGACCGGGCACAGAACCGTGCCACCGGGACCGCCGTCCCCGCCCGCCGACAGCAGACGGCCGCGGCGCAACCCGTTCGTCCTGGCAGGCGGGCTCGCCCTGTCCTGGCTGGTGCCGGCCGGCCTGGTCGCGCTGCACCTGGGCGTCGTGCTGCTGCCGCTGCTGCTGCTCGCGGTCGCCGCCGTGATCAGGGTCGGCGGTGTGCTGCTCGACCGGCTCTTCGTCGCCGGGCTGATCCTGGTCGGCGCGGTGCTGGCCTTCGGCCTGGCCTTCTCGCTCTGGCCCTGGGGCCTGTCGCCGACGGCCACCAGCGGTGTGCTGTTCAGCGTGCTGACCACGGCCGCATGGGCCGCCCGGCGCGCCCCCCGGCTGCCGCTGCGCTTCCGCTGGTCGGACCTGCTGGTGGTGGGCACCTTCGCCGGGATGTGGCACTACCTGTTCCACCCGGTCGCCGGTGCGTCGGCCGCGGAGCGGGTCGCCTTCTTCGCCACGGCGGAGGACCGGCTCTCGCACTTCTCCTTCTTCTCCGGCATCCAGGGGGTCGGGGGCTTCGCCTTCCTCCACCAGGACGCCGCCAGGTCCTACCTGATCCCGCCGTCCGAGGTGACCTACCCGCAGGGCTCGCACTTCCTGCTGGCCTGGATCGACGGGCTGGTCCACTCCGCCGCCGACCCCGGCGACATGATCCACACCATGAACCGGTACTTCCTGTACCTGCTGGTGGCGTACGCGCTGTTCTGCACCGTGCTGGTCTGGGCGGCGCGCTGGATCGGCGGGCCGCGGCTGCGCGGCTGGCGGGCGGCGGCGGTCTGCGCGACCGTCGGCGCGATCATGTTCTCCACCAACTACCTGGACCTGCTGGTCCACGGCTTCGACTCGACCTTCATCGGCCTGCTGCTGATCGCGCTCGCCTTCGCGGTGCTGATCCGGCCGGCGATGGGCCGCACCGAGTTCGTGCTGGCCGCCTCCGCCGGGCTGATCTCCGTCACCTACACGTACAACATCTACGGCGCGTTCGTCGGCGTGCCGCTGCTGGGCGCGCTGGTGGTGCACCGGCGCAGGTTCGCCGGGCGCTGGTGGTGGACGCTCGGCGCACTGGCGTGCGCGCTGGGCGTGGCCGCGCTGCCGAGCGTCCTGTCGGTGATGGGCGACCTGAACGTCGCCGACGCCTCGAACATGAGCGGCCCGAGCGTCGCCGCGGACCGCTCGATCCTGATCGGCGGCGGGCTGCTCGGCCTGCTGGCGGCGGCCATGCCGCGCAACCGCCGCACCGCCACCGGGCGGGCGCACCTGGCGGTGCTGCTCGGCACCGGCGGCCTGCTCAGCGCCTTCGCGGTCTACCAGCTGCAGACCATCGAGAAGTACTCGTACTACTTCCACAAGATGACGGCGGTGGGCGTCGTGGTCGCCCTGGTGTCGATCGGCGCGGTCGGGGCGGTCCTCCAGACACCCCACCGGGGCACCGGGAACACGCTGAGCCGGCGCCTGGGCGAGCTCGCGCTCTCCGGGCTGACGGTCGCCGCCGCGCTGAGTCTCTTCGCCAACGTGCAGTGGGGCTTCCTGGCCACCAAGGAGGCTCCCTCCGCGTGGTCCAACAACCCGCTGGTGGTCTGGAGCCGCGGCGAGGCCGAGACCGACATGGGCCCCAAGGGCATGGACGGGTTGCGGGCCCTGCGCAGCGACGGACCGGTGATCGCGCTGGTCTCCAACGACGAGGTCAAGAACCTCAAGGCCACCTGGCTCGCCTCGCTGATGAACCGGCGCGGCGGTGACATGAAGGCGCTGTACGACATCCACTGGGTGGGCATCGGCGGTCCGCAGGCGAAGGAGGAGGACTACCAGCGCTCCCTCGGCAGGTTGAAGGGCGCCATCGAGAAGCTCCCCGCGCCGCACCCGACGCCGACCATCCTGACCGCCGACCGTTCCGTGGGGGAGCGGATCAAGCGGGACCTGGCCAAGAACGGCGTGACGGTCGACGTCGTGAGCGATCAGGGGATCCTCTGGACCCAGCCGTGGGGCCGTACGTTCCCCGGGACCGTCTGAGATGGCGTCCGAGGGAACGCCCGCGCGCACCGAGCATTCACGGCCACCCGCTACTATTCACAGCAATCGCACGGCTTGGCCGGCCTCGTGCGGAGGCGTGCTGCACGGCCGGCCGGTGAATTCGGTGGTCATGTGATGAAGAACCCGATCGCCAAGCTGCTTGGGGCGCTTCCCCCGGGGGCGCGGCTCGTGGTCGGTGGCACGGTCGTGCTCGGAGCTTCGGCGTACGTCTACATGGCGCTCGTGGGCTACAGCCTGAGTGCCGTGGGCAAGGCCAACGTCACCATGCTCTGGACCATCGTGATGTCCGTGGGGTGGGGACTCTTCCAGCCGGTCGAACTCGAACTGACCCGGCTGGTGGCCGCCCGCAAGGTGGCCGGACACGGGGCACTGCCCGCGGTGCGCCGGATGCTGCTCCTCGCGATGGCACTCCTGGTCGCGGTGTGCGCACTGCTGGCCGCGGCCGCGGGCCCGGTCGCCGACCTGCTGTTCAGCGGGGACAAGGCACTGGTGGTCGCCCTGGCCGGCGGCCTGGCCGGCCTCGCGGTGAGCTCGGTGGCCCGCGGTGCCCTGGCCGGCCTCGGGCTGTTCGGCCCGTACGGCACGCAGCTGGCGGTCGACGGCGGGCTGCGGATCGGCCTGGCCGCGGTGGCCGCGGCGGCCGGCCTGCACTCGGCGCTGGCCTTCGGCCTGATCCTCTTCGTCTCCCCGCTGGCCGCCTCGCTGATCGGCCTGCGCGGCACCCTCGCGGACCGCACCCCCGGCCCGGAGGTGCCCTGGAAGCAGCTGACCGGCGGCCTCGGCCTGCTGATCGCCTCGGTGATGCTGAGCCAGCTGGTGGTCAACGCGACCGTGGTCTGCGTGCGCCTGCTCTCTCCGAAGCACTCCGAGGCCTCCGACGCGCTGGTGTTCGCGATCGGCCAGGCGGTGGTGATGGCCCGGGCGCCGCTGTTCGCCTACAGCGCCCTGCAGGCCTCGATGGTCTCCGCGCTCTCCGGCGCCGCCGCGGCCGGCGACCACGCCGAGTTCCGCAAGGTGCTGACCCGTACCACCGCGATCGTCGCCGCGATGTGCATCGGCGGCGGCCTGCCGGTGATCGTGCTCGGCTCCAAGCTCAACCCGCTGCTGTTCAACGCCAAGGACGTGCTCGGCCCGCTGGACTTCGTCTGGCTGGTCTTCGGAACGCTCTGCTACGTCCTGGCGACGGTCTTCGGCCAGGCGCTGATGTCGAGCGCCCAGCACCGCCGCCAACTGGTCGGTTGGACCGCCGGTTCCGTAGCATTGGTGGCTGTCGCGCTCGCACCGGGCGATGTGGGTCTCCGGGCAGAGCTCGCGTACCTGGCGGGCTCACTGGTCAGTGCCGTCCTGATGTTGTGGTCGCTGTACCGTGCCTTCCCCTCCCGCCCCGCTGCCGTGTCGGCAGACCGGTCCGCGGCAGAGCCGCTGCGGACCTCCTGAGGGTGGGCCCAGACACCATGACCAGCACCGATAGACAGACCCGAGGCACGGGCCGCCGTGCCGTTCGCCAAGCATGGAGCACCTGTGTCCGAGTATGACAACGTCTGGCTGGTGATCCCGGCCTACAACGAAGGCCAGGTGATCGCCGACGTCGTGGAGGGGGCACGCAAGACCTTCCCGAACATCGTGGTGATCGACGACGGCTGCACCGACGACACGGCCGAGCACGTCATGACGACCGGCGCCCACCTGGTGCGGCACCCGGTCAACCTGGGGCAGGGCGCCGCGCTCCAGACCGGTCTCAAGTACGCGCTCGCCCAGGAGGGCGCCGAGTACTTCGCGACCTTCGACGCGGACGGCCAGCACCAGACCGCCGACGTCGAGAAGATGGTGGCGCTGCTGCGCGAGGGCGAGGCCGACATCGTCCTCGGCTCCCGCTTCATCGAGCAGACCGGCCAGGTGCCGTGGATCAAGCGGGTGGTGCTCCGCACCGCCGCCGCGGTCAGCCCGACCGCCCGCAAGCTCAAGCTCACGGACGCGCACAACGGGCTGCGGGTGATGAACCGCGAGGCCGCCGGCCGGATCAAGATCACCATGAACGGCATGGCGCACGCCTCGGAGATCGTCTCCTTCCTCGCCGGCTCGGACCTGCGGGTCGCCGAGGTTCCGGTGGACATCCTCTACACCGACTACTCGCGCGCCAAGGGCCAGTCCCTGATCAACGGCGTGAACATCCTCTTCGACATCTCGCTGCGGGAGCGTAACGGCCGATGAACCACCTCTGGATCCAGCTCATCCTGGTCGTGGCCGCGGTGGCCATGGCGCTCGTCTTCGTCTGGCGCTGGGACAAGGCGAACACCCGGGCGTGGAAGCGCATCGCCTTCACGCTGTTCGTGATCGTCAACGTCGTCGCGATCCTGTGGCCGAGCGGCGTGACCAAGCTGGCCACCGCGCTGGGCGTCGGCCGCGGCACCGACCTGGTGCTCTACCTGATGGTCATCGCCATGGGCTTCCTGACCCTCAACACCTACCTGCGCTTCCGCTCGCTGGAGAAGAAGATCACCGACCTGGCCCGCACCGTGGCCATCACCGAAGGTGTCCGGCACAACAACGACCGGCTCAACGCCCCGGTCGGCTCCGAGCACTGATCCCGGGCGGTCACCACAGCGCAGTACCAGTGGCGGAGGGCCGGTCCCGTTCGGGACCGGCCCTCCGCCACTGCCGACCCCGGCCGACGCGGTCGTTCGAAAAAAGCTGGTTGACTTGACCCGCCCGGCGGCCGCGGCCGGGCGGCACCGAAGCGTGATCCAGGACCAGGAGGTGCGGCGCCGTCATGAGCGTCGATTTCGTCATCCCGTACTACGGCGACCCGGAGTACCTGTTCGCCACCATCGACAGCATCCGGGCGCAGCACCAGCAGGACTGGCGGCTGACCGTGGTGGACGACCAGTACCCGGGCAACCGGGCGCTGGAGTACATCGAGGGCCTGGACGACGAGCGGATCCGCTACGTCCGCAACGAGGAGCGGCTGGGCCCCAACGGCAACACCTACAAGGCGTCGACCCTGGCCGAGCGCGAGTTCGTCTCGATGATGGGCGCCGACGACCTGCTGGAGCCGAACTACCTGGACGTCGTTCTGGAGCGGATGAAGGCCGACCCGAAGGCGATCGCGGTCCAGCCGGGCGTCAAGGTGATGGACAGCGACGGGAACCTGGTGCCGTCGCTCGGCATCGGTGACAAGGTCAAGCGCCGGATCGCCGCCCCGGCCCGGAAGGCCGGCCTGATCAGCGGCGAGGACGCGGTGAAGAGCCTGCTGTCCGGGAACTGGCTGTACACCCCGTCGCTGCTGTACCGGCAGTCCGCGCTGTCGAAGATCCCGTACCGCCCGGACATCGACGCCGTGCACGACCTGGCGTTCATGGTCGACATGCTGATGGAGGGCGGCAACCTGCTGGTCGACGAGCGCGAGGTGTTCCGCTACCGCCGCCACCAGGCCAGCGACTCCTCGAACCGGGTCAAGGACGGCAAGCGCTTCGACGAGGAGCTCCAGTACTACACCCTGATCGCCAAGGAGCTGCGGGCCAAGGGCTGGAACGCCGCGGCCCGCTCGGCCGACCTCCACCTCTCCTCCCGGCTGCACGCCCTGATGGTCGCCGCCGGGCGCCTCGGCGCGGGTGACTTCGCCCACGCCGGCGCCATGGTCGGCCGCGCCGTCCGCAGCAGCTGACCCGGTCCGCGGCGGGGCGGGGCTGAACGCCGGGCCGTCGGCTCCGCGTTGTCCGGAAGGAAGGGCGGCGCGGGCCGGCGGGCCGTTTCGCGGACGCGGTCGGACGGGCGGCACCGGTTCGGACGCACCTGGTCCACCGGATGATCACGATGACTCCACACCGGGCCGCATGGCAGACTTCCCGTGCGATCCAACGACTGGGGGTGCGTGTGGGCGACTCGCGGGCACCTGTGAAAAAGTCATGACAAGTGCTGGTTCCAACAACGAGGGAAGTGTCCCGGTGCAGCCGCTGATCGATTCTGCCCATGCGACCGACGGGCGGACATTGAAGGAGGGCGGTGACGGGAACGGGACCGCCGAGCCGAAGGCTCCTCCGGCCGCGCTCCTGCGGCTGCGGGTCCTCGCCGCCCACCGCTGGTTCTGGCCGGCGGCCGTGCTGCTCGGCTACCTCGCGCAGACGGCGTTCCGGCTGTCGCTGTCGATCCACAACTACTACCCGTCGGTGCACGCGGACGAGGACGGCTACCTCGCGATCGCGCGGGTGCTGGCCGGCAAGCCGGCCTCCGAGATGCCCACCGGCGTGATCATCCCCGGCGGCTACCCGCTGCTGATCTCGCCGGCGCTCCGGATAGCCGACAACCCGGACACCGCGTACCACCTGATCATGGTGATCAACGCGGTGCTCAACGCGCTGGTCTTCCCGCTGGCCTTCGCGGCGGCCCGCCGCCTGGGGCTGTCCCGGCCGCAGGCGTTCCTCGCCGGGTCCGCCGTCGCGCTGGTGCCGCCGGTGATCTTCTACTCCCAGTTCGTGATGACGGACGCCGTCCTCCCGGTGCTCCTGCTGATCTGGCTGATCTCGATGCACGGCTGGCTCTCGCCCGGATCGACCCGCCGCCGCGCGCTGTACGCGGCCGCGATGAGCCTGGCCGCCGGCTACTCGATGGCCACCCACGACCGCGGCGGCGTGGTCGTGGCGCTGACCGCACTGGCCCTGCTGGTGGTGCTCGCCATCGGCTGGGCGCCGCGGCTCGCCTCGCTGGCCGGGCTCGGCGCGCTCGCGGTGGCCTACCTGGGCACCAAGCTGCTGGACGGTTACGTCACGGCCCAGTTCAAGGACGTCCCGGGCGCGGGGGTCGGCAACAAGGTCTTCGACAACCTCGAGAACGGCAAGTACACCACCACGATCGTCGTCCGGACCCTCGGCGAGCTGTGGTACTTCATGACCTCCACCTACGGCCTGGGCGCGATCGCCTTCGTGCTGTGCGTGGTGGCGGTGTTCCACCGCCGCTCCACGGCGGCCGACCGGGTGGTCTCCTTCGTCATGGTCGCCCTGCTGTGCGGCACCGCGCTGGCCTCCGCCGCGGGCCTCGCGGACGACAACCGCGTCGACAACTGGGTGTACGCCCGGTACTGCGCCGTGCTGGTGCCGGTGTTCATGGTGGTCGGCCTGGTCGTGCTGTTCCGGGCCGGGAAGCGCCGGCTGCTGCAGCTGGCCGCGCTCGGCACGGTGGTCGTCGGGATCACCGGGCTCGCCGTCACCGAGTACGCGGGGCGCAAGCTCAACGTCTGGATCATCCCGTGGACGGTGCCGGACGCCCAGTTCCTCTCCTCGACCTACGACGGCCTGCACATGGGCCGCACGACCTTCGGCGCGCTCGCCGTGCTGGGCGCCTGCCTGCTGCTGCGGGTGGTCGGCGGCCGCCGGATCATCGCGGCCGTGGTGGGCTGCCTGACGCTCTTCGCGGCCTACGCGACGGTCGCCGTCACCAACAACATCGCCGAGCCGCACTCCAAGTTCCGCAAGTACGAGGCCGTCGGCCTGCCCAAGGAGGCCGGCCTGGGCAAGGGCGACAACGTGGTCCTGGACTGGGACCTCGACTGGGGCAGCCGGATGTCGCTGGCCTTCGAGGTCTACTGGGGCCGGGTCTGGACCAGCAACGTGAAGAACGGCAACACCCCGCCGGAGTCGGCCACCGCGATCCTGCTGGCCGTCTCCAAGGACCCGGGCACCAAGCCGGAGTCCAGCTGGCAGAAGCCGCTCCCGGGCTGGCACGTCGCGAAGTACAACATGGAGCGCGGCTGGGTGCTCTGGCGCAAGGGCTGAGCTGCGGTTCCACCCCTTCGGGGCCGGTGAGGTACGCCTCACCGGCCCCGATTGGCATCCGGGCTGCTCCATGTGGCAGTATGTCCAAGTTGCTCGGTTGAGTGCCGATGCTGCGCGCCTCCCGCCGGGAGGACTGGAAGCGAGTCCCATGTACTCGTCGTTCCCGTGATGGCCGTCAAGCGTGAGTTCTACGCCACGGCAGCTGCGGGGCGAAAGTACGGGAATCTTCCGGGAAGCGTGTGCGGGGCCTCGGCCCGGCCACCCCCACCCCGAAAGTTTGAAACCGACGAAGTACTTCGCCGGTTTTTTGCAAGCGCGAGTGCGACACGCCCGAGCGCGGGGGTCGGAGGAGGGTCGTGCAGTGACTAAGGACAAAGGACTACTGAGTAGCCATGGCGGGACAGAAGATCCGCATCCGGCTCAAGGCCTACGACCACGAGGTCATCGATTCCTCGGCGAAGAAGATCGTCGAGACGGTGATCCGTACTGGTGCGCAGGTCGCAGGCCCGGTGCCGCTGCCCACTGAGAAGAACGTGTACTGCGTCATCCGCTCGCCGCACAAGTACAAGGACTCGCGCGAGCACTTCGAGATGCGCACTCACAAGCGTCTGATCGACATCCTCGACCCCACGCCGAAGACGGTTGACTCGCTCATGCGTCTCGACCTGCCGGCTGGCGTCGACATCGAGATCAAGCTCTGAGAGGCGCACCGAAGATGGCTAAGCAGATTAAGGGCATCCTGGGCGAGAAGCTCGGCATGACCCAGGTCTGGGACGAGAACAACCGGGTCGTTCCGGTGACCGTCGTCAAGGCTGGGCCCAATGTCGTGACCCAGGTCCACACCGCCGACAGCCCGGCCGGCTACGACGCCGTCCAGATCGGCTTCGGCGAGATCGACCCCCGCAAGGTGAACAAGCCCCTCGCGGGCCACTTCGCCAAGGCCGGTGTCACCCCCCGTCGCCACCTGGTCGAGCTCCGTACCTCGGACGCCTCCGAGTACACCCTGGGCCAGGAGATCACCGCCGAGCTGTTCGAGGCGGGTGTCAAGGTCGACGTGACCGGCACCTCCAAGGGCAAGGGCTTCGCCGGTGTCATGAAGCGCCACAACTTCCGGGGCCTCGGCGCCGGTCACGGTGTGCAGCGCAAGCACCGCTCGCCCGGCTCGATCGGTGGCTGCGCCACCCCGGGTCGCGTGTTCAAGGGCGTGAGGATGGCCGGCCGGATGGGCCACGAGCGTGTGACCACCCAGAACCTGACCATCCATGCCGTTGACGCGGAGAAGGGGCTGCTCCTGATCAAGGGCGCAATCCCGGGCCCGAACGGCGGCCTCATCCTCGTCCGCACCGCGGCGAAGGGGCTGTGAGGATATGAGCACCATTGACATCCTGTCGCCCTCGGGTGACAAGACCGGCAGCCTCGAGCTGCCGGCCGAGATCTTCGACGCGAAGGTCAGCGTTCCGCTGATGCACCAGGTCGTCGTGGCGCAGCTCGCTGCGGCCCGTCAGGGCACCCACAAGACCAAGACTCGCGCCGAGGTCCGCGGTGGCGGCAAGAAGCCGTACCGCCAGAAGGGCACCGGCCGCGCCCGTCAGGGCTCGACCCGTGCGCCGCAGTTCGCCGGCGGTGGCGTCGTGCACGGTCCCGTGCCGCGTGACTACTCGCAGCGGACCCCGAAGAAGATGATCGCCGCCGCCCTGCGCGGTGCGCTCACCGACCGGGCCCGCCACAACCGCATTCACGTCATCACCGACGTGACCGCGACCGAGGCGCCGTCGACCAAGGCCGCCAAGGGCCTGTTCGGCAAGATCACCGAGCGCAAGAACGTCCTCCTGGTCGTCGAGCGTTCGGACGAGCTGGGCCTCAAGTCCGCTCGCAACCTGCCGAACGTCCACATCCTGGACGCCGGTCAGCTGAACACCTACGACGTGCTCGTCTCCGACGATGTGGTCTTCACCCAGGCCGCCTTCGAGCGTTTCGTGGCCGGTCCGGCCGCGTCCGCCAAGGCCGTGGCTGCTGAGGGCGAGCTCGAAGGGAGCGCCGCCTGATGGCTGCAGAGATCACGAGCAAGACGTTCACGGACCCCCGTGACGTCCTGGTGAAGCCGGTCATCTCGGAGAAGAGCTACTCGCTCCTCGACGAGAACAAGTACACGTTCGTCGTGTCGCCCGGTGCCAACAAGACCCAGATCAAGCAGGCCGTCGAGGCGGTCTTCTCGGTCAAGGTCGAGTCCGTCAACACGCTCAACCGTCAGGGCAAGCGCAAGCGCTCCAAGACGGGCTTTGGCAAGCGCAAGGACACCAAGCGCGCCATCGTGACGCTGGCTGAGGGCAACCGCATCGACATCTTCGGTGGTCCGGTCTCCTAACGGGGATCGTGATCGTCGATAAGGACGAGGACGAGAGAGCCAAATGGGCATCCGCAAGTACAAGCCGACTACGCCGGGCCGTCGTGGCTCCAGCGTGGCCGACTTCGTAGAGATCACGCGGTCCACCCCGGAGAAGTCGCTGGTTCGCCCCCTGCACAGCAAGGGCGGCCGTAACAACGCCGGTCGGATCACCGTTCGCCACCAGGGTGGCGGCCACAAGCGCGCCTACCGCGTGATCGACTTCCGTCGTCACGACAAGGACGGCGTGCCGGCGAAGGTCGCGCACATCGAGTACGACCCGAACCGCACCGCGCGCATCGCGCTCCTGCACTACCTGGACGGCGAGAAGCGCTACATCATCGCGCCGCGTGGCATCGCGCAGGGTGACCGGATTGAGAACGGCCCTGGCGCCGACATCAAGCCGGGCAACAACCTGCCGCTGCGCAACATCCCGGTCGGTACCACCATCCACGCGGTGGAGCTGCGTCCCGGCGGCGG
Organism: Kitasatospora sp. NPDC056076; assembly: GCF_042266305.1. NCBI lineage: Bacteria > Bacillati > Actinomycetota > Actinomycetes > Kitasatosporales > Streptomycetaceae > Kitasatospora > Kitasatospora sp. NPDC056076. The sequence goes on from NZ_JBHJWG010000001.1 coordinate 306,632, forward strand.
TGCCAAGCTGGCCCGCTCCGCGGGCTCCGGCATCCAGCTGCTGGCGCGTGAGGGCAAGATGGCGCACCTGCGCATGCCCTCCGGTGAGATCCGCCTGGTCGACGCGCGCTGCCGCGCCACCGTCGGCGAGGTCGGCAACGCCGAGCAGTCGAACATCAACTGGGGCAAGGCCGGCCGTATGCGCTGGAAGGGCGTCCGCCCGACCGTGCGTGGTGTCGCCATGAACCCGATCGACCACCCGCACGGTGGTGGTGAGGGTAAGACCTCTGGTGGCCGCCACCCGGTCTCGCCGTGGGGCCAGAAGGAGGGTCGCACCCGTCGCCCGAAGAAGGCGTCGGACGCTCTCATCGTGCGCCGCCGCAAGACCAACAAGAAGCGCTAGGAGCAGGTCAGATGCCGCGCAGTCTCAAGAAGGGCCCCTTCATCGACGGCCACCTTCTCAAGAAGGTGGACGCTCAGAACGAGGCGGGTACCCAGAACGTCATCAAGACCTGGTCCCGTCGCTCCGTGATCTTCCCGGCCATGCTCGGCCACACGATCGCGGTGCACGATGGCCGTAAGCACGTCCCGGTGTTCGTCACCGAGTCGATGGTCGGCCACAAGCTCGGCGAGTTCGCGCCGACGCGTACCTTCCGCGGTCACGTCAAGGACGACCGCAAGTCGAAGCGTCGCTAGTCGCCAGCGAGATTACCGACTCAATGACTTACACCAGCAAGGGGACAACCATGGAAGCCAGGGCCCAGGCGCGGTACATCCGCGTCACGCCCATGAAGGCCCGCCGCGTGGTGGACCTCATCCGTGGCCTGCCGGCCACGGAGGCCCAGGCCGTCCTGCGTTTCGCTCCGCAGGCCGCCACCGTGCCGGTCGGCAAGGTGCTCGACAGCGCCATCGCCAACGCCGCGCACAACTACAACCACTCCAACGTGGACGACCTCGTCATCAGCGAGGCGTACGTTGACGAGGGTCCGACCCTGAAGCGGTTCCGTCCGCGTGCGCAGGGTCGTGCCTACCGGATCCGCAAGCGGACCAGCCACATCACCGTGGTCGTCAGCAGCAAGGAAGGGACCCGGTAATGGGCCAGAAGGTTAACCCGCACGGGTTCCGCCTCGGCATCAGCACGGACTTCAAGTCCCGCTGGTACGCCGACAAGCTGTACAAGGACTACGTCAAGGAAGACGTTGCCATTCGTCGCATGATGACGAAGGGCATGGAGCGCGCCGGCATCTCCAAGGTCGAGATCGAGCGCACCCGCGACCGCGTCCGCGTCGACATCCACACCGCCCGTCCCGGCATCGTCATCGGGCGTCGTGGCACCGAGGCCGACCGCATCCGCGGCGACCTCGAGAAGCTGACCGGCAAGCAGGTCCAGCTGAACATCCTCGAGGTCAAGAACCCCGAGCTGGACGCCCAGCTCGTGGCTCAGGGCGTCGCGGAGCAGCTGTCCTCCCGCGTCTCCTTCCGTCGTGCCATGCGCAAGTCGATGCAGGGCACCATGAAGTCCGGCGCCAAGGGCATCAAGGTCCAGTGCTCCGGTCGTCTCGGCGGCGCCGAGATGAGCCGTTCGGAGTTCTACCGCGAGGGCCGTGTGCCGCTGCACACCCTGCGCGCGAACGTCGACTACGGCTTCTTCGAGGCCAAGACGACCTTCGGCCGCATCGGTGTGAAGGTCTGGATCTACAAGGGCGACGTCAAGAACATCGCCGAGGTCCGCGCTGAGAACGCCGCTGCCCGCTCGGGCAACCGCCCGGCCCGTCCCGAGGGTGGTCGTCCCGCCCGCGGTGGCGAGCGCCGTGGTGGCGAGCGCGGTGGCCGTGGCCGTCGCCCCGCCGCTGCCGAGGCCCCCGCGGCCGCGGCCGCCGAGGCTCCGGCTGCCGAGAACACCGGAACGGAGGCCTGACCCCAATGCTGATCCCCCGTAGGGTCAAGCACCGCAAGCAGCACCACCCGAAGCGCCGCGGCGCTGCCAAGGGTGGCACCGAGCTCGCGTTCGGCGAGTACGGCATCCAGGCCGTCACCCCGGCCTACGTGACGAACCGGCAGATCGAGTCCGCTCGTATCGCCGTCACCCGTCACATCAAGCGTGGCGGCAAGGTCTGGATCAACATCTACCCGGACCGCCCGCTCACCAAGAAGCCGGCCGAGACCCGCATGGGTTCCGGTAAGGGTTCGCCCGAGTGGTGGATCGCGAACGTGCACCCGGGTCGGGTCATGTTCGAGCTGTCGTACCCCAACGAGAAGGTGGCTCGTGAGGCGCTGACCCGCGCAGCTCACAAGCTCCCGATGAAGTGCCGGATCATCCGGCGCGAGGCAGGTGAGAGCTGATGTCGGCCGGCACCAAGGCTGCTGACCTCCGCGAGCTGGACAACGAGGGTCTCGTTGCCAAGCTCCGTGAGGCCAAGGAGGAGCTGTTCAACCTCCGCTTCCAGGCGGCGACCGGGCAGCTCGACAACCACGGACGGCTCAAGCTCGTCCGTAAGGACATCGCGCGGATCTACACCCTGATGCGCGAGCGCGAGCTGGGCATCGAGACGGTGGAGAGCGCCTGATGACTGAGAACACCAACGAGACGCGCGGTTTCCGCAAGACCCGTGAGGGTCTCGTCGTCAGCGACAAGATGGACAAGACCGTCGTCGTCGCCGTCGAGGACCGCGTCAAGCACGCTCTGTACGGCAAGGTCATCCGCCGTACGAACAAGCTGAAGGCGCACGACGAGGCGAACGCCTGCGGCATCGGCGACCGGGTGCTCCTCGCGGAGACCCGCCCGCTGTCCGCGACGAAGCGCTGGCGCGTCGTCGAGATCCTCGAGAAGGCCAAGTAACGAAGTTGATGCGGTACGGCCGTATGTGCACCAGGTCCCTCGCGGGCGCTGGTGTGAGCAGCGGCCGGCCCGTCAGCTCTCGTTGACGATCAGGAGAAAGCTGTGATCCAGCAGGAGTCGCGACTGCGTGTCGCCGACAACACGGGCGCGAAGGAAATCCTTTGCATCCGCGTTCTCGGTGGTTCCGGTCGCCGCTACGCCGGTATCGGGGACGTCATCGTCGCGACCGTCAAGGACGCGATCCCCGGCGGTTCGGTCAAGAAGGGTGACGTCGTCAAGTGCGTCGTCGTCCGTACCGTGAAGTCGCGTCGTCGTCCGGATGGCTCGTACATCCGCTTCGACGAGAACGCCGCGGTCGTTCTGAAGAACACCGATGGTGACCCCCGTGGCACCCGCATCTTCGGCCCGGTGGGCCGCGAGCTGCGTGACAAGAAGTTCATGAAGATCATCTCGCTTGCGCCGGAGGTGCTCTAACTCATGGCGAACAGCATGAAGATCAAGAAGGGTGACCTGGTCCAGGTCATCACCGGCAAGGACAAGGGCAAGCAGGGCAAGGTCATCCAGGCCATGCCGGCTGAGAACAAGGTCCTGGTCGAGGGTGTCAACCGGGTCAAGAAGCACACCAAGCCGGGTCCGGGCACTCAGGGTGGCATCGTCACCGTCGAGGCCCCGGTGCACGTCTCCAACGTCCAGCTGGTCGTGGAGAAGGACGGCAAGAAGGTCGTCACCCGCGTTGGCTACCGCTTCGACGACGAGGGCAACAAGATCCGCGTTGCCAAGCGAACCGGTGAGGACATCTGATGTCTGAGACGTCTGTTGAGAAGGTGACCCCCCGCCTCAAGGAGCGTTACAACTCCGAGATCAAGGGTCAGCTGCAGGAGCAGTTCTCGTACGAGAACGTCATGCTGACGCCCGGCCTGGTCAAGGTCGTCGTCAACATGGGTGTCGGCGAGGCCGCCCGTGACAGCAAGCTGATCGAGGGCGCGATCCGCGACCTGACCGCGATCACCGGTCAGAAGCCGGCCGTGACCAAGGCTCGTAAGTCCATCGCGCAGTTCAAGCTGCGCGAGGGCCAGCCGATCGGCACCCACGTCACCCTCCGTGGTGACCGCATGTGGGAGTTCCTGGACCGTCTGGTTTCGCTGGCCCTGCCGCGAATCCGTGACTTCCGTGGCCTCTCCCCGAAGCAGTTCGACGGCCGTGGCAACTACACCTTCGGTCTGACCGAGCAGGTCATGTTCCACGAGATCGACCAGGACAAGGTCGACCGTCAGCGCGGTATGGACATCACCGTCGTGACCACCGCCCAGACCGACGACGAGGGCCGGGCGCTCCTGCGCGCTCTGGGCTTCCCGTTCAAGGAGGCGTAACACATGGCGAAGAAGTCCCTCATCGCGAAGGCCGAGCGGAAGCCGAAGTTCGGCGTCCGGGCCTACACCCGGTGCCAGCGCTGCGGCCGTCCGCACTCGGTGTACCGCAAGTTCGGCCTGTGCCGTGTCTGCCTTCGTGAGATGGCGCACCGCGGCGAGCTGCCGGGCGTGACCAAGAGCTCCTGGTAACCAGGACCTCGCGGTAACGCCATAGCGAAGCAGGTGTGCCCGACCCCACAGAGCCCCTTTTTTGGGGCTACGTACGGAATCCCGTAGGGTAGTGAGGTCGGGCCCCCTGTCGCGGTAGCTCCATAGCTGCCGTCGACCCTCTTCGGAGGGCTCGCACCCAGTCTTACGACGCCGCAGGTCCCCTGCGTCTGTGCCCCTGCCGCACTCCCCGGAGTGCGGCAGGGGGACCTGGCGCGGAGAAACCACGGCGAGAGAGGCCTGAGGCCATCATGACCATGACCGACCCCATCGCAGACATGCTCACGCGTCTGCGTAACGCTAACTCGGCGTACCACGACTCTGTGGCGATGCCGGCCAGCAAGATCAAGGCGCACGTCGCCCAGATCCTGCAGCAGGAGGGGTACATCTCCTCCTACAAGGTTGAGGAGCCCGCTGAGGGCGAGGTCGGCAAGAAGCTGACCATCGAGCTCAAGTTCGGTCCCAACCGTGAGCGCTCGATCGCTGGCATCAAGCGGATCAGCAAGCCGGGCCTGCGGGTCTACGCAAAGTCCACCAACCTGCCGAAGGTGCTCGGCGGCCTGGGCGTGGCGATCATCTCCACGTCCTCGGGTCTCCTCACCGACAAGCAGGCTGCCAAGAAGGGCGTAGGCGGAGAAGTTCTCGCCTACGTCTGGTAATTCGGGAAACGGAGGTACAGCAATGTCGCGCATTGGACGGCTGCCCATCCCGGTTCCCGCCGGCGTGGACGTCACCATCGATGGCCAGGCGGTCTCGGTGAAGGGCCCCAAGGGCTCCCTCACCCACGTTGTCGCCGCGCCGATCGAGATCGGTAAGGGCGAGGACGGCAACCTGGTCGTCACCCGCCCCAACGACGAGCGTCAGTCGAAGGCCCTGCACGGCCTTTCCCGCACGCTGGTGGCGAACATGATCACCGGCGTGACCGCGGGCTACCGCAAGTCGCTGGAGATCAGCGGTGTCGGCTACCGAGTTCTGGCGAAGGGCTCCGACATGGAGTTCCAGCTGGGCTACAGCCACCCGATTCTGGTCGAGGCCCCCGAGGGCATTTCCTTCGTCGTCGAGTCGGCCACCAAGTTCCACGTGGACGGCATCGACAAGCAGAAGGTCGGCGAGGTCGCCGCGAAGATCCGCAAGCTGCGCAAGCCCGACCCGTACAAGGCCAAGGGCGTCAAGTACGCGGGCGAGGTCATCCGCCGCAAGGTCGGAAAGAGTGGTAAGTAAGCGATGAGCGTCTCTGTCAAGATCGGCAAGGGCAACGCCTACAAGAGCGCCGCTCGCAAGCGCCGCGCGATCCGCGTTCGCAAGCGCGTCGTCGGCACCGAGGTGCGTCCGCGCCTCGTCGTGACGCGCTCGAACCGTCACATGGTCGCCCAGGTCATCGACGACGCCAAGGGTCACACCCTGGCGTCGGCGTCCACCCTCGACGTGTCCATCAAGGGCGCCGAGGGCGACAAGACCGAGCTGGCCAAGAAGGTCGGGAGCCTGGTCGCCGAGCGCGCCAAGGCCGCCGGCATCGAGGCGGTCGTCTTCGACCGCGCGGGCAACCGGTACGCCGGCCGCATCGCCGCCCTGGCGGACGCGGCTCGCGAGGCCGGGCTCGACTTCTAAGCCGCTCGTCGACTCAGTCGACGGACGTAATCGAGAGAGGTAATTCCAATGGCTGGACCCCAGCGCCGCGGTAGCGGCGCCGGCGGTGGCACCGGCGGTGGCGAGCGGCGCGACCGTAAGCGTGACGACCGGGGCAACGCCCCCGCCGTCGAGAAGACCGCTTACGTCGAGCGCGTTGTCGCGATCAACCGTGTCGCCAAGGTTGTCAAGGGTGGTCGTCGTTTCAGCTTCACCGCGCTGGTCGTGGTGGGCGACGGTGACGGCACCGTGGGTGTCGGTTACGGGAAGGCGAAGGAGGTTCCGGCCGCCATCGCCAAGGGTGTTGAGGAGGCCAAGAAGAACTTCTTCAAGGTCCCCCGTATCCAGGGCACCATCCCGCACCCGATCCAGGGTGAGAAGGCCGCCGGCGTCGTGCTGCTGAAGCCCGCCGCCCCCGGTACCGGTGTTATCGCCGGTGGTCCGGTGCGCGCCGTCCTGGAGTGCGCCGGCATTCACGACATCCTGTCGAAGTCGCTCGGCTCGGACAACGCGATCAACATCGTGCACGCCACCGTGGCTGCTCTGAAGGGCCTCGTGCGCCCCGAGGAGATCGCCGCCCGTCGTGGCCTGCCGCTGGAGGACGTGGCCCCCGCCGCTCTGCTTCGGGCGCGTGCTGCAGGGGTGAGCGCCTGATGGCTCGCCTGAAGATCACGCAGACCAAGTCGTACATCGGCAGCAAGCAGAATCACCGTGACACCCTGCGTTCGCTTGGTCTCAAGCGCATGCACGACGTCGTGGTGAAGGAGGACCGTCCCGAGATCCGCGGGATGGCCCACACGGTCCGTCACCTGGTGACGGTTGAGGAGGTGGACTGATCATGGGCGACAACCCGATCAAGATCCACAACCTGCGTCCCGCCCCGGGTGCCAAGACCGACAAGATCCGCGTGGGTCGTGGTGAGGGCTCCAAGGGTAAGACCGCCGGTCGTGGTACCAAGGGCACCAAGGCCCGCTACCAGGTTCCGCAGCGCTTCGAGGGTGGCCAGATGCCCCTCCACATGCGCCTGCCGAAGCTGAAGGGCTTCAAGAACCCGTTCAAGATCACGTTCCAGGTCGTCAACCTCGACAAGCTGGCCGAGCTCTACCCGCAGGGTGGCGCCGTCACGGTCGAGGACCTGGTCGCCAAGGGCGCGGTTCGCAAGAACTCCCTCGTCAAGGTGCTCGGCACCGGCGAGGTCTCGGTTGCGCTGCAGGTGACGGTCGACGCCGTCTCCGGCTCGGCCGCCGAGAAGATCAAGGCCGCCGGCGGTACGGTCACCGAGCTCGTCTGAGCCCGCTGAACCCGCCGACAACCGGCTTCGAGCCCCGCACCTCCTTCGGGAGGTGCGGGGCTCGTGCTTTTACCCCGGCTTTCACTCCGGGGCCGAAATCAGCCGGTACCGGGCCTCGTTCTTTTGTGTGGCAAAACCGGGCATCCCGTACCCCCGTGAGTGGGGGAGGGACGGTACGCGCTTCTTTCGAGTGGCCGCGCACTGTTAGAGTCCGTGGAGTTCCCTTGTAGGCTGCGCGTAGGCTCGCCTGTGCCGTCTGTACGGGGGCCCGTACCGCAAAAACTCCCCATTCAGGACCGACCCTCCCGCCGACGACGTGCGGGAGGCGCAGGAGGCACCGTGCTCAGTGCGTTCGCGCGGGCGTTCCAGACGCCCGACCTGCGCAAGAAGCTGCTGTTCACGCTGGGCATCATGGTGCTGTTCCGGCTGGGCTCGCACATTCCGATTCCGGGCGTGAGCTTCACGGCCGTGAACGAGTGCATCAAGGACACCAAGAACAACGGCCTCTTCGGACTCGTCAACCTGTTCAGCGGTGGCGCGCTCCTCCAGCTGACGATCTTCGCGCTCGGCATCATGCCGTACATCACCGCGAGCATCATCCTCCAGCTCCTCACCGTCGTGATCCCGCGACTCGAGGCGTTGAAGAAGGAGGGCCAGGCCGGCACCGCGAAGATCACCCAGTACACCCGCTACCTGACCATCGCGCTCGCCGTGCTCCAGGGCACCGGCATCGTGGCGACGGCCTCCAGCGGTGCGCTGTTCTCCGGCTGCCCGGTGGGCAACCAGATCGTGCCGGACACCTCGGTGTTCCGGATCGCCGTCATGGTGCTCACGATGACGGCCGGCACCACGGTCATCATGTGGCTGGGCGAGCTGATCACCGACCGCGGCATCGGCAACGGCATGTCGCTGCTGATCTTCACCTCGATCGCCGCGCAGTTCCCGACCTCGATGTGGGCCATCAAGCAGTCCGGCACCATCGGCGGCGGCTGGGTCGAGTTCCTCTCCGTGGTCGCGGTCGGCGTCATCGTTGTGATGCTGGTCATCTTCGTCGAGCAGGCGCAGCGCCGGATCCCGGTCCAGTACGCGAAGCGGATGATCGGCCGCCGGGCCTTCGGCGGCACCTCGACCTACATCCCGCTCAAGGTGAACCAGGCCGGTGTCATCCCGGTCATCTTCGCCTCGTCGCTGCTGTACATCCCGGCGCTGGTGGTCCAGCTGACCAACAGCCAGTCGGGCTGGGCGGTGTGGGTCAAGCAGAACTTCGTCAAGGGTGACCACCCGATCTACATGGCCACCTACTTCCTGCTGATCGTCTTCTTCGCCTTCTTCTACGTCGCCATCTCCTTCAACCCCGAAGAAGTTGCCGACAATATGAAGAAGTATGGTGGCTTCATCCCGGGCATCCGGGCCGGCCGTCCGACGGCCGAGTACCTGAACTACGTGCTGACCCGAATCACGTGGCCGGGTTCGCTCTACCTGGGCCTGATCGCGTTGATCCCGATGATCGCCCTGGTCGCCTTCGGACAGCAGACCAACTTCCCGTTCGGCGGCACCAGCGTGCTCATCGTCGTCGGCGTCGGACTCGAAACTGTGAAGCAGATCGAGAGCCAGCTCCAGCAGCGCAATTACGAAGGGTTCCTCCGCTGATGCGTATCGTCCTCGTTGGTCCTCCCGGGGCCGGGAAGGGTACTCAGGCGCACCTGCTCGCCAAGACCCTGTCCATCCCCCACATCTCCACCGGCGACCTGTTCCGCGCCAACATCGGTCAGGGCACCCCGCTGGGGCTCGAGGCCAAGGGCTACATGGACGCGGGTCGCCTGGTACCGGATGAGGTCACCATCGGGATGGCCAAGGACCGCATGCTGCAGGCCGACGCGGCCAACGGCTTCCTGCTCGACGGCTTCCCCCGCAACCTGGGCCAGGCCAAGGCGCTCGACGAGTTCCTCGCCGAGCAGGGCATCGTGCTGGACGGCGTGCTGGACCTGGAGGTCCCCGAGGACGAGGTGGTGCGCCGGATCGCCGGCCGCCGCCTGTGCCGCAAGAACGGCAGCCACGTGTTCCACGTCGCGTACAACCCGCCGAAGGAGGAGGGTTTCTGCGACGAGTGCGGTGGCGAGCTGTACCAGCGCTCGGACGACACCGAGGAAGCGGTGCGCACGCGCCTGGAGGTCTACCACACGGAGACCGAGCCGATCATCGACTACTACGTCCAGCAGGGCCTGGTGGCGACGATCTCGGCCCTCGGCAAGGTGGACGAGGTCACCCAGCGCGCGATCGAGGCGCTGAAGAAGAACGGCTGAGTTCGCTCGGCGAGGTACGCGTGACGGCCGGGTCGCCCGTGGAGCGGGCGGCCCGGCCGTTTTCGACGTCGTACGGTGGTAGGCAGTGGTAATCCGGACTTGGAAGGCGTGACCTGATGGTGGAGATCAAGACCCCCGAGCAGATCGCGAAGATGCGGGCGGCCGGGCTGGTCGTCGCCGAGGCGCTCAAGGCCTGTCGCGAGGCGGTCGCTCCCGGGGTGACCACCCAGGAGCTCAACGACATCGCCGACAAGGTCATCACCGACCACGGTGCCACCTCGAACTTCCGCGCCCACCACGGCGGCCTGTGGTTCCCGGGCGTGATCTGCGCCTCGGTGAACAACGAGGTCGTGCACGGCATCCCGGGCGAGCGGGTGCTGCAGGAGGGCGACATCATCTCGATCGACTGCGGCGCCATCCTGGACGGCTGGCACGGCGACTCGGCGATCACCGTCGCGGTCGGCGAGGTCCGCCCCGAGGTCGAGATGCTCAGCCGGGTGACCGAGGGCTCGATGTGGGCCGGCATCGCCCAGATGAAGAAGAACAACCGCCTGGTGGACGTCTCCAAGGCGATCGAGGGCTTCATCCGGCGCCAGCCGCTGCCGCCCAAGGGCAAGTGGGGCATCACCGAGGGCTACGGCGGCCACGGCATCGGCACCGCGATGCACATGGAGCCGCACGTGCTGAACTACGTCGAGCGCGGCCGCGGCAAGGGCCCGAAGCTGGTCCCGGGCACCGTGCTGGCGATCGAGCCGATGGTCTCGCTCGGCACCCCGCACACCGCGGTGCTGGAGGACGACTGGACGGTCGTCACCAACGACGGCACCTGGGCCTCGCACTGGGAGCACTCGGTGGCCGTCACCGAGGAGGGCCCGCTGGTGCTGACCGCCTTCGACGGCGGCCGGGCCGAGCTCGCCAAGCTGGGCATCACCGCAGCTCCGGACCCGCTGGCGTAGTCGCCCGGGCGGTCAACTGCCGCTGCTGACAAGGGATCAGAGCCCTGGAGGTTTGGACCTCCAGGGCTTTTGTCCTATTTTTAACGGCTGGCAGTGGCAGTTACTGGCCCAGTGGCTTACGAGCGAGCAGGAGAGCGCAGTGCTCAAGGGATTCCGCGACTTCATGATGCGCGGCAACGTCATCGACATGGCCGTCGGTGTGGTCATCGGTGCCGCGTTCACCGCGGTGGTGACCGGCTTCGTGTCCGCCTTCCTCACCCCGCTGGTCGGCGTGGTGGTCGGCGCGGCCGGCGACTTCAGCTCGTACACGGCGGAGATCGGCGGGGTGAAGTTCCCGTACGGCCAGTTCCTGAACGTGCTGATCGCCTTCTTCATGACCGCCGCGGTGCTGTACTTCTGCGTGGTGCTGCCGATCACCAAGGCCACCGCCCGCTACCTGCCGAAGAAGCCGAAGGTCGCGAAGCGCCCGTGCCCCGAGTGCCTGACCGAGATCCCCGAGGCCGCCCGCCGCTGCTCGGCCTGCACCGCCCACGTCGACCCGCTGGCCGTCCCCACCGGGGTCTGACGGGGCCGGTGTGACGGCGGACTCCTTCCGGTACCCCCGTTTTGGACCCCGGGACGCGCTGGCGTAGGATGGACCGTCGGCTCACTCGTAGCGTGCTTCAGCACGCCCTCTTCCCCTCGGGGGCGGGGTGAACCCAGGTTCGCACGAGCGTTCCGCATACGGTAGCCGGTCCCGGAAGGTGGATCTCGCAGTTCATGGCTAAGAAGCAAGGCGCCATTGAGATCGAGGGCACCGTGATCGAGTCTCTTCCGAACGCGATGTTCAAGGTCGAGCTGCAGAACGGTCACAAGGTCCTCGCGCACATCAGTGGCAAGATGCGCATGCACTACATCCGCATCCTGCCGGACGACCGGGTGGTCGTGGAGCTCAGCCCCTACGACCTCACGCGCGGCCGGATCGTCTACCGCTACAAGTAAGAACGTCAGATCTAGACCCGGAGAACCTGAACATGAAGGTCAAGCCGAGCGTCAAGAAGATCTGCGACAAGTGCAAGGTGATCCGCCGTCACGGCCGGGTCATGGTGATCTGCGACAACCTGCGCCACAAGCAGCGCCAGGGCTGATCTCCCTCCCGCATTTCTCGTAGTACTTCGCGCGACGCGAAAACGTCATACGCGGGTCACCCGATCCGTCCCGGACGGGACGGACTGCCGCCCCCGGTCAGAGGCCGGGGCTCCCTCACCGTGAGGTGTCGGAGTAGGTGCCCGTCAGACCTCTGAAGAACCACAGGAGCCTTGAATGGCACGCCTCGCCGGCGTTGATCTCCCCCGTGAGAAGCGGATCGAGATCGCCCTTACGTACGTGTACGGCATCGGCCGTACCCGCGCCCAGCAGACCCTCGCCGAGACCGGCGTCAACCCGGATGTCCGCGTTCGCGACATCACCGAGGACGACCTGGTCAAGCTGAGCCAGTACATCGACGCCAACTACACGGTCGAGGGTGACCTCCGCCGTGAGGTGGCCGCCGACATCCGCCGCAAGGTCGAGATCGGCTGCTACGAGGGTCTGCGTCACCGCCGTGGCCTGCCGGTCCGCGGCCAGCGCACCCACACCAACGCGCGTACCCGCAAGGGCCCGCGTCGCGCGATCGCCGGCAAGAAGAAGCCGGGCAAGAAGTAGTCCGTCCCGTCACCGGACATCCCTCCGGCCCGCGGGTCAGCGGACCGACCACCTCAGTAGGAGAACAGACTTATGCCCCCCAAGGGTCGTCAGGCTGCCGGCGCGAAGAAGATCCGCCGCAAGGAAAAGAAGAACGTCGCTCACGGCCACGCGCACATCAAGAGCACGTTCAACAACACCATCGTTTCGATCACCGACCCCGCGGGCAACGTGATCTCCTGGGCCTCCGCCGGCCACGTCGGCTTCAAGGGCTCGCGCAAGTCCACCCCGTTCGCCGCGCAGATGGCCGCCGAGGCCGCTGCCCGTCGCGCGCAGGAGCACGGCATGCGCAAGGTCGACGTCTTCGTGAAGGGTCCGGGCTCCGGCCGCGAGACCGCGATCCGTTCGCTCCAGGCCACCGGCCTGGAGGTCGGCTCGATCCAGGACGTCACCCCCACCCCGCACAACGGCTGCCGTCCGCCGAAGCGCCGCCGCGTCTGACGCAGCGCCTTCGGGCACGCGGGTAACGCTTTAAACCACGTACGGGGTCCTGTTTTCTGCGGGACCCCGTACGCTTGGTCCTGTCGGCATCAAATAGTGGGTGCCGAAGACAACTGGAGGAACACCCCCCATGCTTATCGCTCAGCGCCCCTCGCTGACCGAAGAGGTCGTCGACGAGTTCCGCTCGCGGTTCGTGATCGAGCCGCTGGAGCCGGGCTTCGGCTACACCCTCGGCAACTCCCTGCGCCGCACGCTCCTGTCGTCGATCCCGGGTGCCGCTGTCACCAGCATCCGCATCGACGGCGTCCTGCACGAGTTCACCACCGTGCCGGGCGTCAAGGAGGACGTGACCGACCTCATCCTCAACATCAAGCAGCTGGTCGTCTCCTCGGAGCACGACGAGCCGGTCGTGATGTACCTGCGCAAGCAGGGCCCGGGCGTCGTGACCGCCGCCGACATCGCCCCGCCGGCGGGTGTCGAGGTGCACAACCCCGAGCTGGTCCTCGCCACGCTGAACGGCAAGGGCAAGCTGGAGATGGAGCTGACCGTCGAGCGCGGTCGCGGCTACGTCTCCGCCGTCCAGAACAAGGCCTCCGGCCAGGAGATCGGCCGCATCCCGGTCGACTCGATCTACAGCCCCGTGCTGAAGGTCACCTACAAGGTCGAGGCCACCCGTGTCGAGCAGCGGACCGACTTCGACAAGCTGATCGTCGACGTCGAGACCAAGCCCGCCATGCGTCCGCGCGACGCCATGGCCTCGGCCGGCAAGACCCTGGTGGAGCTGTTCGGCCTCGCCCGCGAGCTGAACATCGACGCCGAGGGCATCGACATGGGCCCGTCCCCGACGGACGCCGCCCTGGCCGCCGACCTGGCGCTGCCGATCGAGGAGCTGGAGCTCACCGTTCGGTCGTACAACTGCCTCAAGCGCGAGGGCATCCACACCGTGGGTGAGCTCGTCGCCCGCTCCGAGGCCGACCTGCTCGACATCCGCAACTTCGGTGCGAAGTCGATCGACGAGGTCAAGGCGAAGCTGGCCGGCATGGGCCTGGCCCTCAAGGACAGCCCGCCCGGGTTCGACCCGACCGCCGCCGCCGACGCCTTCGGCGCCGACGACCTGGACGACGCGGGTTACGCGGAGACCGAGCAGTACTAAGAGATTTGGCCGCGGGGGCGGTTCCACGGAGCCGCCCCCGTCGTCATGGCAAGTCGTACCGGCAACAGTGCCGGTACGCCCGCTGCGGTACCTGGTACGGCCGTAGTCGGAGATCCAAGGAGTCACCATGCCGCGTCCCACCAAGGGTGCCCGCCTCGGCGGCGGCCCGCACCACGAGCCGCTGCTGCTCGCCGGTCTGTGCCGGGAGCTGTTCCAGTACGGCCGCATCACCACGACCGAGGCCAAGGCCCGTCGGATGCGCCCGCTGGCGGAGAAGCTGATCACCAAGGCGAAGAAGGGCGACATCCACAACCGTCGCCTGGTGCGCAAGACCATCACCGACATCTCGGTGCTGCACACCCTCTTCACCGAGATCGCGCCGCGCTACGAGAACCGCCCGGGTGGTTACACCCGTATCACCAAGATCGGTCCCCGTCGTGGCGACAACGCCCCGATGGCCGTGATCGAGCTGGTCGAGGCGCTGACCGTCGCGCAGACCGCCGTCGGCGAGGCCGAGGGCGCCACCAAGCGTGCCGTCAAGGAGGCCGACCAGGCCGCCGCCGTCGAGACCAAGGCCGACGAGGCCGAGGCCGCCGAGCAGGCCTGACACCTCCAGGTGTGATGCGGGCCCGCTCTCCCAGCGATGGGGGAGCGGGCCCGTTCCTTATTCGTAGGAGCAGGAGCAAGTGGTCAACGATTGCGCCGAGCAGCCACCGGTGAAGGACGGCCCGGCCGAGGGCCGCGTCCGGGTCCGGCTCGACCTCGCCTACCAGGGCGCCGAGTTCTCCGGCTGGGCCCGCCAGAAGGGCGGCCGCCGGACGGTCCAGGAGGAGATCGAGACCGCGCTGCAGGTCGTCACCCGCAGCCCGGAGCTGTTCCCGCTGACCGTGGCCGGCCGCACCGACGCCGGCGTCCACGCCCGCGGCCAGGTCGCCCACGTCGACCTGCCGGCCGAGCTGTGGGAGGCGCACCGGGAGAAGCTGCTGCGCCGGCTGGCCGGCCGGCTGCCCGGGGACGTCCGGATCTACCGGGTCGGCGAGGCGCCGGCCGGGTTCGACGCCCGCTTCTCGGCGATCTGGCGCCGCTACGCCTACCGGGTCGCCGACCACCCCGGCGGGGTCGACCCGCTGCTGCGCGGGCACGTGCTGTGGCACGACCGGCCGCTGGACGTGGACCGGATGAACGAGGCCGCGAAGCTGCTGCTCGGCGAGCACGACTTCGCCGCGTACTGCAAGAAGCGCGAGGGCGCCACCACCATCCGGACCCTGCTGGAGCTGCACTGGGACCGCGTCCCGGTGGACAGCTACGCCAGCCAGGAGGGCAGCCTCGCGGTCGCCACCGTGCGGGCCGACGCCTTCTGCCACAACATGGTCCGGGCGCTGGTCGGCGCGATGCTGCTGGTCGGCGACGGGCACCGGCCGGTGGAGTTCCCCGGCGAGGTGCTGGCCGGCGGGGTGCGCAACTCGGCCGTCAACGTGATCCGGCCGTACGGGCTCACGCTGGAGGAGGTCGGCTACCCGCCGGACGACCAGCTCGCCGAGCGGAACCGGCAGGCGCGGCGGATGCGCACGCTGCCCGGGCAGCCGGCCGTCGCGTAATCCGTTTTGGCCCGGGGCGTCCGCTTGGGACAATCGCTCCCATGGGACACGTCGAGATTTCGCACCTGGAGTACTACCTGCCGGACGGGCGGGTGCTGTTCGACGACGCGTCCTTCCGGGTCGGCGAGGGCGCCGCGGTCGCGCTGGTCGGCGCCAACGGCGCCGGCAAGACCACCCTGCTGCGCATGATCGCGGGGGACATCCAGCCGCACGGCGGCACGGTGACGATCAGCGGCGGGCTCGGCGTGATGCGCCAGTTCGTCGGCACCACCGGCCGCGAGGACCAGAGCGCCACCCCGGGCGCCCTGCCGGCCGACGCCTCGGTGCGCGACCTGCTGGTCTCGGTCGCCCCCGAGCGGATCGCCGTGGCCGCCCGCGCGGTGGACGCCGCCGAGCTGGCGATGATCGCCCAGGACGACGAGAAGACGCAGATGGCCTACGCCCAGGCGCTCTCCGACTGGGCGGACGTCGGCGGCTACGACTACGAGACCGACTGGGACGTCTGCACCATGGCGGCCCTCGGGATGCCCTTCGACAAGGCCCAGTGGCGCGGCCTGAACACCCTCTCCGGCGGCGAGCAGAAGCGGCTGGTGCTGGAGGCGCTGCTGCGCGGCCCCGAAGAGGTGCTGCTGCTCGACGAGCCGGACAACTACCTGGACGTACCGGCCAAGCGCTGGCTGGAGGAGGCCCTCAAGGCCACCTCGAAGACCGTCCTGTTCATCTCGCACGACCGTGAGCTGCTCTCCAAGTCCGCGGACAAGATCATCAGCGTCGAGTCCGGTGCCGCCGGAAGCAGCGTCTGGGTGCACGGCGGCGGCTTCGACAGCTTCCACGAGGCCCGCAAGGACCGCTTCGCGCGGTTCGAGGAACTGGGCCGCCGGTGGGACGAGGAGCACGCCAAGCTCAAGAAGCTGGTCGTCACCCTGCGCCAGGCCGCCTCCGTCAGCCACGCCCTCGCCACCCGCTACGCGGCCGCCCAGACCCGGCTGAAGAAGTTCGAGGAGGCCGGCCGCCCGGAGGAGCCCCCGCGCGAGCAGAGCATCACCATGCGGCTCAAGGGCGGGCGCACCGGCATGCGGTCCTTCACCCTGGAGCGGCTGGGGCTCACCGGCCTGATGCAGCCCTTCGACCTGGAGGTCTTCTACGGCGAGCGGGTCGCCGTGCTGGGCGCCAACGGGGCCGGCAAGTCGCACCTGCTGCGGCTGCTCGCGGGGGACGCCACGGTCGAGCACACCGGCGACTGGAAGCTCGGCGCCCGGGTCGTCCCCGGCCACTTCCGGCAGACCCACGCCCATCCGGAGCTGTTCGGCCGCACCGTGCGCTCGATCATCGAGGAGGAGCACGCGCTCAGCCGCGGCGCCGCGATGGGCGCGCTGCGCCGGTACGAGCTGGACCGCCAGGAGGAGCAGAAGTTCGAGTCGCTGTCCGGCGGACAGCAGGCCCGGCTGATGATCCTCAAGCTCGAACTCTCCGGCGTGACGGCCCTGTTGCTCGACGAGCCGACCGACAACCTGGACCTGGAGAGCGCCGAGGCGCTGCAGACCGGGCTGGAGGCCTTCGAGGGCACGGTGCTGTGCGTCACCCACGACCGCTGGTTCGCCAAGACCTTCGACCGCTTCCTGGTGTTCGGCGCGGACGGGAAGGTCTTCGAGTCGTCCGAACCGGTCTGGGACGTCACCCGGGTGGAGCGCGAACGCTGAGTGACGGCGGGGTGGGCGGCCGGCGATTTTTGACCGCTCCCCGCCCGCCCGGTAACCTGGACGCTTGATGTGCGTATTGGCTCGCTCTATCTCACGTGAGAGGTCGGTACGCCGGAGACATCAGGTCGACGACCAGCGGTCACCCTTGAATTGCGTCCAAGGCTGATCAGGCTGCTCTTCCGTCCGGGTGCTCCTGTCAGGACTCACTCACTGAAAAGCGAAGGCTACGACCGTGCGTACGTACAGCCCCAAGCCCGGCGACGTCCAGCGTCAGTGGCACGTCATCGACGCGACCGACGTCGTGCTGGGCCGCCTGGCCTCCCAGGCCGCCAACCTCCTCCGGGGCAAGCACAAGGCGATCTACGCGCCGCACGTTGACACTGGTGACTTCGTCATCATCATCAACGCCGACAAGGTGCACCTGTCCGGTAACAAGAAGACCCAGAAGCTGGCCTACCGCCACTCGGGCTTCCCGGGCGGTCTGCGCTCGGTGCGCTACGACGACCTGCTGGCGAACAACCCGGAGAAGGCCGTCGAGAAGGCCATCAAGGGCATGATCCCCAAGAACAGCCTGGGCCGCCAGATGCTCTCCAAGCTGAAGGTCTACTCGGGCGACCAGCACCCCCACGCTGCCCAGCAGCCGGTGCCGTTCGAGATCACCCAGGTCGCGCAGTAATTCGGCCACCAAGCCCCCCAACACTGAAAAGAGCTGAGGAACATCGTGGCCGAGACCACTGAAACCCTTGAGGTCGACTTCGACGAGGCCGTTGAGGCCGTCGAGGGCGAGTACACCTCCGAGGAGAGCTACACCTCCGAGTCCCTGGCCGGCCGCTTCGGCGAGGCCACCCCGGGCGCCGGCCTCGGCCGTCGCAAGGAGGCGATCGCCCGCGTGCGCATCGTCCCCGGCACCGGCCAGTGGAAGATCAACGGTCGCACCCTCGAGGGTTACTTCCCGAACAAGGTGCACCAGCAGACCGTGAACGAGCCCTTCAAGCTCCTCGAGCTGGACGGCCGTTACGACGTCGTCGCCCGCATCAGCGGTGGCGGCGTCTCCGGCCAGGCCTACGCGCTGCGCCTCGGCGTCGCCCGTGCCCTGAACGAGGCCGACGTGGACAACAACCGCGCCGCCCTCAAGAAGGCCGGCTTCCTGATGCGTGACGCCCGTGCCGTCGAGCGCAAGAAGGCCGGTCTCAAGAAGGCCCGCAAGGCGCCGCAGTACAGCAAGCGCTAATCGCGTCCCCGGGGGTGCGTACCGCCCTGGCGGCGCACCCCCGGGTTGCGCAAACCGTCGCCCCGGAGTACCTCGTGTACTCCGGGGCGACGTGTTCCCCGGCTAACGTGCGGCGGCCGGGATCAACGGTGGGTTCCGAGCATGGTGATGGAGGACGGGACAGTGGGACGACTCTTCGGTACGGACGGCGTACGCGGTGTGGCCAACGAGGGCCTGACGGCGGAGCTGGCGCTCGGCCTGTCGGTCGCGGCCTCCCACGTGCTCGGCGAGGCCGGCGCGTTCGACGGGCACCGGCCGGTCGCGGTGGTCGGCCGTGACCCCCGTGCCTCGGGCGAGTTCCTGGAGGCCGCGGTCATCGCGGGCCTGGCCAGCTCCGGCGTCGACGTGCTCCGGGTCGGCGTCCTCCCCACCCCCGCCGTGGCGTACCTCACCGGCGCGCTCGGCGCCGACTTCGGCGTGATGCTGTCCGCCAGCCACAACGCCATGCCGGACAACGGCATCAAGTTCCTCGCCCGCGGCGGCCACAAGCTGGACGACCGGATCGAGGACGCGATCGAGGCCCACTACCGCAAGCACACCGTCGGCGGCGAGGACTGGAACCGCCCGACCGGTGCCGCCGTCGGCCGGGTCCGCGAGTACACCGAGGGCTTCGACAAGTACGTCGCCCACCTGATCGGCGTGCTGCCCAACCGCCTGGACGGCATCCGGGTCGTCATCGACGGCGCCCACGGCGCGGCCGCCTACGTCGCCCCCGAGGCCTTCGCCCGGGCCGGCGCCGAGGTCGTCCACACCCTGGGGGCCGAGCCCACCGGCCTCAACATCAACGACGGCGTCGGCTCCACCCACCTGGACCGGCTGCGCGTCGCGATGAAGGAGTACCGGGCCGACCTCGGCATCGCCCTGGACGGCGACGCGGACCGCTGCCTGGCCGCCGACGCCGAGGGCGACGAGGTGGACGGCGACCAGATCATCGCCATCCTCGCCGTCGCCATGAAGGAGGCCGGCACCCTGCGCCGCAACACCGCGGTCGCCACCGTGATGTCCAACCTCGGCTTCAAGCTGGCGATGGAGCGCGAGGGCATCGACCTGGTGGAGACCGCCGTCGGCGACCGCTACGTGCTGGAGGCGATGAAGGAGCACGGCTTCGCGCTGGGCGGCGAGCAGTCCGGCCACGTCATCCTGCTGGACCACGCCACCACCGGCGACGGCACCCTGACCGGCCTGATGCTGGGCGCCCGACTGGCCGCCACCAAGCAGCCGCTGGCCGACCTGGCCGCCGTGATGACCCGGCTGCCGCAGGTGCTGATCAACGTCAAGGGCGTCGACAAGGGCCGGGTGGGCACCAGCACCGAGCTGGCCGCCGCGGTCGCCGCCGCCGAGGCCGAGCTGGGCGCCACCGGCCGGGTGCTGCTGCGCCCCTCCGGCACCGAGCCGCTGGTCCGGGTCATGGTCGAGGCCGCCGACCCGGTGCAGGCCGAGGCCGTCGGGCAGCGCCTCGCCGAGGCGGTCCGCACCCACCTGGGCTGAGCCCGCCCCGGAGACCACGAAGGGCCCCCGCGCGGGGGCCCTTCGCCGTGTCCTGCGCCCGGTCAGAGCTTGCGCAGCAGCGCCCGGCGGACCTTGTGGTCGGCGCCCTTCTGCAGGACCAGGGTGGCCCGGCCGCGGGTCGGCAGCACGTTCTCCAGCAGATTCGGCTTGTTGATGGTGCGCCAGACCTGTCGGCCGTACTCCATCGCCTCCTCCTCCGGCACCTCGGTGAACCGGGTGAAGTAGGAGTTCGGGTCCTGGAAGGCCGTCTGCCGCAGCTTGCGGAAGCGGTCCAGGTACCAGTGCTCGATGTCGTCGGTGCGGGCGTCGACGTAGATCGAGAAGTCGAAGTAGTCCGCCACCGCGAGCCTGGTCCGGCCGTCGGTGCCCGGCAGGGCCGGCTGGAGCACGTTCAGGCCCTCGACGATCAGGATGTCCGGGCGCTCCACCGTCAGCCGCTGGTCCTGCACGATGTCGTACACCAGGTGCGAGTACACCGGCGCCGTCACCAGCTCCTTGCCCGCCTTCACGTCCGCGACGAAGCGCATCAGGGCCCGGCGGTCGTACGACTCCGGGAAGCCCTTGCGGGCCATCAGGCCGCGGCGGCGCAGCTCGGCGTTGGGCAGCAGGAAGCCGTCGGTGGTGACCAGCTCCACCCGCGGGTGCTCGGGCCAGCGGGCCAGCAGGGCCTGGAGCAGGCGGGCGGTGGTGGACTTGCCGACGGCCACCGAGCCGGCCACGCCGATGATGAACGGCGTACGGGTGCGCTCGGTGTCCGGGGTGTCCAGGAACGTGCCCAGTGCGCCGCGCAGTTCGTGCGTGGCGTGGATGTAGAGGTTCAGCAGCCGGGACAGCGGCAGGTAGACGTCACGCACCTCGTCGAGGTCGAGTGCCGTGCCGAGGCCGCGCAGCTGCTCCACCTCCTCGGCGGTCAGCGGAAGTGGCGTACGCTCGCGCAGTGCGCTCCACTCGGCCCGGCTGAGGTCCACGTAGGGGGACGGGGACGGGCCGGGCGTGGCGGCGCCCCGCGTACAGAGTTCGGTCAGCACATGCTCCATTGTGAGCCGTAGCGGTGTTCACCGTGGTTGTGGTGTCGGTCACGCAGGGTTGGGGCGAGCCGGGAAAGACGGGAAAACGGCCACAGAACCGCCCTTATGCTGGCACGCATGTGCGGAATTGTTGGATACGTGGGCGCGCAGTCCGCCCTCGACGTAGTAATCGCGGGCCTGCAGCGACTGGAGTACCGGGGCTATGACTCGGCCGGTGTCGCGGTGCAGGCGCAGGACTCCCAGGGGCAGTGGAGTCTGGTCACCGACAAGCGGGCCGGAAAGCTCGGCAACCTGGAGAAGTCGCTCGCCGAATCCCCCCTCCCCGGCGGCACCACCGGCATCGGCCACACCCGTTGGGCCACCCACGGCGGCCCGACGGACGCCAATGCCCACCCCCACCTGGACGACGACCGCCGGGTGGCAGTGGTCCACAACGGCATCATCGAGAACTTCGCCCAGCTGCGGGCCGAGATCGCCGAGCGCGGCCACACCCTCCGGTCCGAGACCGACACCGAGGTCGTCGCCCACCTGCTCGGTGAGGCCTACGACGGCGACCTGGCCGAGGCCATGCGCGTCGTCTGCCGCCGGCTGGACGGCGCCTTCACCCTCGTCGCCGTCCACGCCGACTCGCCCGACGTGGTGGTCGGCGCCCGCCGCAACTCCCCGCTCGTGGTGGGCCGCGGCGAGGGCGAGAACTTCCTCGCCTCCGACGTCGCCGCCTTCATCGCGCACACCCGCGAGGCGATCGAGCTGGGCCAGGACCAGGTCGTCGAGCTGCGCCGGGAGGGCGTGACCGTCACCGACTTCGACGGCAACCCGGCCGAGGTGCGCGAGTACCACGTCGACTGGGACGCCTCCGCCGCCGAGAAGGGCGGCTACGACTACTTCATGCTCAAGGAGATCGCCGAGCAGCCGAAGGCCGTCGCCGACACCCTCCTCGGCCGGATCGGCACCGACGGCCGGCTGACCCTCGACGAGCTGCGGATCTCCGACGCCGACCTGCGCTCGGTCGACAAGGTCGTCATCGTCGCCTGCGGCACGGCCTTCCACGCGGGCATGATCGCCAAGTACGCGATCGAGCACTGGACCCGCATCCCCTGCGAGGTCGAGGTCGCCTCGGAGTTCCGCTACCGCGACCCGATCATGGGCCCCGGCACGCTGGTCATCGCCATCTCGCAGTCCGGCGAGACCATGGACACCCTGATGGCCCTGCGGCACGCCCGTGAGCAGGGCGCCAAGGTGCTGGCGATCTGCAACACCAACGGCTCGACCATCCCGCGCGAGTCGGACGCGGTGCTGTACACCCACGCCGGACCGGAGGTCGCGGTCGCCTCCACCAAGGCGTTCCTGACCCAGCTGGTCGCCTGCTACCTGGTCGCCCTGTACCTGGGCCAGGTGCGCGGCACCAAGTGGGGCGACGAGATCTTCACCATCATCCGCGAGCTCGGCGACGCGCCGAAGCAGGTCGAGCAGGTGCTGGAGACCATGGAGCCGGTGCGCGAGCTGGCCCGCTCGCTGGCCGATGCCCGCTCGGTGCTGTTCCTCGGCCGTCACGTCGGCTTCCCGGTGGCCCTGGAGGGCGCGCTCAAGCTCAAGGAGCTCGCCTACATGCACGCCGAGGGTTTCGCGGCGGGCGAGCTCAAGCACGGCCCGATCGCGCTGATCGAGGAGGGGCTGCCGGTCGTGGTGGTCGTGCCCTCGCCGCGCGGGCGGTCGATCCTGCACGACAAGATCGTCTCCAACATCCAGGAGATCCGGGCCCGCGGCGCCCGCACGATCGTGATCGCCGAGGAGGGCGACGAGGCCGTCGTGCCGTACGCGGACCACCTGATCCGCATCCCGGCCACCCCGACCCTGCTCCAGCCGCTGGTCTCCACCGTCCCGCTCCAGGTCTTCGCCTGCGAGCTGGCCACGGCCAAGGGCCACGAGGTCGACCAGCCGCGCAACCTGGCGAAGTCGGTCACCGTCGAGTAGACGCCCGGCCGTTCGCGGCGCCCCTGCGGTGGCTGTGCCCTACCGCAGGGGCGCCGTGTCGAGCGTGAAGGAGAACGGGGCGGGCAGGTCGATCGACTTGCCGAACTCGACCTTGGTCCGGGTGATGTAGTCCCCGCCGTCGGGTTCGGTGAACAGCGTGACCGTGCCGTCGGTGCGGTCGATCAGCAGGTAGCAGGGGATTCCCGCAGCGGCGTAGCCCAGGCGTTTCGGTTCGCGGTCCTTGTACGGGTTGGTCGAGGTGATCTCGAAGACCAGCAGCACGCCCGCCGCCTGGGCCCAGGAGTCCGAGTGCTCGAAATGCCCGACCGGGCTCACCACGCCGTCGGGGATGAAACGGCCCTTGGGCGTGATCAGACCCTTGGTGCCTGACAGGTCGAACTCGGTCTCGGCCTTGCGCATGAACTGCCTGTTGATGAGCGAGAACGCGGTCTCGTGGGCCCCGTCCGGTGGCGGCGTCACGACGATCTCCCCTTCGATGAATTCGGCCTTGCTTCCCAGCGGCGTGTCCAGCTCCAAAAACGCCTGGAGGAGGCTGTCCTCGCCCAGCGGGTGCTCGATTGCCGGCATGGCGACCATGGCCCTTCTCCCTCCTGTGGGTCCGTGCCGAGCCACAAGGTAGGCGTACGGACCGACACCGGTGGGGGATCGAAGTGGGTGTCACCCGAAAGTGTGCCGCAGGCCCGGCTCCCGCGGGGCCGGGACGCGGGCTAGCGTCGGCGGTAGCCGACTGCCGAAGGAGTTCTCCCCATGCGTCATGCACACCCTGTGGAAACCGTCCGGGCCGCGGAGGCGGAGCTGATGGCGCGGTTGCCGGAGGGCACGCTGATGCAGCGGGCGGCGGCCGGGCTGGCGGCGACGTGTGCGCGGCTGCTGATCGGGGGTCGGGGGCGGGTGTACGGCAGTCGGGTGACGGTGCTGGCGGGCAGTGGGGACAACGGGGGTGACGCGCTGTACGCCGGGGCGGCGCTGGCCCGGCGCGGGGCGCGGGTGACGGCGGTGCTGCTGGCGCCGGCGAAGGTGCACCCGGGCGGGCTGGCCGCGCTGCGGGCGGCCGGCGGGCGGGTGACGGCGGAGCAGGAGGTCGGCCTGGCCGACTTCTCGTGCGCGGACCTGGTGCTGGACGGGATCGTCGGCATCGGCGGCCGGGGCGGGCTGCGCCCCGAGGCCGTGCCGTACGCCCGGGCCGGGCGGCGCGGCACCGTGGTGGCGGTGGACCTGCCCAGCGGGGTCGAGGCGGACAGCGGCGAGGTGCCCGGGGCGGCGCTGCGCGCGGACGTCACGGTCTGCTTCGGCACCTACAAGCCCGGGCTGCTGGTCGACCCCGGGGCCTCCTACGCGGGCACCGTGCAACTGGTGGACATCGGCCTGGAACCGCCGGAGCCGGAGGTGACGGCCCTGCAGCACGCGGACGTGGCGGCGCTGCTGCCGCTGCCGGGCGCGGAGAGCGACAAGTACCGGCGCGGTGTGGTCGGGGTGGCGGCCGGCTCGGCGCGGTACCCGGGGGCGGCCCTGCTGGCGGTCGCCGGTGCGCTGCACGGCGGTGCGGGCGCCGTCCGGTACGTCGGCACGGCGGCGGAGGAGGTGGTGCGCCGCTTCCCGGAGACGCTGGTCACCGAGGGCGGTCCGGCCGGGGCCGGCCGGGTGCAGGCCTGGGTGGTCGGGCCGGGCGGGGGCGAGGGGGCGCGGCAGGCGCTGGTCGAGGCGCTGGCGAGCGACGTCCCGGTGCTGGTGGACGCGGACGGGCTGACCGAGCTGGGCCGGCTCGGTCCGCGGGCGCTGGCCGGCCGTACCGCGCCCACCCTGCTGACCCCGCACACCGGCGAGGCCGCCCGGCTGCTGGCCGGCGCCGACGGCACCGCGCCGCCCGCCGCCGACGACCTGGCCGCCACCCGGCTGGCCACCGCCCGCCGACTGGCCGCCGCCTACCGGGCCACCGTGCTGCTCAAGGGCTCCACCACGGTGGTCGCCGACCCGGGCGGGGCCGTCCGGGTGAACCCCACCGGCACCTCCTGGCTGGCCACCGCGGGCAGCGGGGACGTCCTGGCCGGGCTGGCCGGTTCGCTGCTGGCCGCGGGCCTGCCGCCGCTGGACGCCGCCTCGGTGGCCGCCTACCTGCACGGCCTGGCGGGCCGGGAGGCGGCGGGCGAGCCCGGGGCGCCGGTGCCGGCGCTCGCGGTGGCCGGGGCGCTGCCCACGGTCTGGCGGGCCGTCCGGCGGCCGTAGCCGTAGCCGTAGCCGGGCCCGCCGCCGCGCCCGGGCCGGAACCGGGACGTCCGTTCACCGCGTCCTGAACTGGGCGGACGAGCCGTCCGCCGCAGGTCGGCGGGGTGCGGGGGGTCGCGGTGCCGACCGCCGCGCCGAAGGCCCGTTCGGCGAGGACTCCGGGACGTCTGGGAGACTGACCCTGATGACAACTGCGAACACGACCGGCACGGCCACCCTCACCGACGGCGTACGGGCCGAGGCGACCATCGATCTCGCCGCCCTGCGCGGCAACCTCGCCTCCCTGCGGGAACGCGTCGGGAGCACGGCGGTGATGCTCGCGGTCAAGGCGGACGCCTACGGCCACGGCGCGGTCGAGTGTGCCCGCGAAGCGGTCGCGAACGGGGTCGGCTGGCTCGGCTGTGCGACGCCGGACGAGGCGCTGGCGCTGCGGGCCGCGGGCATCCGCCCCGAGCAGGCCCGCATCCTGTGCTGGCTGTGGACGCCGGGCGGGCCGTGGCGCGAGGCGCTGCGTGCGGACCTGGACATCTCGGTCAGCGGCCGGTGGGCGCTGGAGGAGCTGCTGACGGCCGTTCGGCAGACCGGCGTTCCGGCGCGCGTCCACCTCAAGGCCGACACCGGCCTGGGCCGCAACGGCTGCCAGCCGCACGACTGGCCGCAGCTGGTCGCCGAGGCCCGGCGGGCCGAGGCGGAGGGGCTGCTGCGGGTCGTCGGCGTCTGGTCGCACTTCGCCGCCGCCGACGAGCCCGGCCACCCGTCGATCCAGGCCCAGTTGGACTCCTTCCGCGCCGCGCTGGCGCAGGCCGAGGCCGCCGGGCTGCGCCCCGAGGTCCGGCACCTGGCCAACTCCCCGGCCACCCTGCTGCTGCCCGAGTCGCACTTCGACCTGGTCCGCACCGGCCTGGCCGCGTACGGGCTGTCGCCGGTGCCCGAGGTGGGCTCGCCGGCCGACTTCGGGCTGCGCCCGGTGATGGCGCTGTCCGCCCGGCTGGCGCTGGTCAAGCACGTCCCCGGCGGGCACGGGGTCAGCTACGGCCACCACTACGTGACGCCCGGTCCGACCACGCTGGGCCTGGTCCCGGTCGGCTACGGCGACGGCGTCCCGCGGCACGGCAGCGGCACCGGCCCGGTGCAGATCGGCGGCAAGTGGCGCACGGTGGCCGGCCGGGTCGCGATGGACCAGTTCGTGGTGGACCTGGGCGGCGACACCCCCGAGACCGGCGACGAGGTGCTGGTGTTCGGCAACGGCGAACGCGGTGAACCGACCGCCGAGGACTGGGCCCGCGCCTGCGGCACCATCTCGTACGAGATCATCACCCGGATCGGCGCGCGGGTGCCCCGCCGCTACCTGGACGGCAGCCACGACGGCGGCCGTGACGGGGGCCGCGCGGCATGACCGACACGCCGGCCGACAGCAACCCGGTCGCGGCGGTGGCCAAGGCGGCCGGCGCGGCCACCGGGGTGAGCCGGGCCGGTGTGATCGGGATCTCGGTCGGCGTGCTGGCGGCCGGCGCGGCCGCGGGCGTCGCGATCGAGCGGCTGACGGTCGGCCGGGCGATGCGCCGCCGGGCCCGGGCCGAGCTGGAGGCGACCGCCCCGTACGGCTCGCTGCGCGGGCGCCCGCTGACGGTGGCCGCGCCGGACGGCACCGAGCTGTACGTCGAGCTGGACGGCACCGGCTGGGACGAGGCGGACGGCGACGCGGCGGAGCAGGCCGGAGGCGAGCGGGCCGGAGGAGAGCGGGCGAGTAACGGCCCCGAGCCGCTGACCGTGGTGTTCAGCCACGGCTACTGCCTCAACCAGGACAGCTGGCACTTCCAGCGGGCGGCGCTGCGCGAGGGCCTGCGGCTGGTCTTCTGGGACCAGCGCAGCCACGGCCGCTCCGAGCGCTCCCGCTCCTACCTGGCGGGCGAGCCGGCCAGCATCGACCAGCTGGGCGGTGACCTCAAGGCGGTGATCGACGCCGTCGCGCCGACCGGGCCGCTGGTGCTGGTGGGCCATTCGATGGGCGGCATGACGGTGATGGCCCTGGCCGACCAGCACCCGGAGCTGTTCCGGACGAGGGTCGCCGGGGTCGCGCTGGTCGGCACCCTGGCGGGGGACTGGAACGAGGTGAGCCTCGGCCTGCCGAAGGCCGGGGCCAAGCTGTTCAAGAGGGTCGCGCCCGGGGTGGTGAAGCTGCTCGGCCGTCAGGTCGACCTGGTGGAGGCGAGCCGGCGGATCGGCTCGGACGTGGCCGCCGTGTTCTACCGGCGGTTCTCCTTCGGCGGCCGGGACGTCGATCCCGGCGTGGTGCGCTTCGCCGAACAACTGCTGGACGCCACCCCGATCGACGTGGTCGCCGAGTTCTACCCGGTGTTCGGCGCGCACGAGAAGTACGGGGCGCTGGCCGCCCTGCGCGGGGTGCCGGCCCTGGTGCTGGCCGGGACGAAGGACCTGCTGACGCCCTCGGCGCACAGCGAGGCGATGGCCGAGCGGCTGCCGGGGGCCGAACTCGTGCTGGCCGAGGGCGCCGGGCACCTGGTGCTGCTGGAGCGCCCGGAGCTGGTTGACCACGAGCTGGCGCGGCTGCTGCGCCGGGCCGCCGACTTCGCCGGTGCCGCGCCGCTGCCGCCGGCCGTCCTCGAACTCGCGGCCGAACCTCCCCGGGAGGACCGGGCTCCGGTGGGTGCGACCCCGGACGCGGACCCGGATCCGGCCGTCGACCCCGCCTGAGACCGGCCCGGGCCCGCCCGGGCACCCGCGCGCCACGGCGGGGTGCGGTGATGTGGCACGGTAGCGGTGGCGGCCGGTGGTCGGTGCGCCGCTACGGACCGAAGGGCAAGACACGCGCATGGGCTCGCACGCCACTCTGACCGTCCCCACTCCGGAGCGGATGGGCCGTCTCGGCCGGGAGCTGGCCGCGCTGCTGCGGCCGGGGGACCTGGTGCTGCTCTCCGGTGAGCTGGGGGCGGGGAAGACGACGCTGACCCGGGGCCTGGGGGAGGGGCTGCAGGTCCGCGGGGCGGTGACCTCGCCGACCTTCGTGATCGCCCGGGTGCACCCCTCGCTGGTCGGCGGCCCGGCCCTGGTGCACGTGGACGCGTACCGCCTCGGCGGGGACCTCGACGAGATGGAGGACCTCGATCTGGACGTCTCGCTGCCGGAGTCGGTGGTCGTGGTCGAGTGGGGCGAGGGCAAGGTCGAGCGGCTGTCCGAGGAGCGCCTGGAGGTCCGGATCGAGCGGGCGATCGGTGACACCGCCGGGGAGGACCACGACCCGCGCCGGGTGCTGCTCACCGGCATCGGGGCGCGCTGGGCGGACGTCCCGCTGGCCGAGCTGGCCTAGGGCGCGACCAGGCCGCGACCAGGGCCGCGCACGGGGCGTGTGCTGCGGGCTTGCCGGGCCCCGGTCGATCGGGTTCCACCGTTTTGCCGACAGGCCGTCGGCAAGGTGTTGCGGGCGGGGCGCCGGGCGTGGTGGGATGGGTGCTGCGGTTAGGTCTGCCTAACTAGGGAGGCGCCATGTCGAGCACCACCCCCGCCCCGGAGCGCGCCGTGCGTGCCACCGGGGCCGGAGAGTCCGCCCACCGCGCTCCGGGCGCGCCGATGCGGGCCCTGCTGGCCGCCTGCGCGGCCGCCGAGGCGGTGTCCACCCCGCCCGAACCGAAGGCCCGGCAGGCCGAGGGGCCCGAGGCGGGGACGCCCCGGGCCGCCTAGGGCCCGTCTTCAAACTCCCGCCTGCGGGCCGACGCTCCCCCAGCCTTCGGCCGGGAGGTACCCCCAGGGCACAAGCGCGCCTCGCCGCGTTGTCGTCGGTCGCCAATGCGCTGCATTGGGCTCCGCCCCCAGCCTTCGGCCGGGAGGTGCCCCCACCTCCGCCTTGCGATGCACGCACCCCAACGCCGCCCCGCCCGCCCTCCGGGCGGACGACGGGAGTTCGAAGACGGGCCCTAACGCGCCGGGTCTCAGGCGACCACGACCACCTTGGTGCCGTTCGGCGCGAAGTCCCAGAGCAGCTGTCCCTCGGAGCGGCCGCTGCGGATGCCGCCGGTCTTGGCCTTCGGGTCGGCGGTCGGCGTGCTGCCGTCCAGTGCCGCGCTGAATCCGAACACCACGCCGTTCTGCTGCGCGAAGCGCACCACGTGCTCGATCTGCTTGCCGTCCGTCCCGGTGGCGGTCTGGGTGCGGCTGTACACCGAGTAGCTGCCCGGGGTGGGCTCGACCGAGCCCGGAGTGACCGGGAAGGCGGCCGCGACCTGCGGGTTCTTCTTCGGGTCGACCAGCCAGACGAAGTGGCCGCCGGCCGAGTAGACGACCCGGGTGCCGCTGCCCGAGGTGGCCGGCAGCGGCGGGACGGTCGGGGTGGCGGAGGCGCTCGGCGTCGCGGAGGCGGCCGGGCCGGAGGACGTCGAGGCGACGGTCGGCTTGGCGCCGCCCGCGCGGTCCTGGGCGCCGTTGGCCTGGAAGGCCAGCAGGCTCACCACTGCCAGGGCCCCCAGGGTCAACCCCGTGACCACCACTCCAGGACCCATCTTCGCCACGTGCCCGCTCCCGCCGCCGTCCGCTGTACGTACCGCCCTTATCGTGCCAGGTCCCCGGGGCGGGTCGGCAGTGGCCAGTACGTGTGTTCCGGATGGGGACACCAGCTCGATCGTCCGGTCGGCCCAACGTCGGTCTAACCTTGACCCGTGCTGCTGCTCGCGTTCGACACCGCTACCCCCGCCGTCACCGCCGCCGTCCACGACGGCACGGCCGTCCTCGCCGAGACCCACCAGGTCGACGCCAGGCGCCACGGCGAACTGCTGCTGCCCGCGATCGACCAGGTCCTGCGGGCCGCCGGAGTGGACAAGAGTCGGCTCACCGGCATCGCGGTCGGCGTCGGCCCGGGCCCGTACACCGGCCTGCGGGTCGGCCTGGTGACCGCCGCCGCGCTCGGCCACGCGCTCGGCCTGCCGGTGCACGGCGTCTGCACCCTGGACGCGATCGCCTTCCAGGCCCGCGCCGAGGGCCTGACCGGACAGCCGTTCACGGTCGCCACCGACGCGCGCCGCAAGGAGGTCTACTGGGCCTCCTACGACGCCGACGGCAACCGCACCGAGGGCCCCGGCGTGGACCGCCCGGCCGAGCTGACGCCCGCCGCCCGCTCGGTGGGCGCCGGCGCGCTGCTCTACCCCGAGGCCTTCCCGGGCGCCGGCGGCCCCGAGCACGTCTCGGCCGGCGCCCTGGCCGGCTTCGCCGCCGCCGAGCTGGCCGCCGGGCGCGAGCTGCTGCCGAACGTGCCGCTGTACCTGCGCCGCCCGGACGCCCAGGTCCCGGCGGGCTACAAGAACGTTCTGGGGGGCAAGGCGGTGCTCCCGGCGTGAACCACGGCACCACCCTGCGCCCGATGCGCTGGTGGGACATCGAGCCGGTGCTGGACCTGGAGCTCAGGCTGTTCCCCGAGGACGCCTGGTCCTCCGGGATGTTCTGGTCCGAGCTCGCCGAGGCCCACCCCGGCGGCACCCGCCACTACTCGGTCGCCACCGCCGCGGACGGCACGATCGTCGGCTACGCCGGTCTGATGGCCGTCGCCGGTGACGGCGACGTCCAGACCATCGCCGTGGACGAGCGCCACCAGGGCGCCGGCCTCGGCACCGCCCTGCTCACCGACCTGATCCACGAGGCCGCCCGGCGCGGCTGCGCCGACCTGCTGCTGGAGGTGCGGGTGGACAACCAGCGCGCCCAGCGGCTGTACGAGCGCCACGGCTTCGAACCGGTGGGCATCCGGCGCGGCTACTACCAGCCCGCCAACGTCGACGCGCTGGTGATGCGCCTCGAACACCCCAGCACTGACCCGAAGGAACCGAAGGACACCCCCCATGGCTGACGAACCGCTCGTCCTCGGCATCGAGACCTCCTGCGACGAGACCGGCGTCGGCATCGTGCGCGGCACCACGCTGCTGGCCGACGCGGTCGCCTCCAGCGTCAACGACCACGCCCGCTTCGGCGGCGTCGTCCCGGAGATCGCCAGCCGCGCCCACCTGGAGGCGATGGTCCCGACCATCCAGCGCGCCCTGGACACCGCCGGCATCAAGGCCAGTGACCTGGACGGCATCGCCGTCACCGCCGGCCCCGGCCTGGCGGGCGCGCTGCTGGTCGGCGTCAGCGCGGCCAAGGCGTACGCCTGGGCGCTCGACAAGCCGCTGTACGGGGTCAACCACCTCGCCTCGCACATCTGCGTCGACCAGCTGGAGCACGGCCGGCTGCCCTCGCCGACGATGGCCCTGCTGGTCTCCGGCGGGCACTCCTCGCTGCTGCTCAGCGAGGACATCACCACCGACGTCCGCCCGCTCGGCGCGACCATCGACGACGCGGCCGGCGAGGCCTTCGACAAGGTCGCCCGGGTGCTCGGCCTGGGCTTCCCCGGCGGCCCGATCGTCGACCGGAAGGCCCGCGAGGGCGACCCGAAGGCGATCGCCTTCCCGCGCGGCCTGACGGGGAAGAACGACCCCGCGTACGACTTCTCCTTCTCCGGCCTGAAGACCGCCGTCGCCCGCTGGGTGGAGGCCAAGCGCCGGGCCGGCGAGGAGGTGCCGATCGCCGACGTCGCCGCCTCCTTCCAGGAGGCCGTCACCGACGTGCTCACCCGCAAGGCCGTCAAGGCCTGCAAGGACAGCGGCGTCGACCACCTGATGATCGGCGGCGGCGTCGCGGCCAACTCCCGGCTGCGCGAGATGGCCCAGCAGCGCTGCGACCGGGCCGGCATCCGGCTGCGGGTGCCCCGGCCGGGCCTGTGCACCGACAACGGCGCGATGGTGGCGGCGCTGGGCTCCGAGATGGTGTGGCGCGGCCGCACCCCCTCCGCCTTCGAGCTGTCCGCGGACTCCTCGCTGCCCGTCACCGACGTCCACGTCCCGGCCGGGGGAGCCGGGCACGGCGACGTCCACGGCCAGGCCTACCAGGCCCTCGGCGGCGGCACCGCGTGACCGTCGCCGCGATGTGGGAGGCCCGCGCGGCGGACGGCCGCGGGGCCGAACTCGCCGCCTGGGCAAGGGAGTCCGCTCTTCCCGCACTGCGCGGCGCGGCCGGGCTGGAGCGCCTCGAACTGCTCTCCGCCCCCGGTGAGCGGGTGCTGCTGATCACCTGGTGGAGCGGTGCGCCCGTGCCGGTCGCCGACCCGCCGGCCGAACTGCTGGGCCGCCCGGTGCACCGCTGGTCCTTCACCAGCGACCACGTCGAGTAGGGCCCGAACGGGAACCGCCGCGGCGGCGCTACCGTGCATAGCTGAGAGAACGCTGGACGGGACCGGGAGCGCGGTGCGGTGAACAGGGACGGGCGGAGCAGGACCAGGACGTACGTGGCGGGGGCGGTGGCCCTGCTGGCCTTCGCCACCGCGTGCGGCGACAACGGGGGCGGCGGCAGCGCCGCCCCGGCCGCGAGCACGGCCGGGACGGCGGAGCAGACCCGGCCGCCCGCCGGCGGCACCCCCAGCGCCGCGGCCACCACGCCCGGCGCGGCCCCGGCCCAGGGCGACGCCGCGGCCTGGGCGAAGTGGAACCTCAAGCCGCTCGCCCCGGCCCCCGCGCCGCCCGCCGACAAGCCCGTCAAGCTCGAACGCACCGGCACCGTACCGGTGTTCAGCGACGTGAAGACCACCGACAAGGTCGTCTTCATCACCATCGACGACGGCGCCGAGAAGGACCCGAAGTTCGTCGAGATGCTGACCGACCTCAAGGTGCCGATCTCGATGTTCCTGACCAAGGACATCGTCAAGAACGACTACGGCTACTTCAAGCCGCTCCAGGCACTGGGCAACCACATCCAGAACCACACCGTCACCCACCCGGTGATGAGCAAGCTGTCGGCCGACAAGCAGAAGTCCGAGATCTGCGAGGACCAGGCCGCGCTCACCCAGCAGTACGGCACCGCCCCGCTGCTGTTCCGCCCGCCGTTCGGCGACGGCGCCAACACCCCGATGCTCAACACCTCGGTGCAGCAGTGCGGCCCGCGCGCGATCGTGCTGTGGCGCGAGTCGATGCAGATCCACGACATGCAGTACCAGGCGGGCGACAAGAAGCTGAAGTCCGGCGACATCATCCTGGCGCACTTCCGCGGCCCCAAGGAGCTCAAGGGCGCCACCATGACCCAGATGTTCGCGGACCTGCTGGCCCGGATCCAGGAGCAGGGCTTCTCGGTGGCCCGGCTGGAGGACTACATCCAGGCGCCGGCCTCCTAGGGTCCGTCTTCAAACTCCCGTCTGCGGGGCGACGCCGGGGCACGCGCCTCGCCGCGTTGTCGTCGGTCGCCAATGCGCTGCATTGGGCTCCCTCCTCCGCCTTGCGATGCACGCACCCCAACGCCGCCCCGCCCGCCCTCCGGGCGGACGACGGGAGTTTGAAGACGAACCCTAGGCCCTGTCCGCTCAGACCGGCCGGCCCAGCATCATCAGCGGCCCGTTGTCGGTGCGGCTGAGGATCACCGTGACGGAGTTCGGCCCGGAGGGCTTGAGCTGGCGGCGCAGTTCCTCCGGGGTGATCGCCATCCCGCGCTTCTTGATCACCACCGTGCCGACCGCGCGCTCGCGCAGCAGTGCCTTCAGCTTCTTGACGTTGTACGGGAGCACGTCGGTGAGTTCGAAGGCGTGCGCGTACGGGGTGGCGACCAGGCGGTCCGAGGTCACGTAGGCGATCTTCGGGTCGATCAGCCGGCCGTCGACCTGCCCGGCCACCTCGGCCACCAGGTGCGCCCGGATCACCGCGCCGTCCGGCTCGTACAGGTAGCGCCCGACCGGGCCGGCCGGCGGGTCGGGCAGGTCGCCGCCGGTCAGGCTGTCGCCGTGCGGCAGCAGGGTCGCGCGGTGCGGGCGGACCGCCCCGGTGCCGAACCAGAGCACCGCCTCCTTGACGTCCCCGTGGTCGGAGACCCACTCGGCCTCGGCGTCCGCCGGGACGGCCTCGTGCGGGATGCCCGGGGCGACCTTCAACGCGCCGATCGGGGTCCGCCGCCCGGCCTCGACCGCCCAGGACAGCGGCGGGGCGTACGCCTCCGGGTCGAACACCCGGCCGCGCGAGGTGCGCCGCGCCGGGTCGGTGAACACCGCGTCGTAGCCGGTGACGTCCACCTCGGCGACGTCCGCGCAGCGCACCTCCACCAGCTCCGACAGGCCCAGCGCGGCGGCGTTGGCGGCGGTGGCGGCGCAGGCCGCCGGGTCCTTGTCGACGGCCAGCACCCGGATCCCGGCCCGGGCCAGGGCCAGCACGTCCCCGCCGATGCCGCAGCAGAGGTCCGCCAGGCGCCGTACGCCCAGCTCGGCGAAGCGGCGGGCCCGCCACTCGGCCACGCTGCGCCGGGTGGACTGCTCGACCCCGTTGGGCGTGAAGTACATCAGGTCGGCGTCCGCCCCGAACTTCGCCCGCGCCCGCTGCCGCAGCCGCGCCTGGCCGAACGCCGCCGACACCAGCTCCGCCGGGTGCTCCCGCCGCAGCCGGGTGGCCAGCGCCAGCTCCTCCTCGGGGGTGAACTCGCGCAGCTCGGCGAGCAGGGCCTGACCCTCGGGGGTCAGCAGGGGCTGGAGGTTCTCGGTGTCCACCAGGTCATTCTGACCGGTCGGCCCGTCAGCAGGGCCGGCAGCGTCGGCGTGAACGGCGTCGCCGGCGGGGCCCGGGGAGTGGATCCGGAGTGTGGCCGCTCGTCCGCGGGTCGAGCCCGCAGGGCGCGTCGTTGGCACTCTGGTTGACTGAGTGCTAACGGCAGCCTATGGTCGTCCTTGGCACTCCCCACTGGGGGAGTGCTAATGCGAAGACGTGTGCCTGACCCCCGCGACGGCAGGTACGCAGGTTCGCCCCTACCCGTTAGAAAACCCCGTAATCTCCGAAGGGGAGCTCGGACGTGACCACCAGCAGCAAGGTTGCCATCAAGCCGCTCGAGGACCGCATTGTGGTCCAGCCGCTCGACGCCGAGACCACCACGGCCTCCGGCCTGGTTATCCCGGACACCGCCAAGGAGAAGCCCCAGGAGGGCGTCGTCCTGGCTGTCGGCCCGGGCCGCTTCGAGGACGGCCAGCGTCTGCCGCTCGACGTCGCCGTGGGTGACATCGTCCTGTACTCGAAGTACGGCGGCACTGAGGTGAAGTACCAGGGCGAGGAGTACCTCGTCCTCTCCGCCCGCGACGTTCTCGCCATCATCGAGAAGTAAGTCGTTCCGACCCGCCCCGGATCCGTGTCCCTAGTGACAGGGGCCCGGGGCGTGGTTGTTGGTTCACGTAGTTCGGCGGCCGGCCGGCCGCAGCCCCGAGGGAATAGGGAACATGGCGAAGATCCTGCAGTTCGACGAGGACGCCCGCCGCTCGCTGGAGCGCGGTGTCAACAAGCTGGCCGACACCGTCAAGGTGACCATCGGCCCCAAGGGCCGCAACGTCGTCATCGACAAGAAGTTCGGCGCCCCGACCATCACCAACGACGGTGTCACCATCGCCCGTGAGGTCGAGCTGGACGACCCGTACGAGAACCTTGGCGCGCAGCTCGTCAAGGAGGTCGCCACCAAGACCAACGACGTCGCGGGTGACGGCACCACCACC
The DNA here is from genome assembly GCF_042266305.1 of Kitasatospora sp. NPDC056076. Taxonomy (NCBI): domain Bacteria; kingdom Bacillati; phylum Actinomycetota; class Actinomycetes; order Kitasatosporales; family Streptomycetaceae; genus Kitasatospora; species Kitasatospora sp. NPDC056076. The sequence goes on from NZ_JBHJWG010000001.1 coordinate 342,379, forward strand.
GCCACCGTGCTGGCCCAGGCCCTGGTCAACGAGGGTCTGCGCAACGTCGCCGCCGGTGCCGGCCCGGCCGCCCTCAAGAAGGGCATCGACAAGGCCGTCGCCGCCGTCTCCGAGCACCTGCTGTCCATCGCCCGCGAGATCGAGGGCAAGGACGACGTCGCCGCCGTCGCGTCCCTCTCCGCGCAGGACACCCAGGTCGGCGAGCTGATCGCCGAGGCGATCGACAAGGTCGGCAAGGACGGTGTCATCACCGTCGAGGAGTCGAACACCTTCGGCGTGGAGCTGGACTTCACCGAGGGCATGCAGTTCGACAAGGGCTACCTGTCGCCGTACTTCGTCACCGACGCCGAGCGCCAGGAAGCGGTCCTCGAGGACCCGTACATCCTGATCAACCAGGGCAAGATCTCCTCCATCCAGGAGCTGCTGCCGCTGCTGGAGAAGATCCTGCAGAGCGGTGCCTCCAAGCCGCTGCTGATCATCGCCGAGGACGTCGACGGCGAGGCGCTGTCGACCCTGGTCGTGAACAAGATCCGCGGCACCTTCAACGCCGTCGCCGTCAAGGCCCCGGGCTTCGGCGACCGCCGCAAGGCGATCCTCGGCGACCTGGCCGTCCTCACCGGCGGCACGGTCATCTCCGAGGAGGTCGGCCTCAAGCTCGACCAGGCCGGTCTGGACGTGCTGGGCACCGCCCGCCGCGTGACCATCACCAAGGACGACACCACCGTCGTCGACGGTGCCGGTGACTCCGAGGCCGTGGCCGGCCGCGTCGCCCAGATCAAGGGCGAGATCGCCGCGACCGACTCCGACTGGGACCGCGAGAAGCTGCAGGAGCGCCTGGCCAAGCTGGCCGGCGGCGTCTGCGTCATCAAGGTCGGCGCCGCCACCGAGGTGGAGCTCAAGGAGCGCAAGCACCGCCTGGAGGACGCCATCTCGGCGACCCGCGCCGCGGTCGAGGAGGGCATCGTCGCCGGCGGTGGCGCCTCGCTGGTGCACGCCGCCAAGGTGCTGAACGACGGCCTGGGCCTGTCGGGTGACGAGGCCACCGGTGTCGCCGTGGTCCGCAAGGCGCTGCACGAGCCGCTGCGCTGGATCGCCCAGAACGCCGGCCTCGAGGGCTACGTCATCACCCACAAGGTCGCCGAGCTGGAGGCCGGTCACGGCTTCAACGCGGCCACCGGTGAGTACGGCGACCTGCTGAAGGCCGGCGTCATCGACCCGGTCAAGGTCACCCGCTCCGCGCTGGAGAACGCCGCCTCGATCGCCTCCCTGCTCCTCACCACCGAGACCCTCGTGGTGGAGAAGAAGGAGGAGGAGGCCGACGCCGGTCACTCGCACGGCGGCCACGGCCACTCGCACTGAGGCACCGACGCCTGACCGGAGGCCCGGCCCACTCCCCCGAGGGAGTGGGCCGGGCCTCCGGCTGTTGTTCGGTGGGTGCGCTTGAGGCTTCAACTATCAGTAGAATTTTGCAGAATGCAAAGATTGCCTTATAACTGAGGGATGATCGAGGCCCGCCACCTGCGCGTCCTGCGTGCCGTCGCCCGCACCGGCTCCTTCTCCGCCGCCGCCCGCGAGCTGGGGTGCACCCAGCCCGCCATCAGCCAGCAGATGAAGGCCCTGGAGAAGTCGGTGGACACCCCGCTGGTGGTCCGCTCGGGCCGCGGGATGCAGCTCAGCGAGGCCGGGCGGGTGCTGCTCAAGCATGCCACCGGGATCCTGGCCGGGCTCTCCGCCGCCGAGGAGGAGGTGGCCGCGATCGCCGGGCTGCGGGCCGGCCGGGTGCGGCTGGTCTCCTTCCCGACCGCGAGTTCCACCCTGGTGCCGCCCGCGGTCGCCCGCCTGCGGGACAGCCATCCGGGGGTGCGCGTGTCGCTGGTCGAGGCCGAGCCGCCGGAGTCGCTGGCGATGCTGCGCGGCGGCGAGTGCGAGATCGCACTGGCCTTCCGCTACCCGCAGTCCGACGGTGCGGCCGCGGCGCCCGCCCCCGCGCACGGTACGCCGCGCGAGGCCCGGGCCGAGGCGAACCTGGAGGCCCAGCAGCTGTCGGCCGGCACCGACTGGTCCGACCTGGTGGTCACCCCGCTGCTGGACGACCCGCTGGTGGGCCTGCTGCCGGCCGCCCACCCGCTGGCCGGGCGGGGCGGTCCGGTGGAGCTGGCGGAGCTGGCGGGGGAGCAGTGGATCGCCGGCTGCCCGCAGTGCCGGGGGCACCTGGTGGAGCTGTGCGCGGGGGCGGGTTTCGAGCCCCGGATCGACTTCGCGACCGACGACTACCCGGCGGTGGTCGGCCTGGTGGCGGCCGGGCTCGGGGTGGCGGTGCTGCCCCGGCTGGCCCTCCAGTCGGTGCGTCCTGACGGCGTGTCGACGGTTCCGGTGCGGACGGCCTCGGGGGCGCCGGCGGTGCGCCAGGTGGTGGCGCTCACCCTGCCGGACCTGGCCGAGGTGCCGGCCGTCGCGCTGATGCGGGAGCGGCTGGCGGGTGCGGCCGCCGATCGCTGACGATCGGTGACCGGGTTCCCCGGAAGGGGGCGGAGCGGCCTGATGCGCCGCGAAGGAACGTTTCTTCACGGCGCGCCGCGGACGCGGGTCTAACGGTGCGCGACCGCCGGCGGGGTCAACGGGACCTCCACCAGGCGGTGCCGCGAGCGGCCCAGCATCTCCTCGCGCTCGTCCTCGGTCATCCCGCCCCAGACCCCGTACGGCTCGCGGACCGCCAGGGCGTGCGCCGCGCACTCGGCGATCACCGGGCAGCGCATGCAGACCTCCTTGGCGCTGGTCTCGCGCGAACTGCGGGCCGCTCCGCGCTCACCCTCCGGGTGGAAGAAGAGCGAGCTGTCCACGCCGCGGCAGGCCGCCGAGAGCTGCCAGTCCCAGAGGTCCGCGTTGGGACCGGGGAGGCGGGAGAAATCTGCCATGGCTCATTCCCTTCAGAGGCGGTCGGCGGCGGCCGGGCGTTTCGGCGGGCTGCTGCCGAACGGTGCCCGGCGGGGCGTCCCGCGCTGGTGTGGACACCTGGAAATATGACTTAAGGCAACTCCATGGACAAGTCACCCACACACTGGCACAACAGTCAATGACCATACGAAAGCTATAAAAACGGGCAAAGTGGGCAAGGGGTTCGACGGGCGCGGGGTGTGGCAATCGGGTGGTCGACGGGCGCGCGACGACCCGTACCGGCGTGCGGGTCGTGCGCCCACCGCGCGCGAGCTGCGTAAAAGTGCGGCGTGTGCACCGCGATGCGGCTGATCGGTAATGGGTTGGCCACGTACAGTGGTGGAGATGGCCCGAAGGCCGTAACTCATTCGAGTGACGGTCGTTGGTAGTGCGGAGGCGGTTAGCGGGCGCCGGACGTCGGGAACGATCGCGGGCAAGTCGGGGCGATCAGGACGAAGTCCGTCGCCGATCGGCCGTGTCGGAGAGGTTCGTACCAGCCAGGAGGCTCAACGTGACGCGGATCAGCTGCGGAGGACGACGGTCATGACTTCCGTTCTCGTTTGCGACGATTCCCCGCTCGCCCGCGAGGCGCTTCGCCGCGCCGTCGCGACCGTACCCGGTGTGGACCGGGTCACCACCGCGACGAACGGGGAGGAGGTCCTCCGCCGCTGGGTGGCCGACCGCTCCGATCTCGTCCTGATGGACGTCCGGATGCCCGGCCTCGGCGGGGTCGAGACCGTCCGGCGGCTGCTGTCCGCCGATCCGGGCGCGCGGATCATCATGCTCACCGTCGCCGAGGACCTCGACGGGGTCGCGCTCGCGGTGGCCGCGGGTGCCCGCGGGTACCTGCACAAGGACGCCTCGCGCGCCGAGCTGCGGGCCACCGTCACCCAGGCCCTCGCCGACCCGACCTGGCGGCTCGCCCCGCGCCGGCTGCGCAGCCCCGACATGGGCGCGGCACCGACCTTGACGGCGCGTGAGATCCAGGTGCTGGAGGGCATGAGCCACGGGCGCAGCAACGCCGAGATCGGGCGCGAGCTGTTCCTGTCCGAGGACACCGTCAAGACCCACGCCCGACGGCTGTTCAAGAAGCTCGGCGCCTCCGACCGTGCGCACGCGGTGGCGCTGGGTTTCCGCTGGGGCCTGGTCCGCTGACCGTCGGCGGCGCCGCCGGCCGCGGCGCGCCGCCCTCGAATTCCGGAGCGGACGCCGCACGGGCGTGTGACGTTACGGTCCCGAGGTTGCACCATGGAGGAGTGGAGCACCTCGGGGACCAGCGGACAGGCACTGCGGCGAACCACGCAGCCGCAGGACACTCGGCGGACGGCGCGACGGACAGGACCACCCACGGCGGCGCGGCGGGAGGCGGCACGGTGCAGGAGGGGCCGGTGGTGCGCGGCACGCCGCACGGTGCCGCAGCGCATAACGTTCCGGTGCACAACTCCGGACGCGGTGCCGCGTTTTCCCGATCGACCAGGCACCATGGACCGATGCGCGACGATGTCGCCGGTGCGGCCGGCCAGGCGGACCCGGGTGAGGCCGAGCCCTCCGACCCGGGTCGTGACGCGTACGCGGAATCCGGCGACTCCGTGACCGGGGACGGTCCGGGCCGCCCGCCGGTGCTCGGCACGGGCGGCTCCCCCCTGGTGGGCGAACTGGTCGCGGCCGCCGTGCGCGGCGAGGGCCCGGCGATCGACGCGCTGCTCGCCTACGTCCACCCGCTGGCGCTGCGGTACTGCCGCGCCCGGCTGGTCCGGCTGCCCGGCGGGGCCCGGCACCACGTGGACGACGTGGCCCAGGAGGTCTGTGTCGCGGTGCTGTGCGCGCTGCCCCGGTACAAGGACCAGGGGCGGCCGTTCGAGGCCTTCGTCTACGGCATCGCCGCGCACAAGATCGCCGATCTGCAGCGGGCCGCGATGCGCGGGCCCGGCTCCACCGTCGTGCCGCAGGACGACCTGCCGGAGGTGCCGGACGAGGCGCTCGGCCCGGAGGAGCAGGCGCTGCTGAGCAGCGACGCGGCCTGGGCCAAGGAACTGCTCTCCAACCTGCCGGCCCGTCAGCGCGAGCTGGTGCTGCTGCGGGTGGCCGCCGGGCTGTCGGCGGAGGAGACCGGTGAGGTGCTCGGGATGTCGCCGGGGGCCGTCCGGGTCGCCCAGCACCGCGCGCTCAGCCGGCTGCGGGCGCTCGCGGAGGAGTCCTCCTGAGGCCGGGCGCCGCCTCCTCCTGACCGGAGGCGCAGGCCAGGGGGCCCGGCCGGGCGGAATGAGCCCGCGGGGGCGCTTGTTGTCAAGGGCACACGAGGGCACATTCGCGGTGCCAGTACCATGGGGTATCGGCGCCTGGGCAGGTTGCCAAAGTTTTGCGGGTGCACACGGGGTTCCGTTGGAGCTTCCTCCAAGCCACCCGGCTTTCGGCCGTCTGCGCGAGTGAGCGATCAACGCGCCCCCTCCCTCTGGGCGCGAGCGGATAAGGCCGGCCACGGAAGGTACCCCCAAATGTCTTACAACGCCGCAGGCGTACCCGAGAAGTTCGCCATGCTCGGGCTCACGTTCGATGACGTCCTGCTGCTGCCCGGGGCCTCCGCGGTGCTGCCGAACCAGGTCGACACCTCCTCGCGGGTCTCCCGGAACGTCCGGGTCAACATCCCGCTGCTGTCCGCGGCGATGGACAAGGTCACCGAGGCGCGGATGGCCATCGCCATGGCCCGCCAGGGCGGCGTCGGCGTGCTGCACCGCAACCTGTCGGTCGAGGACCAGGCCAACCAGGTCGACCTGGTGAAGCGCTCCGAGTCCGGCATGGTCACCGACCCGATCACGGTCGGCCCGGACACCAGGCTCGCCGAGGCCGACGCGCTGTGCGCCAAGTTCCGCATCTCCGGCGTCCCGATCGCCGACGAGTCCGGCAAGCTGCTCGGCATCGTCACCAACCGCGACATGGCCTTCGAGTCGGACCGCACCCGCCGGGTCCGCGAGATCATGACCCCGATGCCGCTGATCACCGGCAAGGTCGGCATCTCCGGCGAGGACGCGATGGCGCTGCTGCGCCGCCACAAGATCGAGAAGCTCCCGCTGGTCGACGACGAGGGCCGGATCAAGGGCCTGATCACGGTCAAGGACTTCGTCAAGGCCGAGCAGTACCCGAACGCCGCCAAGGACGCCGAGGGCCGTCTGCTGGTCGGCGCCGCCGTCGGTGCCAGCGCCGAGGCCTTCGACCGGGCCCAGGCCCTGGTCGAGGCGGGCGTGGACTTCCTGGTCGTCGACACCTCGCACGGCCACAGCCACAACGCGCTGGCCTGGATCGAGAAGATCAAGTCCGCCGTCAAGGTCGACGTGGTCGGCGGCAACGTCGCCACCCGCGACGGCGCCCAGGCGCTGATCGACGCCGGCGTGGACGGTGTCAAGGTCGGCGTCGGCCCCGGCTCCATCTGCACCACCCGCGTGGTCGCCGGCATCGGCGTCCCGCAGATCACCGCCATCTACGAGGCCGCGCTGGCCTGCCAGGCGGCCGGCGTGCCGGTCATCGGCGACGGCGGCCTGCAGTACTCGGGCGACATCGGCAAGGCGCTCGCCGCCGGTGCCGACACCGTGATGCTGGGCTCGCTGCTGGCCGGCTGCGAGGAGTCCCCGGGCGAGCTGCTGTTCATCAACGGCAAGCAGTTCAAGTCCTACCGCGGCATGGGCTCGCTGGGCGCCATGCAGTCCCGCGGCCAGGGCCGCTCCTACTCCAAGGACCGCTACTTCCAGGCCGAGGTCGCCTCGGACGACAAGCTCGTCCCCGAGGGCATCGAGGGCCAGGTCCAGTACCGCGGCCCGCTGTCGGCCGTGCTGCACCAGCTGGTCGGCGGCCTGCGCCAGACCATGGGCTACGTCGGTGCCGCCACCATCGCCGAGATGGAGAGCAAGGGCCGCTTCGTCCGGATCACCTCGGCGGGCCTCAAGGAGAGCCACCCGCACGACATCCAGATGACCGTCGAGGCGCCGAACTACTCGTCGCGCTGACCCGCTCGACCCCGGAAGGGCCCGCCACGGCGGGCCCTTCCGCGCGTCCGGGGACCGGGCCGTCGGGGCGCCACCAGCGCTGGTACGGGATACTGGGGGCGGCCGGGGTGACCCGGCGGGCATGAGCAACAAACCAGAAGGGCTCGAAGTGACTGAGATCGAGATCGGGCGAGGCAAGCGCGGCCGCCGGGCGTACGCCTTCGACGACATCGCCGTCGTCCCCAGCCGGCGTACGCGTGACCCGAAGGAGGTCTCGATCGCCTGGCAGATCGACGCCTACCGCTTCGAGCTGCCGTTCCTGGCCGCCCCCATGGACAGCGTGGTCTCGCCGCAGCAGGCCATCGCCATCGGTCGCCTCGGCGGCCTGGGCGTGCTGAACCTCGAAGGCCTCTGGACCCGCTACGAGGACCCGCAGCCGCTGCTGGACGAGATCGCCTCGATCACCGACGAGGCCACCGCGACCCGCCGCCTCCAGGAGATCTACTCCGCGCCGATCCGCGCCGAGCTGATCAAGCAGCGGATCCAGGAGGTCCGCGACTCCGGCGTCGTCACCGCCGCCGCGCTCTCCCCGCAGCGGACCGCCGAGTTCTCCAAGGCCGTCGTGGACGCCGGGGTCGACGTCTTCGTCATCCGCGGCACCACCGTCTCGGCCGAGCACGTCTCCAGCGCCGCCGAGCCGCTGAACCTCAAGCAGTTCATCTACGAGCTGGACGTTCCGGTGATCGTCGGCGGCTGCGCCACGTACACCGCCGCGCTGCACCTGATGCGGACCGGCGCGGCCGGCGTGCTGGTGGGCTTCGGCGGGGGCGCCGCGCACACCACCCGGAACGTGCTCGGGATCCAGGTGCCGATGGCGACCGCGGTGGCGGACGTCGCGGCCGCGCGTCGGGACTACATGGACGAGTCCGGCGGGCGCTACGTGCACGTGATCGCGGACGGTGGCGTCGGGTACAGCGGCGACATTCCGAAGGCGGTGGCCTGCGGTGCCGACGCGGTCATGATCGGGGCGGCGCTGGCGCGGGCGACGGACGCTCCGGGCAAGGGCTTCCACTGGGGGATGGAGGCGGTCCACGAGGAGCTGCCGCGCGGGAAGCGGGTCGACCTCGGGACGGTCGGCAGCACCGAGGAGATCCTGACCGGGCCCTCGCACACTCCGGACGGGACGATGAACCTGTTCGGGGCGCTGCGCCGGGCGATGGCCACCACGGGCTACACGGAGCTGAAGGAGTTCCAGCGGGTCGAGGTGACGGTCAACCCGGCGCTGGACCACCGCTGACGGTCCGGTCCTCGGCTCACGGCCCGTTCTCCCTCCGGGGGGAGCGGGCCGTCGGTGTTCCCGGGGGTGGGGATCAGGTGCGGTTGGCGGAGCGGCGGGTGAGGAGGAAGCCGCCGATCAGGGCGATGGCGTAGAAGGCCAGGTCGAGGGGGCGGAGGTCGCCGCGCCAGCCGGTGAGGGTCTGGGGGAGGAGCGGGTGGGGGGTGGGGGTGGTGGCGAGGAGCAGGCGCAGGTGCTGGGTGAGTTGGCCGAGCAGGAGGGCGCCGGCGGCGAGGAGGGCGCCCAGGGGCGGGAGCAGCGGGTTCCGGCCGCCCAGGCGGCCGAGGGGGAGGGCGACCAGGCCGGCCTGGGCGATGGTGAGCCAGCCGAGGCTGTCGGCGGCGCGCAGGGGCGCGCAGCCGTAGGCGAGGCCGCCGAGGAGCGTGGCGAGCAGGGCGAGGGCGAGGGCCAGGGCGGTGCGGCGGCGGGGGGCCCGGCGGCGGGGGGTGGGGGTGTCGGGGGTGTAGCCGGTGACCGGGACGCCGGGCATGCCGGGGGCGACGTAGCCCTCGGGGGTGTCCAGGACCGGGGCCACCGAGAAGTGCTGGGCGGTGCGCGGGCGTGGCGACGGGCCGTCAGCGCCCGGTGCGGGTGCGGTCATGGGCATCGAGTCCCCCCGGAAAAACGATGAGCTGCCGAACGGTAGCAGCGCTCCGGGCAGATCATGGCGAGTTTTCGATCACAGATCGGGCACGGAGCGTCGCACCCGTTCCGGTTCGTCCCGGCTTGGGACGGGGGGCGGGTGGCCGCCACCTTCCCGGACAGGGGATGATGGAGGCTTGGGCGTTCGGGCCCGGGCCGGGCCGACGCGCCGTCACCACGACCGCCAGCAGCACATGGGGGAACGTTCCGAATGACCCAGGCGCAGGGTTCCACCGGCCGCCTCCTGGCCGGCCGCTACCGGCTGAACGGCGTGCTCGGACGCGGTGGCATGGGCACTGTCTGGCGCGCCGAGGACGAGATGCTGGGCCGGACCGTCGCGGTCAAGGAACTGCGGATGAACGCCAGCGTCGAGGAGGAGGAGAAGCACCGGCTGATCGTCCGGACGCTGCGCGAGGCGAAGGCCACCGCGCGGATCCGGCACAACTCGGCGGTGACCGTCTTCGACGTCGTCGACGAGGACGACCGGCCGTGGATCGTGATGGAGCTGGTCGAGTCCCGCTCGTTGGCCGACGTCGTGCGGGAGGACGGGCCGCTGGCGCCCGCCCGGGCGGCGGAGATCGCGCTGGACGTGCTGGGCGTGCTGATCGCGGCGCACGCGCTGGGCATCCTGCACCGGGACGTCAAGCCGTCCAACGTGCTGATCGGCGAGGACGGCCGGGTCGTGCTCACCGACTTCGGGATCGCCAGCGTCGAGGGCGACGCCTCGGTGACGTCCACCGGGATGCTGGTCGGCGCGCCCTCGTACATATCCCCGGAGCGGGCGCGCGGGCAGAAGCCCGGTCCGCCGGCCGACCTGTGGTCGCTGGGCGGGACGCTGTACGCGATGGTCGAGGGGCGGCCGCCGTACGACCGGGGGTCGGCGCTGGCCACCCTGACCGCGGTGATGACCGAGGACCTGACCACGCCGGTGAACGCCGGGCCGCTGCTGCCGGTGATCGAGGGGCTGCTGGAGAAGGACCCCGCGAAGCGGCTGGACGCGACGCAGACCCGCTCCATGCTCAAGCGGGTGGTGGCGGAGGCGACCGCGCGGGCGGAGTCGACCACCGAGCACGCGGTGCCGGTCGCGGGCGGGGAGAAGGCGGAGCAGAAGGATGCCGCCGGGGAGGGCGCCGCGCCGGAGGCCCCGGCTCCGGAGGAGACGCCGAAGGAGACGCCGAAGCGGACCGTGGGCGGGCTGCTGGGGACGGTCCGGGTGGGGAGCCGGGCCAAGGCCGTGGAGCCCGTGGCGGAGCCGGCGGAGGCGGCCGATCCGGCCGCGTCGGCGCCGGCGACCGAGCCGATCCGGCCGGTGACCAGTGAGTGGACGATGGGCGCGACCCAGGCGGCCGGGGCCGATCCGCGCAAGGGACGGCGGCGGCTGGCCATCGCGACCGTGGTGGTCGTGCTGCTGCTGATCGCCGGGATCGTCGCGGTGGTCCGGGCGGTCGGTAGCGGGGACACCGGGGCGAAGGGGGCCGGCACGCACAGTGCGGGCGCCACCTCGCCGGCCGCCACCACCGGGGAGGCCACGCCGAGCGCGGGCCCGGCGGCGACGGGCAGTGCGCCGGCTCCGGGCGGCACGCCCACCGAGGCGCCGTCCTCGGCCGCGGTGCCGCCGCCGGCCGCCACCACCCCGGCACAGCCGCAGCCGCAGCCGCAGCCGTCGGCGTCGTCCGCGTCGAGCGACCCGGCGCCGACCCCGCCCGGTGGGGCGGTGCCGGCCGGGTTCCACGCGTACCAGGACCCGAGCGGCTTCTCGGTCGTGCTGCCGGACTGGCTGCAGCCGGCCGGGTCGGAGGCCAACCGGCGGATCTTCAAGAACTCCGCCGACGGCAGCCAGCTGCGGATCGAGTGGACCACCACGCCCGGCGAGAGCGCCCTGGCCGACTGGCAGGAGTCCGAGCCGAACGTGCGCGGCCAGGTGACCAACTACCAGCGGGTGAACCTGGCGGCGATCACCTACCGGCAGTGGACCAACGCGGCGGACTGGGAGTGGACCAACGGCACGCCCAAGAGCCACTCGCTCAACCGCGGCTTCGTGACGGGCAGTCCGGCCAAGTACGGCTACTCGATCTACTGGATCGTCCCGGACGCGCAGTGGGCCGCGCAGGCCCCGGCCCGGGACGTCGTCTTCAACACTTTCCAGCCGGCGCCGTAGGTCCGGTTCAGCCGAGCAGGCGCTGCTTGGCGAGGGTGAACTCCTCGTCGGTGAGCGCGCCGGAGGCCCGGAGGGCGGCCAGGCGCTCCAACTGGCCGATGAGCTGCTCGCCGGCCGGGGACCCGGGAGCGGGTGCCGGAGCGGGCGGGGAGGTACGGGCGAGGCGGGCGGCCTCGCGGACCTGCTCGGCGAAGACCTCGGCCTTCGCCACGTCCTCGAAGCGGTGGGAGCCGGTCAGCGCGACGACGGTCAGCACCTCGCCGTTGAGCTTGGTCCGGGCGACGGTGGCGTCGGTGACGGCGGCGAGCGGAACCGGTACCGGAGGTTTCCCGTCCTTCAGGAAGAGCAGCCGGTGGGTGGTGAGGACCAGCACCCCCTTGCGGAAGTGGTCGGGATGGCGCCCGGCCGTGGAGGCGACGGGCTTCTCGCCCCCGATGACGGACGCCTCGACGGTGCGGACCGCCTCGGCCCGGTTGGCTTGGTTGCTGTTGCCCGCCATCTTGAAGGCGGTGTCGATCAGATCGGTCCAGTCCATGGGGCCGAGCGTAAAGGAGCCGATCAGTAGGCTGCTCGGTGAGCGAGAGGAACTGGCATGCGAGGCGGCCCGGGCCAGTTGTTGGCGGGGCGGTACCGGCTGACGGACCGTCCCGAACTGCTGCGCGCCTGCGCGGTGGACGAGCGGACCGGTGAAACGGTCCTGCTGCGCGCTGTGGAGCTGCCCGCGCTGCTGACGGCGGGCCAGGACCCGGACGAGCCGAACCCCGGGCACGGGGACCGCCTGGTGCGGCGGGTGGCGGCGGTCGGCGCGGCCGCCCCGTCGTGGCACCCGCGGCTGCTGCGCGGGGTCGGCGCCTTCGTCGAGGGCGAGCTGCTGTGGACGGTCGAGGAGCGCCCGGCCGGCCGGACGCTGGCCGAACTGCTCACCGCCGGACCGCTCCCGCCCTACCGGGCGGCCGAGTTGGCCGCCGACCTGGCCGGCGCGCTGCGGGCGCTGCACGAGGCCGGGCTCGCCCACGGCAATGTGACCGCCGAGTCGGTGCTGGTCTGCGAGGACGGCGCGGCGATGCTCGGCGGCCTGCTGGACGGGGTGGCGCAGGAGGCGCTGGCCGAGGACCTCGGCGGGCCCGGCGGGCGCCGCCGCTACGAGGTCCGGGCCACCCTGGCCGGTCCGGTGGCCGAGCGCTGGCCGCTGGACGGCGGCCCGGCCGGGGACTGCTGGGCGCTCGGGGTGCTGCTGCAGCGGATGGTCACCGGGCGCTCGCCGTTCCCGGAGCTCGGCGTGCCCGAGCTGGTGACGGCCGTGCGGGACGGGCGGCGCGAACCCTCCGTGGTCTGCGGGCCGGTGGCGCCGGCGGTCGAGCGGCTGGTGCAGCCCGACCCCATGCTGCGGCCCACCGCCGCGGAGCTGCGGGAGGAGCTGGCGGCGCTGCTGGTGGGCGCGCCGGAGCCGGCCGACGGGGAGCGGGCGGCCCGGGAGGTCGAACTGAAGCCCGACGCGCCGCTGGTGCCGCTGCGTCGGCGGCGCGCCCGGCCGGCGGCGGCGCCGGAGACCGGGGCGGGGAGTGCGAGGAGCCCCCGGATACGCCCGGCGCTGCTGGGTCCGCTGCTGGTCGGAGGAGTGTTCCTGCTGCTGGTGCTGGCCGTGGTCGCCGTGGTCCTGTTCGCAGGCTGACGGCCCCGGTTCGCGCCGGTCCGCCGGTCCGGCGGGTGGGCGAGATTACCGGGCTCGGCACGGTGCGCCTAATGTGTCCGTGGGATTTGTTCGAACAGCGGTCTGCGGCGGTCGTTCGGCCGTCGTGGCGCGGGTGGAAGCGGAGAGGGGGAGCGGTCGCCGATGGGCGTGCAGGACCGGCCGGAAGCGGCCGAGGCGGAGCGGTTGCTGGCCGGGCGGTACGAGCTCGGTGAGCGGCTCGGCCGGGGCGGGATGGGGACGGTCTGGCGGGCCTGGGACCGGATGCTGGACCGCGAGGTCGCGGTCAAGGAGCTGACCGTCAACCACCTTCCCGAGGAGGACCTGCAGATCCTGCACACCCGGATGAAGCGCGAGGCCAGCGCCGCCGCCCGGATCAAGCACCCCGGTGTGATCACCGTGCACGACGTGCTGGAGCAGGACGGCCGGCCGTGGATCGTGATGGAGCTGGTCGACGGCCGCTCGCTGGCCGACGTGATCAGCCAGGACGGCACCCTGCCGCCGCGGGCCGCCGCCGAGGTCGGCAGCCAGGTGCTCGCCGCGCTGCACCGCGGCCACCAGCTGGGCGTGCTGCACCGGGACGTCAAGCCGGCCAACGTGCTGCTGGAGCGCGGCACCGGGCGGGTCGTGCTGCTGGACTTCGGCATCGCCAAGTACGAGGGCTCGACCGAGCTGACCCGGCCCGGTGACCTGGTCGGTTCGCCGGACTACCTGGCCCCGGAGCGCGCCCAGGGCGAGCGGCCCGGGCCGGCCTCCGACCTGTGGGGCCTCGGGGCGACGCTGTACGCGGCGGTCGAGGGCCAGTCGCCGTTCCGCCGGGACTCGCCGATCACCACGCTGGCCGCGGTGGTCGACGAGCCGCTGCCGGAGTCGCGCCGGGCCGGTCCGCTCGGTCCGGTGCTGGCCGCGCTGATGGCCAAGGACCCGGCCGACCGGCCGAACGCGGACGAGGCGGCCCGGATGCTGGCCGAGGTCCAGGCCGGGCACACCATGGGGCTCAAGACGGTCGGGTCGACGGTCGGTCCGGTGCGGACGCCCACCCAGTCGGTGCCGGTGGTGGACCGCCCGGCCGGGCCGGAGGGGACGGTGGCCTCGGCGCCGGAGGGCTCGGACGCCCCGGCCGCTTCGGAGGCGCCGACGGACCCGCGACCGGCCGGGACTGCGGTGGCGGCCGCCGTACCGCCGGTCGGGCCCGAAGCCCCCGGGGGAGCGCACACCGCCGTCGGCGCGCCGGTCGCGCACCCCAGTGCGCCCGTGCGCGGTCCGGCCAAGCGCCGCAACCGGATGAAGCTGGTCGCCGTCGCGGTGGCGGTCGGCCTGCTGGCGGCCGCGGCGACCTTCCTCGCGACCCGGCACGTGGTCGGCCCCTCGACCGCCGACCCCACCCCGACCACCCAGCCCGACACCGCCGGGCCCACCGAACCGGACCAGACCGGCACCCCCGCCCCGGGGGCGCCCGCACCGTCCGGCTACCGCTGGGTCGACGACCAGGCCGGCTTCCGCTTCCCGCTGCCGACCGGCGGTCCGGCCTGGCAGCGCAGCCTCGGCACCGACGCCAACCAGATCTTCTACAGCCCCGACAACCGGGTGCACTACCTGCAGTTCGCGGTCACCGTCGGCCAGTCCGTCAAGCCGCTGGACCACATGCGGCAGATGGAGGGCAGCGTCTCCAAGTCGCTCAAGGACTACAAGCAGCTCCGGATGGCGAGCTCCGTGGTCAACGGCCACGAGGCGGCCACCTGGGAGTTCAGCTACGCGGCCAAGGAGGGCGGGCGCCGGCGGGCGATCGAGACCGAGTTCATCGACGAGGACGGCACCGCCTACGCGGTCTACGCGTCCAGCCCGGACAAGGACGGCGAGTGGCAGCAGGCCGAGCAGCGTTTCACCACAGTGCTCAACCACTTCACGCCGACCCGCTGAGTCCGATCCGCTGAGCCCGACCTGCTGAGTCCGATCCGCTGAGCCCGACCCGCTGGGCCCGGGAGGGGGGAGCGGGCCGTACGGGCGGAGCGCCCCGCTTTCGCCCGACTGCGGCAGATTCTTGTTACCGACGGGTACCGCACCGGGGCCCGAAGGCCTAGGCTGCGCCGTATGTCGGACCTCACAGCAGATGCAGTGGCCACCGAACACTCCGGCGCCGCCCCGGCGGACGGCAACCCGGCCGCCCCCGGCGGGGGCCGGACCGTCGCGACGGCCGTGCCCCGGTCCCTGGTCGAGCGGCTGGCCGGCGGGGTCACCGCGACCGGCGAGCCCAGTCTGGTGGAGACCGTCGCCCCGCTGACCGGTGAGCGGCTGGCCGGTCTGCCGCAGTCCACCCCGGCCGACGTCGAGGTCGCCTTCCAGCTGGCCCGCCGCGCCCAGGCGGCCTGGGCCGCACTGCCGGTGCGCCGCCGGGCCGCCGTCCTGCTGCGCTTCCACGACCTGCTGCTCAAGCGGCAGGACGAGGTGCTGGACCTGGTGCAGGCGGAGACCGGCAAGGCCCGGCTGCACGCCTTCGAGGAGGTGCTGGCCGTCGCCATGGCCGCCCGGCACTACGGGCGCGCCGCGCAGGGCTACCTCAAGGACCGGCGCCGCGGCGGTGCGCTGCCGGTGCTCACCCACACCGTGGAGGCCCGCCGCCCCAAGGGCGTGATCGGCCACATCTCACCGTGGAACTACCCGCTGGAGCTGTGCGTCGGCGACCTGCTGCCCGCCTTCGTGGCCGGCAACGCCGTCGTCAACAAGCCCGACACCCAGACCGCGCTGACCGGCCTGTGGGCCCGCGAACTGCTGATCGAGGCGGGGCTGCCGGCCGACCTGTGGCAGGTGGTGATCGGCGACGGCCCGGTGATCGGCCCCGCCGTGGTGGAGCACGCCGACTACGTCTCCTTCACCGGCTCCACCCGCACCGGCCGCGAGGTCGCCCAGCGCGCCGCCGCCCGGCTGGTCGGCGCCTCGCTCGAACTCGGCGGCAAGAACGCCATGCTGGTGCTCTCCGACGCCGACCTGGAGGCGGCCGCCGCGGGCGCCGTCCGGGCCTGCTTCTCCTCGGCCGGGCAGCTGTGCATCTCGATCGAGCGGCTGCTGGTGCACCGCTCGGTGGCCGACCGCTTCCTGGAGCTGTTCGTCGCCCGCACCAGGGCGCTGCGGCTGGGCGGCGGTCTGGCGTACGGCGCCGACATGGGCTCGCTGGTCTCCGCCCGGCAGTTGGACACCACCACCCGGCACGTGGACGAGGCGGTCAAGGCCGGTGCCGTGGTGCTCGCCGGCGGGCGGGCCCGGCCCGACCTCGGCCCGTACTTCTACGAGCCCACCGTCCTGGACGGGGTGACCCCGGAGATGGCGGTGTGCGGCGAGGAGACCTTCGGCCCGGTCGTCTCGGTCTACCGCTTCGACACCGAGGAGGAGGCGGTGGCCGCCGCCAACTCCACGCCGTACGGCCTGAACTCCAGCGTCTGGACCAGGGACCTGCGGCGCGGCCGGGCGGTCGCGGCCCGGCTGCGCACCGGGACGGTCAACGTCAACGAGGCCTACGCGGCCGCCTACGGCTCGGTCGCCGCGCCGATGGGCGGCATGGGCGACTCCGGTCTGGGCCGGCGGCACGGCGCCGACGGCATCCTGCGGTTCACCGAGGCGCAGACCGTCTCGACCCAGCGGCTGATGCCGATCGCGCCCTCGTTCGGCCTGGACGACAAGCAGTTCGCCGCCGTGATGACCGGCGGGCTGCGGGCGCTCAAGGCGCTGCGGTTCAAGTAGCGGTGCCCCCGGCCGGGGTTCCCCCGACCGGTCCGACCCCCTTTTTCGACCCCGAGGAGCAGAGGCAGATGGTGGAGTCCGGCGGTGCGGCGGAGTTCGACTACGACGTGGTCGTGGTCGGCTCCGGCTTCGGCGGTTCGGTCGCGGCGCTGCGGCTGACCGAGAAGGGCTACCGGGTCGCCGTCCTGGAGGCCGGGCGGCGCTTCGAGCGGGACGAACTGCCCCGCAACTCCTGGGACCTGCCGAACTACCTGTGGGCGCCGCAGCTCGGGCTGTACGGCATCCAGCGGATCCACCTGCTGGCCAACGTGCTGATCCTGGCCGGCGCCGGGGTCGGCGGCGGTTCGCTGAACTACGCCAACACCCTGTACGTGCCGCCGAAGGCCTTCTTCGAGGACCGCCAGTGGCGCCACATCACCGACTGGCAGCAGGAGTTGGCGCCGTTCTACGACCAGGCGCAGCGGATGCTCGGGGTCCGGCTGAACCCGACCGTCACGCCGTCCGACGTCCACCTCAAGGCGGCGGCCGAGCAGATGGGCGTCGGGGACACCTTCCACATGGCGCCGGTCGGGGTCTTCTTCGGGGACGGCAAGGACACCGACGGCACCGCCAAGGGCGCGCCCGGCGAGGAGGTCGCCGACCCGTACTTCGGCGGGGCCGGCCCGGCCCGCAAGGCCTGCGTGGAGTGCGGCGAGTGCATGACCGGCTGCCGGCACGGCGCCAAGAACATGCTCACCGAGAACTACCTGTACCTGGCCGAGCAGGGTGGCGCGGAGATCCACCCGCTCACCACCGTGGCCCGGATCCGGGAGTCCGGGGGCGGCTTCGCGGTGGACGTGCGGCGCACCGACTCCCGGTCGAGGACCGACCGGGTCAAGGCGGGCGCGCGGACCCTCACCGCCGCCCGGGTGGTGGTCGCGGCCGGTACCTACGGCACCCAGTCGCTGCTGCACCGGATGCGCGACGCCGGCCACCTGCCCCGGATCTCCGCCCGGCTCGGCGAGCTGACCCGCACCAACTCCGAGGCGCTGGTGGGCGCGCAGACCACCGACCGGCGCTACGGCGCCAAGGCGGACTTCACCAAGGGGGTGGCGATCACCTCCTCGATCCACCCGGACGCCAACACCCACATCGAGCCGGTCCGCTACGGCAAGGGCTCCAACGCGATGGGCGCGCTGTCGATCGCCCAGGTCAAGGGCGGTGGGAAGGGCCCGCGCTGGCTGCGCTACCTGGGCAACTCGGCGCTCCACCCGGTGACCTTCGCCCGGTCGATGAACCAGCGCGGCTGGTCCGAGAAGACGATCATCGGCCTGGTGATGCAGTCGCTCGACAACTCGATCACCGTCTCGCTCAAGAAGGGCCCGCTCGGCAAGCCCCGGCTCACCTCCAGCCAGGGCCACGGCACCCCCAACCCGACCTGGATCCCGGCCGCCGAGAAGGGCGCCCAGGCGCTGGCCGACGAGATCAACGGCTTCGCGGGCAGCACCGTCGGCGAGATCTTCGACATCCCGATGACCGCCCACTTCCTCGGCGGCTGCCCGATCGGCGACGCCCCCGAGACCGGCGTGGTCGACCCGTACCACCGGCTGTACGGGTACCCGGGGATCAGCGTGGTGGACGGCTCGGCGGTCTCCGCCAACCTCGGCGTCAACCCCTCGCTCACCATCACCGCGCAGGCCGAGCGCGCGATGTCGATGTGGCCCAACAAGGGCGAGGCCGACCGGCGCCCGGAGCAGGGCGGGTCCTACCACCGGGTCGCGCCGGTCGCACCGGTGCGACCGGCCGTGCCGGAGGGCGCGTTCGGCGCGCTGCGACTGCCGCTGCTGCCCGTCCCGGAGGTCCCGAAGAAGCAGGGCTGAACCCGCCCGGGAGGGCCAACCCGCCTGTGCCGCTTCTCGGTTGACAGTCGTTCGGGTCCGATGGGATAAACGGGCTCCCTGGGGGACCAGGAACTCGTCGAGCGGGGGGACTGCGGCCATGGCCAACTGCGCATCGTGCGGCGCGACTCGGGTGGTGGGGGCGCCCGCCTGCGGCTCCTGCGGTCGGCCGTGGGCGCCGCCGTTCCCGCCCCCGCCGTCTGCCGCGCCGCCGGTGCCGGTGCCGCTCGGACCGCCGGTACCGCCTGCCGCGCCGCCGGTGCCGCCGGCCGGGTACCACCCGCCGCCGGGCGCCGGGTACCCGCCGGTCGGCGGCCCGCCCGCGCTGGGCAGCTGGGGCGCCGGCCGGCCGTACCAGCCGTCCTCGCCCGGCCGGCGGCTGCTGGCCGGCCCGGACTGGCGCCCCGCCCTGCGGGCCGCCGTCGCCCCGACCCTGGTGCTGCTGCTGGCCGCGCTGGTCGCGGCGATCCCGAGCGACTACACCTACGACCGGACCTTCCCGACGCCCGACTTCGGCGACCGCCTCCTCGCCACCCTGGCGATGGCGCTGAACGCGCTCGGGGCGCCGTTCCGGCTCGGCCTCCGGAGCCCGGTCGGCCGGGGCCGCTCGGAGGGCCTGGACGTCACCTTCTGGGTGGTGCCGATGACCGTCACCGTCCTGTGGGGCCTGGCCCTCTGGCTCGGCCTGCGGGCCGGGCGGCGCCGGCGCAAGGCGGACGGCACCCAGCTGACCCGCAGCCAGGCCGGCGGCGAGGCGCTGCGCACGGCGGTGGTGCTCGGCCTGGTGACCGCGGTGCTCGGCCTGGTCGGCAGCACCAGCTGGCAGCCCGCGACGGCCGAACGGAACCCGGACTACTACGGCACCGCGCTGAGCCTGGGGAAGCCGACGTACAGCACCGACTCCGGTTGGCTCTGGGCGGTCGGCTGGACCGTCCTGCTCGGCGGGCTGCTGGCCTTCGCCGTCTACGGCACCGACGCGCTGCGTTGGGCCGCCTGGCGCAACCGCTCGGTGCGCGGCTGGGCGGTCGCGGCATTGACGGCCGGCCAGGCGCTGGCGCTGACCCTGGGTCTGGCCTCGGTGACGGCCTTCGTGCTGGTCGCGGCCAACAGCGACCGGGGCTGGCAGACGGCGGTCTCGCTGGCCTTCCTGCCCAACCTCGGCCTGGGGCTGCTCGGCCTGGGCTCGGGCGCGACCCTCCGGGCGGGCACCAGCCTGGGCGGGGACGCCCCGGGCTGGAGCGATCCCGGCGGCCGCCGGACGGAGTTCTCCTTCTTCGACCTGCACGACCAGAGCGCCGACTGGCGCTGGGCCGCCCTGCTGGCGCTCGCCGGGGCGGTGCTGCTCGGCTGGACGGCCCACCGGCGGCGGCTGGACGCGGCCGACCGGGTCCGGCTGGCGGTGGTGTACGCCGTGCTGCTGACCGGGCTGACGGCGGCGTCCGGCGGGCTGACCAGCTCGGCGATGTCCTTCCTGGCGCCGGACTCCAGCGGCTGGGGCGGCTCGAACCGCTCGGTCACCACCCAGGACACCTCGGTCGGCCTGGTGTTCGTCGGCGTGCTGGTGGCCAGCGCGGTCTGGGCGGCGGTGGGTGCGCTGCTGGTGCCCGCGCTGCTGGCGGCGCTCGGCGGTCGCGACGCGGCGCTGTACGGCGCGGCGCCGTACGGCTCGGCGGTGTACGGGACGTACGGGACGCACGGGACGGTGCCGCCGGAGGCGCCGTACCCGGCGGGGCCGCCGTACGGAGCGGTGCCGGCCCAGGCGCCGCCACCCGGGCCGGTGGCGGACGCGCCGGTGGCGGAGGCGTCGGCGGTGGCCGGGGTCAGCGAGGTGATCGGCTCGCACGAGGTGCCGCCGGCCCCGGCCCCCGCCGAGGCGCGGCCGGGTGAGGAGCCGGTGGACCCGACGGTCTGGCGCGACCACCCGTAGCGCCCGGCGGAGAAGTGCGCTGCGGAAAGGGCAAAGGGCCCCGCGGGGGAACGGGGCCCTTTGTCGCTCAGCACGCGGCGTCAGGGCTGCGCCGGTGCTGGGGGGTGACGGCGCCGGGGGAGGAGCGCCGTCGGGTCGGTCGGCTCGTGGTGCGCCCGTGCGGCGCCGGCGTGGGTGGCCGGTGGCGCGGGACGCGCGGCTCCGTGCGGCGTGGTCGGCGGGTAGGTCTGCGCCGGTCCCTCGCTCACGGAGCGTGAGGTGACGACCGCTGTCGTCGTTCCGGACGGCGACTGCGGAGGCCATGGTCCGGGGCCCCACGGGAGGCCTGCCGGCCGCCGGGAGAACCGGTCACACCGAGCATCGTGGTGGACGGAGGGGCCGTTCTGCAACCGATTCGGCACAGTTCGGCACAGTCCATTTACCGGCGGCACCGCGTCGAATGATCACGGTGAGTAGTGATCTGGGGGGTTGCGGCGCACGGGGACGCGCGTAGCAGCGCGGGACGGCGGGGGTGGTGCGCCCGGGGCGCGGCCCGGATCGAAGGGCGGATCGAAGGGCGGTGCGACGGCCGGTCCCGGGCGTCCCCGGGGAGCCGGCCGTCCCACCTCTCGGCCCAGTCGCGGCCGGGGTCGCTGTCCCCTGCTGGCCGGCCGCGGCACCCGCGCACGGTCCCACGGAGCCGCTCCCCGGCGGGCCGGGGCGGCGGCGCCACATGCGCCGGTGGACTGGGGTGAAGCTCCACGCGTGGTCCTGCACCCGCACGGCGGTGCCCCGGTCGGGGCGGTGGCGGCGCGTCTGGCGGACGCGGCGCACTCGTGCGGTCGTCAGAAGCAACGAAGGGCGGCCCCGCCCGGTCACGGTCCTTTGGACGTGCAGACGAGTGAAACCGGACAGCCCGGTAGAATCGGTGTCCAGACACCCACACCCGTCCGCCGCCGCTGCCCTCCGTCGGGGAGGCGGCTGCGCGCGACACCTCGATACCGCTGATACCGCTGCCGGAAGGCCGTCTGTGTCCTCTGCAATTCCCGTCCAGTCCGTGCCGGACAACGACACCGTCCTGGTGGTCGACTTCGGTGCCCAGTACGCCCAGCTCATCGCCCGTCGGGTGCGTGAGGCGCGGGTCTACAGCGAGATCGTGCCGAGCAGCATGCCGGTCGCCGAGATGCTCGCCAAGAACCCCAAGGCGATCATCCTCTCCGGCGGTCCGTCGTCGGTCTACGAAGAGGGCGCGCCGCAGCTCGACCGTGCGATCTTCGAGGCCGGTGTCCCGGTCTTCGGGATGTGCTACGGCTTCCAGCTGATGGCCAAGACCCTGGGCGGCACCGTCGACAACAGCGGTGCCCGCGAGTACGGCCGCACCCCGCTGAAGGTCTCCCGCACCGGCTCCACCCTGTTCGAGGGCGTCCCGGCGGAGCACTCGGTGTGGATGTCGCACGGCGACGCCTGCTCCGCCGCCCCCGAGGGCTTCACCGTCACCGCGTCCACCGAGGTGGTCCCGGTCGCGGCCTTCGAGAACGACGAGGCCCGGCTGTACGGCGTCCAGTACCACCCCGAGGTGCTGCACTCCGACCACGGCCAGCAGATCCTGGAGCACTTCCTCTACCGCGGCGCCGGCATCGCCCCGACCTGGACCACCGGCAGCGTGGTCGAGGAGCAGATCGCCCTGATCCGCGCGCAGGTCGGCAACAAGCGCGCGATCTGCGGCCTGTCCGGCGGCGTGGACTCCGCGGTCGCCGCGGCCCTGGTCAACAAGGCCATCGGCGACCGGCTGACCTGCGTCTACGTCGACCACGGCCTGATGCGCAAGGGCGAGACCGAGCAGGTCGAGAAGGACTTCGTGGCCGCCACCGGCGTCCAGCTCAAGGTCGTCGACGCCTCGGAGCGCTTCCTGGGCGCGCTCAAGGGGGTCACCGACCCCGAGGAGAAGCGCAAGATCATCGGCCGCGAGTTCATCCGGGTCTTCGAGCAGGCCCAGGCCGAGATCGTGGCCGAGGCCGGCGCCAACGGCGAGTCGGTCGACTTCCTGGTCCAGGGCACCCTGTACCCGGACGTGGTGGAGTCCGGCGGCGGCACCGGCACCGCCAACATCAAGTCCCACCACAACGTCGGCGGCCTGCCCGAGGACCTCCAGTTCCAGCTGGTCGAGCCGCTGCGCAAGCTGTTCAAGGACGAGGTCCGGATGGTCGGCCAGGAGCTGGGCCTGCCGGAGGAGATCGTCCAGCGCCAGCCGTTCCCGGGCCCGGGCCTGGGCATCCGGATCGTCGGCGAGGTCACCCAGGAGCGTCTGGACCTGCTCCGCGACGCCGACGCGATCGCCCGCGAGGAGCTGACCGCGGCCGGCCTGGACCGCGAGATCTGGCAGTGCCCGGTCGTGCTGCTCGCCGACGTGCGCAGCGTGGGCGTGCAGGGCGACGGCCGCACCTACGGTCACCCGATCGTGCTGCGTCCGGTCTCCTCCGAGGACGCCATGACCGCCGACTGGTCGCGCCTGCCGTACGACGTGCTGGCGAAGATCTCCACCCGGATCACCAACGAGGTCCGCGACGTCAACCGCGTCGTCGTCGACGTCACCAGCAAGCCGCCGGGCACCATCGAGTGGGAGTGAGCACTCCCCGCGAAGCCTGAACAGCCGCGCCGTCGTTCCCGTAGTGAAGGGAACGGCGGCGCGGCCGTTCTCGGCCCCGGCCCCGGTACGTCCCACCGAAAGCGTGCAGGAGCGGGCAGAATGCGGACCGGACCTGTCAGGGAGTGGCAGGCCGCGAGGGAAGGTGTGCGGGATGTCGGAGGTCAGCGACTCCGAGGCGATCGACGGAGGGCCGGCCGGCCGGGCCGACCGGGCGGCCCAGCGGCGGGCGTTCGCGTCCAGGTACGCGCTGCTGCCGCTGCGGCTGTTCCTCGGCGTCACCTTCGTCTACGCCGCCCTGGACAAGCTCTCCGACGCACACTTCCTGGCCGGCGCCGGCGACCCGGCCTCCTTCGTCTCGCAGACGCAGGCCGCCAAGGCGGGCGGCAGCCCGATCGGCTTCCTGCTCGGCCCCGCGCTGGACTCGCCGACGCTGTCCGCGCTGGCCATCGCCTTCGGTGAGCTGGCGGTCGGCCTCGGCACCCTGCTCGGCCTCTGGGGCCGGATCGCGGCGCTCGGCGGCGCGCTGATCAACCTCAGCCTGTGGCTGACCGTCAGCTGGAACGTCTCGCCGTACTACCTCGGCAACGACCTCGGCTACCTGATGGCCTGGACCCCGCTGCTGCTGGCCGGCACGCCGTACCTGTCGGTGGACGGCTACCTCGCCCGCCGGGCCGGCCGGGACCGCGAGCGCGGGCTGACCGAGGAGCACGTCAAGCGCCGGGCGCTGGTGGACGGCGGCATCGCGGCGGTCGCGATCGGCGGCGCCGGGCTGCTGACCGGCTCGCTCACCCGCACCTTCGGCCGCGGCGGCAAGGCCGCGCCCAAGCAGTCCGCGGCCCCGGCCCCCGGCGGCACCGCGACGGCGCCCGCCGCGCCCGCCCCCAGCGTCGCCGCGGCGAGCGTGCCGGTCGGCGGCTCGGCCCAGGTCAAGGACCCGGCCACCGGGGACGGCGTCTACATCGTGCAGCCCAAGGCCGGCCAGTACTGCGCCTTCTCCGCCGTCTGCACCCACTCCGGCTGCGCGGTGGACGCCCCGAAGAACGGCCAGCTGTACTGCCCCTGCCACGGCTCCCGCTTCGACGCCGCGACCGGCGCGGTGGTCAACGGCCCGGCGGTCAAGCCGCTGCCCCGCTACGCCGTCAGCCGGAACGGCGACAAGCTGACCCTGGGCCCGCAGCAGAGCTGAGCCGCGGGGGACGCCCTACTCGTCGCGGTCCGGCCGGCCCCGCCGGGCCACCGCGGCGACCGCGCCGGCCAGGCCGCCGACGCCGAGCACGATGAAGGTGACCGGGACGACGACGCGTCCGTTCACCGACCGGTCGTTGAGCGCCGCCACCAGGTAGAGCACGGCGATCACGGTGAACAGCCCGCCCGCGATCAGCGAGAACAGGTCGAGCCGGTGCTTCCTCACTGCTGGACCACCTTGATGTCGCCAATGCCGATGCCGAGTTGGAGATCGATGATGCCCTTGGACGGGCGGCCGTCCACCGGGCCGAGCTGGTAGACGTGCCGTCCGGTGCCGCCGCCCTGGCCGCCGGGGACGGTCACGTTGCCCAGGCCGACCCGGGCGACCAGGTCCACCGTGACGTCGGCCGGCACGGTGACCACCAGTTCGCCGGCCCCGAGGTCGACCTTGGTGGCGACGGTGCCGCCGGCCGGGTCCAGCCGGGAGAGGTCCAGCCGGATGTTGCCGGCGCCGAGGTTGTAGCGGTCCTTGAGGTCCGTGGCCGCGGCGACCGTCCAGGTGCGGTCGCCGACGGCGTCCTGCACGGTGTGCGGCGAGTGGCCGGCGAAGGCCAGCGCCAGCGTGGTCAGCAGGCCCAGCACCGCGAGCTTGCGGGCCTTGCCGAACTTCGCGGCCAGCAGCAGGGTCAGGCCGATCACCAGCAGCCCGGTGGCCAGCACCACGGTGCTCAGCCTGGTGACGTCGGTGTGGCCGACCGAGGCGGACCAGACCGCGGTGGCGGCGCCGATCGCCAGCAGGAAGCCGAAGAAGCCGAGCGGCGAGCGCTCCTTGGGGTGCCGGACGACGGCCGGCTCGCGCCGCTCCGGACGCTCCTTGCGCAGCGGGTCGCCGGCCGGGAGGTCGGCCCGCTGCCACCAGGCCTGGGCCGGGCCGCCCGGCGGCGGCACCTTGGGGCCCGCACCGGGCGGCGGGGGGCCGCCCTGGTCGGTGGCGCCGTACGGGTTGCGCTCGGGGTGGCGGGGGTCCCACAGGTAGCCGCTCGGGCCGGGGGCGGGGGAGTCGGCGGGGACGGTCCCGGCGGCCTGCGCGGCGGCGTGCCGGGCCCGGGCCTCGTCCGACGGCCAGCCGTGGCCCTCGGCGTCGGGGAAGTGGCGGTCGTACGGGCCGCCGCGGCGGCGGCCGCGGCCCCGGAAACCGCCGCGGCGGCGCTCCGGGTCGTAGCGCACCGCCAGGAAGACCAGGCCGCCGAGCAGCAGCAGCGGGAACAGCTGGTCGCCGTCGCCCATCGAGGAGAAGAACACCCCGGTGCCGATCACGGTCAGCAGGACCGCGCCGATCGACTGGCCGTCGACCCGGCCGGTCAGCACCCGCTGGAGCTCGGTGCGCCCGCCGCGGCCCTTGCCCTCGCCGGCCTCGGTCGGGACGATCAGCCAGGCCAGGCCGTACAGGAAGAGTCCGAGGCCGCCGGAGAGGCAGAGCACCACGGTGACCACCCGGAACACCACCGGGTCGATGTCCAGGTGCCGTCCGAGGCCGCCGCAGACGCCGGCCACCACGCGGTGGTGCTCGGTCCTGGTGAGCGGCGGGCGCTCCGGTTCCGGCGGGGCGGTGGGCCCGGCCTCCTGGATGTGGTCCTCGGTCATGGGCACCATCCTTCCGGCAGCGGGCGGGCGGACCCAACCGGGTAGGGCCCTGTCCCTACCCTGACTTCTCCCTGAGAGGACTGGGGGCACCACCCTGATGCGCCCGGAGGCGCCCGCGTGGAACCATCGGTGACGTGGCAGCACCCGGTACCGATCCCCGCCCCCTCGCCCCCGACGCCGCGGCGTCGGCCGGCGCCGACCCGAACGCGCCCGCCGACGGTCGGCCGCCCTACCGCCGGCTCTACCGCAGCCCGCAGGGGCGGATGCTGGGCGGCGTCGCGCACGGCCTGGCGGTGCACCTCGGGCTGCCCGTCCGCTGGGTCCGGCTGGCCTTCGTGCTGCTGTTCTTCGCGCAGGGGATCGGGGCGCTGCTGTACGCGGCGTTCTGGTTCGTGGTGCCGATCGGCATCGGCGAGCCCTCGCAGCGCGGCGGCACCCACTGGGTGAACGTCAACGGCGTCTACGTCCCGACCTCGCCCTGGCTGCGGCCGGGCACCCCGGTGACCAAGTCGGGCGGCGGCGGTTGGGTCGGCCGGCTGCGCGAACTGCTCCAGCACGCGCTCCAGGGCGAGCCGGTCGCGGCCGCCACCGCCGCGGAGGGCGAGGGCGAGGCCGGCACCCGGCCCGGCGGCCGGACCGGGCAGGGCGGCATCGGCCAGCTCGCCGCCCTGGTCATGGTCGTGATCGGCCTGATCGCGCTGCTGAACGTGCTCGGCTGGCAGACCGCCAAGCCGTACACCTGGCCGCTGCTGGCGATCGGCGTCGGCGTCGCGCTGGTCTGGCGGCAGGCCGACGACTCGCGCTGGCAGCGCTGGTTCGGCATCGAGGAGGGCGAGAAGCGCCGCAGCGCCTACACCCGGGTCGGCGCGGGCGTGCTGCTCGCGGTGGTCGGCACCATCGCGCTGCTCGCCATGCAGGGCAGCGGCTCCACCCTCGGCTCGGTGATCGAGGCCTCGCTCGCCGTGCTGGCCGGCGTGCTGGTGCTGCTCGGCCCGTACGGCCTGCGGCTCTGGCAGGACCTCGGTGCCGAGCGCACCGCCCGCATCCGGGCCCAGGAGCGCGCCGAGATCGCCGCGCACATCCACGACTCGGTGCTGCACACCCTCACCCTGATCCAGCGCCGGGCCGAGGACCCCAAGGAGGTGCTCCGGCTGGCCCGCTCCCAGGAGCGCGAGCTGCGGCTGTGGCTGTACCGCCCGGAGGCCGCCGCCGAGGCCGCGCCGGACACCATGGCGGAGACCCTGCGCGCCGCCGTCGCCGAGGTCGAGGACCGGCACGGCGTCCCGGTCGAGCTGGTCATCGTCGGCGACTGCCCGATGGACGAGAAAGTCGCGGCACAGATGCAGGCCGCGAGGGAGGCGACCGTCAACGCGGCCAAGTACGGTGGCGGGGGACCGGTCCAGGTCTACGCCGAGGTGGAGGGGAGGACGGTGTCGGTGTTCATCCGCGACCACGGACCCGGCTTCGACCCCGACACGGTGCCCGAGGACCGGATGGGCGTACGGGAGTCGATCATCGGCCGGATGAAGCGGCACGGCGGCACCGCGCGGGTGCGGCCGGCGGCGGGCGGCGGCACCGAGGTCGAGCTGGAGATGGAGAGAACGAATGACTGAGGCAGAGCCGGGGCGTACGGCCAGGGTCGTGCTGGTGGACGACCACCGGATGTTCCGGACGGGGGTCCGGGCCGAGATCGGCCGCACCGACGTGACCGGGATCGACGTGGTGGGCGAGGCCGACGACGTGGACTCGGCGGTCCGGGTGGTCGCCGAGACCAGGCCGGACGTCGTCCTGCTCGACGTCCACCTGCCCGGCGGCGGCGGCGTCGAGGTGCTGCGCCGCTCGGCCGGCGTGATGGGCGAGCAGGGGGGAGTGAAGTTCCTGGCGCTCTCCGTCTCGGACGCCGCCGAGGACGTCATCGGCGTGATCCGCGGCGGAGCCCGCGGCTACGTCACCAAGACCATCACCGGCACCGACCTGGTCGACGCGATCTTCCGGATCGGCGACGGCGACGCGGTCTTCTCGCCCCGGCTGGCCGGCTTCGTCCTGGACGCCTTCGCCGCCACCGACACCCCGCCGGTGGACGAGGACCTGGACCGGCTCACCCAGCGCGAGCGCGAGGTGCTGCGGCTGATCGCCCGCGGCTACGCCTACAAGGAGATCGCCAAGCAGCTCTTCATCTCGGTGAAGACCGTCGAGAGCCACGTCTCCGCCGTCCTGCGCAAGCTCCAGCTCAGCAACCGCCACGAGCTCACCCGCTGGGCCACCGCCCGCCGCCTGGTCTGAGCCCCGCGTCGTCGTCGAGCCCGCCCGCCCCGGATCCCCCGGGGCGGGCGGGCTTGTCGGTGGGTGGCCATAGACTCGTCATTGCCATGAGTAGCCTCTTTGACGACCTCCCGCTCCCCGGTTTCGAGGCACCCGCCGCCGGGTCGAAGCAGCCCGCCGTGCCCGTCGACGCCGCCGACGAGGAGCCCCCGCCGTACGAGGACGAAGTCCCGTACGACGCGTACGAGGAGGCGATCCCGGACGGGCTGTTCCACACGACTGCTTTCAATCAGCCGGGTGGCGCCGCCGAGGCCGAGCGGGACGCCTGGTACCGCAACGGTGCCGCGCGTACGGTGGTCGACCCGGCGCAGCTGCTGGAGGGGATGAACGACCCCCAGCGCGAGGCCGTGCTGCACGCCGGCTCGCCGCTGCTGATCGTGGCCGGCGCCGGCTCCGGCAAGACCCGGGTGCTGACCCACCGGATCGCCCACCTGCTGGGCGCCCGCGGGGTGCAGCCGGGCGAGATCCTGGCGATCACCTTCACCAACAAGGCCGCGGGCGAGATGCGCGAGCGCGTCGAGGCGCTGGTCGGCCCGCGCGCCCGGGCGATGTGGGTGTCCACCTTCCACAGCGCCTGCGTGCGGATCCTGCGCCGCGAGTCCAAGCTGCTGGGCTTCACCTCCAGCTTCTCGATCTACGACTCGGCCGACTCCCAGCGGCTGATGTCGCTGGTCTGCCGCGACCTCGACCTGGACCCCAAGCAGTTCCCGCCGAAGTCCTTCACGGCGAAGGTCAGCAACCTCAAGAACGAGCTGATCGACGAGGAGACCTTCGCCGACCAGGCCGCCAACCCGATGGAGAAGAAGCTCGCCGAGGCGTACGCGCTCTACCAGCGGCGGCTGCGCGAGGCCAACGCGCTCGACTTCGACGACATCATCATGACCACGGTGAACCTGCTGCAGGCCTTCCCGGACGTCGCCGAGCACTACCGCCGCCGGTTCCGGCACATCCTGGTCGACGAGTACCAGGACACCAACCACGCCCAGTACATGCTGGTCCGCGAGCTGAGCGGGGGCTCGGTCGCGGCCGCCCCCAAGCGCACCGTGGACGGCGAGTTCGTGAACCCGGCCGCCGCGCACCTCGCCGAGGTGCCGCCCGCCGAGCTGTGCGTGGTCGGTGACGCGGACCAGTCGATCTACGCCTTCCGCGGCGCGACCATCCGCAACATCCTCCAGTTCGAGGAGGACTACCCGAACGCGACCACGATCCTGCTGGAGCAGAACTACCGCTCCACCCAGACCATCCTGAGCGCCGCCAACGCCGTCATCGAGCGCAACGCCAACCGGCGCGAGAAGAAGCTCTGGACGGCCGGGGACCACGGCGAGAAGGTGGTCGGTTACGTCGCGGACGACGAGCACGGCGAGGCCCAGTTCATCGCCGACGAGATCGACCGGCTCACCGACAAGGGCGAGGCCAAGCCCGGCGACGTCGCGATCTTCTACCGCACCAACGCCCAGTCCCGGGTGTTCGAGGAGGTGTTCATCCGGGTCGGCCTGCCGTACAAGGTGGTCGGCGGGGTGCGCTTCTACGAGCGCAAGGAGGTCCGGGACGTCCTGGCCTACCTGCGGGTGCTCTCCAACCCGGAGGACACCGTGCCGCTGCGCCGGATCCTCAACGTGCCCAAGCGCGGCATCGGCGAGCGGGCCGAGGCGATGGTCGACGCGCTGGCCGCCCGGGAGCGGATCTCCTTCGCCCAGGCGCTGGTGCGGGTCGACGAGGCGTACGGGATGGCCGCGCGCTCGGCCAACGCCGTCAAGAAGTTCAACGTCCTGATGGCCGGGCTGCGCCAGGTCGTCGAGTCGGGCGCGGGCCCGGCGGCGGTGCTGGAGGCCGTCCTGGAGGAGACCGGCTACCTGGCCGAGCTCCAGGCCTCCACCGACCCGCAGGACGAGACCCGGGTGGAGAACCTCCAGGAACTCGCGTCGGTGGCGCTGGAGTACGAGCAGGACCCGGGCGAGCGGCCGGACGCCGGGGAGGACGGCGCGCCGCCGGTCGGCTCGCTGGCCGACTTCCTGGAGCGGGTCGCGCTGGTCGCCGACTCCGACCAGATCCCGGACGACGACGAGGAGGGCCAGGGCGTCATCACGATGATGACCCTGCACACCGCCAAGGGCCTGGAGTTCCCGGTCGTCTTCCTGACCGGCATGGAGGACGGGATCTTCCCGCACATGCGGGCGCTCAACCAGGTCAAGGAGCTGGAGGAGGAGCGCCGGCTCGCGTACGTCGGCCTCACCCGGGCCCGCGAGCGGCTCTACCTGACCCGCTCGGTGCTGCGCAGCGCCTGGGGGCAGCCGGCCTACAACCCGGCCTCGCGGTTCCTGGAGGAGATCCCGGGGGCGCTGGTCGAGTGGAAGCGGACGGGGGCGGCCCAGGCGCCGGTCCAGCGCGGCTTCTCCTCGGGCTCCTCCTGGGGCAAGTCCTCGTCCGGGGGCGGGAGTTCGCGGTCCTCGTCGTCCGCTTCGGCCGCGCCGAAGGCGGGCTGGGGGCAGTCGGTGCGGCGCGGCGGCAAGGTCGTGGAGCGCGAGGTCGCCTCGCTCGCCGTCGGCGACCGGGTCACCCACGACACCTTCGGGCTGGGCACCGTGGTGGGCGTGACGGGCGCCGGCGACAACGCGCAGGCCGAGGTGGACTTCGGCTCGGGCGGGCGCAAGCGGCTGGTGCTGCGCTACGCGCCGGTCGAGAAGCTGTAGGGCGTCCGCGGCGGGCCCCGGGGGCTACCTCGGGTCCAGCCCGTTCGCGAGGAACCAGGGCAGCGGGTCGATCGGCCCGCTGTCCTTCGGCCTGATCTCGAAGTGCAGGTGCGGTCCGGTGCTGTTGCCGCTGCTGCCGACGAAGGCGATCACGTCGCCCTGCTTCACCGGCCCCTTGCGGACCTTGTAGCTGCGCAGGTGGCAGTACCAGGCCTCGGTGCCGTCCGGCATCTTCAGCATCGACATGTAGCCGTAGAACGGGTTCCACTGCGTCCGGAGCGTGCCGTCGGTGACGGCGTACACCTCGGAGCCGCCGTCCACCGGGAAGTCGATGCCGGTGTGCCGCCGGGCCCAGTGCTCGCCGGAGGCGCCGAACAGCTCGCCCAGGCCGTGCCGGGCGACCGGCATGACCACCTTGGGCTTGACCGGCTCGGGGGTCGGCTGGGCGGTCGGGGTGGCGGTGGGCGTGCCGTCGCCGGGCTGGGTGCCGGTCAGCGGCCCGCGGGCGTCGCCGCGCGAGGCCTGGTCCTGGTCGGTGTGGGCGAGCGCCTGCCGGGCGCTCTGCGCTGCGGCCGGTCCGGTGGGGGCGTCGGGCGCCGAGGCCTGGGCCGGCGCCCGGTCGGCCTGTTCCTGGACCACCGCCGCGCCCGCCGCCCCGGCGACCCCGAGCGCGGCCACCGAGGGCACCGCGACCCGGAACAGGGCGGCCCGGGTGGCCGCCTTGGCGGCGCCGCGGCGCTGGGCGCGGGACTGCTCGCGGGCGGCGAGGCGCAGCTCCGCACGGGTGGGGCGGGCGGCTGCTTCGGGAGCCATCGGGGGCTGCCTCCTCGGTGGGCCTCGGTCACGTCGTCGGGCGAGGTAAACAGGCGTGACTGTAGCCCCACGGCCGACACCCCGGAAAAACCGCCGGTTGTCAAGGGGGCGCACGGGGGTCCGCGCGGTGTCCGGGGGCCCGTCGACGGGCGTACCCGCTGGTAGCAAGGCCCGGCGCTGTGACTTTGCCCTCCTCTTGGGAGGTGGCTCGGCCAACCGGGGCGGGTGGCGCTAATCTCCCCTCAGGTTGGTTGGTTATCGAGCGTTAACCGCGTCAACCGCACCGTGGGCCCACGAAGCCCGGTCGGATGATGGACGACGAGGTCCAGGAGGCAGTGATGAGTGTGTCGGGGCCGATCCGTGTGGTGGTCGCCAAGCCGGGGCTCGACGGTCACGACCGTGGCGCCAAGGTCATCGCGCGCGCCCTGCGCGACGCCGGTATGGAGGTCATCTACACCGGGCTGCACCAGACCCCCGAGCAGGTGGTCGACACCGCGATCCAGGAGGACGCGGACGGCATCGGGCTGTCGATCCTCTCCGGCGCCCACATGACCCTGTGCGCCCGGGTGCTGGAGCTGTTGAAGGAGCGGGACGCCGAGGACATCAAGGTCTTCTGCGGCGGGATCATCCCGGACGAGGACATCGCCGAGCTCAAGGCGATGGGCATCGCCGACATCTTCACCCCGGGCACCACCACCCGGGACGTGGTCGCCTGGGTCGAGGCCAACCTGCGGACCGCCGGCTGAGCTCCGCCGCGCGCCGAGCGGGCCGGTCCGTCCTGGACCGGCCCGCTCGGGCGTTCCCGGGGCGCGCTCCGGTACGGCCGTGCTGCCCGCCCGGCCGTACCGGCTGCCCGGCCCGCCGGTGCGTCAACCCGGCGTGACCGTCAGTTCGTCGAGCATCGCCGCCCGGAAGCGCAGGGTCCCGGCCAGCCGGGCGAAGGTCTCCGACCAGGCGGAGTCGGGCGAGGCCCCGGCGGCCAGCTCCTCCACCGCGGCGGCCGTCCCGGGGGCGAGCGCGCGCTCCGTCATCCCGAGCACCCCGCTGTGGCTCCACGGGTACGCGCCGGAGGCGGCGGCCCGGGCCAGCGCCGTCACCACGGCGGTGGACAGCGGCGGCGTCCACGGGGTGGCGCAGGCCCCGAGCAGCTGGAAGGCCTCGGCCAGGCCGTGCACCTCGACGAAGGCGGCCGTCCAGGCGGCCCGCTCCTCGGGCGGGAGCACGGCCAGCAGCTTCGCCGGGGCGCCGGTCACCCGCGCGCCCCGGGCCCGCCCGGCGCCCCGGGCCGGCGGGGCGGGGGCCGGGCCGAGCAGGGCGCGGGCCCAGTCGGCGTCGTGCTGGCGCACGGCGGCGCGCGCCCAGGCCTCCCGCAGGTCGTCGGCCCAGCTGCTGCTGGTCTCGTCCACGCTGTCGCCGACCCGCAGCGCGAGCAGCTGCCCGGGCGTCAGACCGGTGTCGGCCGGCCAGACCGACAGCGGCGCGGCGGCCACCAACTCGCCGAACCACCAGGCCCGTTCGCCGCGCCCGGTGGGGGACTTGGGGGCGATGCCGTCGCGCTGCATCCGCTCGTCGCACTCGGTGGGCGGGGTGACCAGCAGGTGGGTGCCGCTGTCGGCGAGCCGGACGGCGGCCCGGGCCCGCTCGGCCATCCGCCGGGTGAGCGCCGAGTCGGGCAGGGTGGAGAGCAGTTCGGCGGCGGTGGCGCGGACGTTCTTGCTGCGGTCGCCCAGGGCGGCCTCCAGGAAGGGCTCGTCGGCGGGGGAGAGGCCGTCCTGGAGGGCGTCAAGGAAGAGCAGCCGGTCCTCGGCGCGCTCGGTGGGCCAGGTGCTGCGCAGCAGCTCCAGTCCGGCGGCCGGGTCGTGGCGGCGCAGCAGGGTCAGGTGGGTGACCCGCTCGGCGAACAGGCCCTCGTGCCACAGCCGGTGGTCGGCCGGGTTCGCCGGGTCGGCCGGGGTGCCCGGGTCCGCCGGTCGCCGGGCCGGCCCGGCGGCGGTGGTGCGCAGCACGAACCGCCAGTCGGGGTTCTGCGCGGCCAGCCAGCGGCCCGGCGGGCCGGCCAGTGCGACGGCGTCGGAGCGCAGTTCGCTGCGGGCCCGGGCGGCGTCGAGCAGTCCGGGGATCAGCGCGGCGGGCGGCCGCAGGCCCGCGGCCCGGGCGGCGGCGAGCCACTGCGGCAGCAGCTCGGCGAGGTTGGCCAGGGTGGCGCCGCCGGTGCCGCCGGTGCGCCCGCCGAGCAGGACGGCCAGCCGGCGGGCGGCGGCCTCGGGCAGTTCGGGGCGGGGGTCCTCGGGGGCGGGTGGCCCGGGCGGCCCGGCGGCCGGTACCGGCAGGGCGCCGGCCCGGCGGCGGACGGTGGCCAGCGCGGCCAGCTCCAGCAGGGCGGTGGCCGGATCGGACGGGTCCACGGCCTCGGCGAGCGGCAGCGCGGTGGGCGGCAGCGGCCGCCGGTCGGTGCCGAGCAGGGCGCTGGTCCGCAGCGGCTCCCACGGGTCCTGGGTGAGGGTCATCGTCGGTTCTCCTGGGACGTCGGGTTCTCCTGGGGCGCGCCCGGCGGGATCGGCCGGACAGGGCCTAGACGGACGTGAGGCCGACCGGGCGGTGCTCGGCGGTCCAGGCGGTGACCGGGGCGAATCCCTGGTGGCCGTACTCGCCGAAGACCGTCAGCGGGCGGCCGGTGGAGACCGCGGCCAGCCGCCACAGGGCGGCCTCGGGGACGGCCGAGGGCCGTACCGGGACGGTGTGGTGGCCGTCCGTCAGGTGCCAGCCGTCCGGGGCGCGGACCGGGACGACCCCGGCGAGCACGGTCGGCCAGCTGTCCAGCCACGGGTCGTCGGCCACCGCGCCGCCGTACCCGGCGACCGCCTCGGCGACGGTGAGCCCGGCGGGCGGGGCGGCCGGGCCCGGCCCGGGGGCGCCGTAGCGGGTGCCGAGCACGGCGCGCAGCGGGCGGGCGCCGGGGTGGTAGGCGAGTTCGGCCTCCAGCAGGTGGCCGGTGGGCAGGGCGAGGTCGGGGGCCCGGCCGGGGCGGCCGAAGGCGAGCAGCAGGGCGGGGCGGCCGGTCTTGGCGCCGCGCAGCCAGACCCGGCGGGTGGTGAGCCGCTCGTCGGTCGCCCCTTCCATCGGCACGGTGCGGCTGCCGAGCACCAGCCAGCGGTCCCGTACGGTCGGGCCGGCGAGCACCTCGGCGGCGTCCAGGGTGTAGCCGACCCGGGCGCGGACGGTGGCGGCCAGCGCGGCCGGCAGCTCGTCGACCCGGGTGGCGGCGGTGGCCAGCAGGTGCAGCATCGCGTACTCCTCCAGCAGCCGGTCCTCCGGCAGGGTGTCCAACTCCCGTACCCGGGAGGCGAGTCCGGGGGCCTGGGCGTCGACCATCCGGGCCGCGACCTCCTCCCAGGGGCCGGCCGAGGACTGGTCGGCCAGGCCGTGCCGGATCCGGTCGGCGAGCCGCAGCCGCAGTTCGGCCGCGCCGGCCGCGACCCGGGCGCCGCGCCGCTCGGCCCGGCGGCGGGCGGCCTCCGGGTCGGCCGGGGCGCTCGCGCGCTTCTCGGCCCGTTCCCGCCGGGCCTCCAGCCATTCGGCCGCCCAGTCGGCGGGCTCGCCGGCCGGTACGGCCTCGGGGGCGCCGCTCCACAGCAGGAGGAGTCCGAGCGCGTGCTTGCACGGGAGCTTCCGGCCGGGGCAGCTGCACCGGTAGGCGGGCGTGGCGAGTTCGATCACGGTGCGGTACGGCGTGCGGCCGCCGCCCCGGCACTCGCCCCAGAGGGCGGCGCCGTCGGTGCCCGTGCCGGTCCAGGGCGCGGGCGCGGACAGCTCGCCCGCGGCCTTGCGCGACGTGGCGTCAGGGGCCAGCGACAGGACGTGTTCGGTGCTCCAGCGTTCCTCCATGCGACCGACGGTAGGCGGGGGCACTGACAGTGGCTGACGGCCCGTCCGGCGCCCGCCCGGCGGTTGTCAGTGCCGCGTTGCAAGGTGGTTCCCACAGGCCGGGACGCCGACCTGGCTCCCTCCGTTCACCTCACCACCGGGGCACCCGCGGGCCCGGCGGCCGACCTCAAGGAGCCCCCCATGACCGACGTTCTGCGGCAGCACGCCGAGGACGCGTTCGCCGGCGAACTGGCCGCGCTGGCCGCCCAGGACGACCGCCCGCGCCCCGAGCGCTGGAAGCTCTCGCCGTGGGCCGTGGCGACGTACCTGCTCGGCGGCGAGCTGCCGGACGGCACCCGGATCACCCCCAAGTACATCGGTCCGCGCCGGATCGTCGAGGTCGCCGTCACCACCCTGGCGACGGACCGCGCGCTGCTGCTGCTCGGCGTGCCCGGCACCGCGAAGACCTGGGTGTCCGAGCACCTGGCCGCCGCGGTCAGCGGCGACTCCACGCTGCTGGTGCAGGGCACCGCGGGCACCCCCGAGGAGGCCGTCCGGTACGGCTGGAACTACGCCCGGCTGCTGACCCAAGGCCCCAGCCGGGACGCCCTGGTGCCCTCGCCGCTGATGCGGGCGATGGCGGACGGCAAGCTCGCCCGGATCGAGGAGCTCACCCGCATCCCGGCCGACGTGCAGGACGGCCTGATCACCATCCTGTCCGAGAAGACCCTGCCGGTACCGGAGTTGGGCGGCGAGACGCAGGCCGTGCGCGGCTTCAACGTGATCGCCACCGCCAACGACCGGGACCGCGGCGTCAACGAGCTGTCCAGCGCGCTGCGCCGCCGCTTCAACACCGTGGTGCTGCCCCTGCCCGGCTCGCTGGACGAGGAGGTCGACATCGTCACCCGCCGGGTCAACCAGCTCGGCCGCTCCCTCGACCTGCCCGAACTGCCCGGCGGCGCCGAGGAGATCAGGCGCGTGGTGACGGTCTTCCGGGAGCTGCGGGCCGGTCTCACCGTGGACGGCCGGACGAAGGTCAAGACCCCGAGCGGCACCCTCTCCACCGCCGAGGCGATCTCGGTCGTGACCAACGGCCTGGCCCTGGCCACCCACTTCGGCGACGGCGTGCTGCGCGCCGGGGACATGACGGCCGGCATCCTCGGCGCGGTCGTCCGCGACCCGGTGGCGGACCGGGCGGTGTGGCGCGAGTACGTCGAAGGGGTGGTGCGCGAGCGCGACGGCTGGAAGGACTTCTACCGCGCGGCCCGCGAGGTGACGGCGTGACCTCGGAGGTCGCCCTGCTGGGCATCCGGCACCACGGCCCCGGCTCGGCCCGGGCGGTGGCGGCCGCGCTGGCGCAGTGGCGGCCGGACGCGGTGCTGATCGAGGGCCCGGTGGAGGCCGACGCCGTCGTCCACCTGGCGGCCGGGAAGGACCTGGTGCCGCCGGTCGCCCTGCTCGCCCACGCGGTGGACGACCCGTCGCGGGCCGCGTTCTGGCCGTACGCCGCGTTCTCCCCGGAGTGGGTGGCGATCCGGTACGCGGTGGACCACGGCCTGCCGGTGCACTTCATCGACCTGCCCGCCGGGTACGCCTTCGCGCCGGCCGCGGGGGACCGGCCCTGGGACCGGGCGGACGACCCGGCCGAGGAGGGCGGGGAGGCCGCCGAGGAACTGCCCACGGACCCGCTGGCGCTGCTCGCCGGGGCCGCCGGCCACGACGACCCGGAGCGCTGGTGGGAGGACGTGGTCGAGCACCGCGCCCCCGGCGCGGACGCGCTGGCACCGTTCGCCGCCGTCGCCGAGGCGATGGCGGCGCTGCGGGCCGAGGGCCTCGGCGAGTCCCGCCGGGACGAGCTGCGGGAGGCCCACATGCGCCAGCGGATCCGGGCCGCCCGGCGGGCCGGTCACCGCCGGATCGCCGTGGTCTGCGGCGCCTTCCACGTGCCCGCGCTGGCGACCGCGCCCACCGTCGCGCACGACCGGGCCCTGCTCGCCGGGCTGCCGAAGAGGGTGCGGGCGGACATCACCTGGATCCCGTGGACGCACCGCCGGCTCTCCCAGGCCGCCGGCTACGGCGCGGGCGTCCGGTCGCCCGGCTGGTACCACCACCTGTTCAGCACCGAGGGCGACCCGGTGCCGCGCTGGCTCACCCGGGCCGCCGACCTGCTGCGCGCCGAGGACCACCCGGTCTCCTCCGCCCACGTGATCGAGGCGGTCCGGCTCGCCGAGACCCTCGCGGTGCTGCGCGGCCGCCCGCTCGCCGGGCTGACCGAGACCCTGGACGCCGTCCGCGCGGTGCTCTGCGAGGGTTCGGACGTCGCGCTGGAACTCGTCCGGGACCGCCTGGTGGTCGGCGACGCGCTCGGCGAGGTGCCGGACGGCGCACCGGCGGTGCCGCTGCAGCGCGACCTGGCGCGGCTGCAGCGCTCGCTGCGGCTCAGACCGGAGGCCGCGCCCCGGGACCTCGACCTCGACCTGCGCAAGGACACCGACGCGGCCCGCTCCCGGCTGCTGCACCGGCTGCGGCTGCTGGGTGTCGGGTGGGGCGTGCCGGCCCGGTCCCCGGTCCACTCCACCGGCACCTTCCGGGAGAGCTGGCGGCTCTGCTGGCAGCCGGAGTTCGCGGTCCGGATCGCCGAGGCCGCCCAGTGGGGCACCACGGTGGAGCAGGCCGCCGTCGGCAAGGCGGTCGGCACCGCCCGCGCCGCCGTCGAACTCGCCGAGCTGACCGGCCTGGTGGAGACCTGCCTGCTGGCCGGGCTGTCCGGTGCGCTGCCCGCGGTGATGCGGGTGCTGGCGGACTGCGCGGCCCTGGACACCGATGTCGCGCACCTGGCGGCCGCGCTGCCGGCACTGGTCCGGGCGCTGCGCTACGGCGACGTGCGCGGCACCGACCACGGCGCGCTGGCCGGGGCCGCGGCCGGGCTGGCCGAGCGGGTCTGCGTCGGGCTGCCACCCGCCTGCGTCGGCCTGGACGCGGACGGGGCGGCGGCGATGCGGGCCCGGATCGACGAGGTGCACGGCGCGATCGCCCTGCTCGGCCCGGGCCCGGCCGCCGCCGGCCCCGCCGCTGCCGGTACTGCTGCTGTCGCCGATGCCGCCGGGGCCCCCGGCGGACTGCCCGACGGACTGCCCGACCGCTGGGCCACCGCCCTGCGCTCGCTGGCCCGCCGTGAGCCCGCCGGCTCCCCGGCCACCGGCGTCCCCGGCCTGCTGCGCGGCCGCGCCGTCCGGCTGCTGCTCGACGACGGCCGCTTGGACGCGGAGGAGGTCGGCCGACGGCTCCGGCTGGTGCTGTCGACGGCCAACGCCCCGGCCGACGCGGCCGGTTGGGTCGAGGGCTTCCTCGCCGGCGGCGGCGCCCTGCTGCTGCACGACCCCCGGCTGCTCGCCCTGCTGGACGAGTGGCTCTGCGGGGTCGGCGGCGAGGTGTTCACCGATGTCCTGCCACTGCTGCGGCGCACCTTCGCCGGGCTGGAGGCGGGCGTGCGCACCACCATCGGCGCCCGGGTCGCCGCCGGTCCGCTGGACGCTGCCCCGGCGGCGCCCGGGACCGGCGGCGCACTGGACCCGGACCGCGCCGACGCGGCCGTCCCGGTGCTGGCCGTCCTGCTCGGCGTCCGCCCGCGGATCCCCCGCCAGCCCGCCGGCCGCGACACCTGACCCCGGCCGCCACCCCCGACCCGCCCGCCGCACCAGGAGGACCCGATGGCAGCGACCCCGACCGACGAACGGCTGCGCCGCTGGCGCCTGGTGCTCGGCGGCGCGGCCGACGGGACCGGCTGCACCCTGCGCGGTCGCGACGCCGCGATGGACGGCGCCCTCGCCGCGCTCTACCGGGGTGCGCCGGAGGAGGGCGGCAGGCCGCCCCGGGGCGGCCGCCGCGGGGCCGGGCTGGGCGGTTCGGCCCCGCAGGTGGCCCGCTGGCTGGGCGACATCCGGGAGTACTTCCCGTCCACCGTCGTCCAGCTGATGCAGCAGGACGCGATCACCCGGCTCGGCCTGGACCGGCTGCTGCTGGAGCCGGAGATGCTGGAGGCCGTCGAGCCGGACGTGCACCTGGTCGGCACCCTGCTGTCGCTCCGGCACGCGCTGCCCGAGACCACCCGGGAGACCGCCCGGGCCGTGGTCGGCAAGGTGGTCGCCGACCTGGAGCGCCGACTGGCGGACCGGACCAGGACCGCCCTGGGCGGAGCCCTGGACCGCAGCGCCCGGGTGAACCGGCCGCGCCACCGGGACATCGACTGGGACCGGACGATCCGGGCCAACCTGAGGAACTACCTGCCCGAGCACGGCACCGTCGTGCCCGAGCGGCTGGTCGGCCACGCCCGGGCCCGGCGGGCGGTGAGGAAGGACGTCATCCTCTGCGTCGACCAGTCCGGCTCGATGGCGCCGTCCGTCGTCCACGCCGCGGTGTTCGGCGCGGTGCTCGCCTCGATGCCCAGCCTGGACACCCGGCTGGTCGTCTTCGACACCTCGGTGGTCGACCTCACCGAGCAGCTGACCGACCCGGTGGACGTCCTGTTCGCCACCCGGCTCGGCGGCGGCACCGACATCGACCGGGCCCTCGCCTACTGCCAGTCGAGGATCACCCGGCCGTCGGAGACCGTCGTGGTGCTGATCAGCGACCTGTACGACGGCGGTGTCCGGGACGGCATGCTGCGGCGGGTCGCCGCGATGAAGGCGGCGGGCGTCCAGTTCGTCGCGCTGCTCGCGCTGTCCGACGAGGGCGCCCCCGCGTACGACCACGCCCACGCCGCCGCCCTGGCCGCGCTCGGCGCCCCGGCCTTCGCCTGCACCCCGGACGCCTTCCCCGGGATCATGGCGGCGGCGATCGAGAAGCGTCCGATCCCGCAGCACCCGACGGGGGCGGCCGACGGGGAGCTCTGACCGGGAGCCCCTGACCGGGAGCTTTGACCGGGGGGTGACGACTTCACTCGAACGTGTGAATCACTCGATCGGTGGACCGCGGGTGCCGTCGACGGCCGGAGGCCGATCTGTGACGGTTCTCACCCATGGCGGACAGGCCCCGGGCGGAACAGTCCCGTCCCACGGGGATAACCTGCCAGACGGACGTGACGCGCGTGTTGATTGACGTGTGCGCCCGTGGCTGTGTGGGCCGCAAGGCCGTACCTCTGCGTACCCGCACCGCTTCGACGACCCGCAGCGAAGATCCTGCCGTGGCACGCTCGTAGAGACACAATCCGCGACCACGAACAAGGACGAACACACGTGGACCTGTTCGAGTACCAGGCGAGGGACCTCTTCGCCAAGCACGGCGTGCCCGTGCTTGACGGTGATGTCATCGAGACCCCCGAAGCCGCTCGCGCCATCGCCGAGCGCTTCGGCGGACGCGCCGTCGTCAAGGCTCAGGTGAAGGTCGGCGGCCGTGGCAAGGCCGGTGGCGTGAAGCTCGCCGCCGACCCGGCCGACGCCGTCGCCAAGGCCGAGGCGATCCTCGGTATGGACATCAAGGGCCACACCGTTCACAAGGTGATGCTGGCCCAGACCGCGGACATCAAGGACGAGTACTACGTCTCGTTCCTGCTGGACCGCACCAACCGCACCTTCCTGGCCATGGCCAGCGTCGAGGGCGGCGTGGAGATCGAGGTCGTCGCCGAGCAGAACCCCGAGGCGCTCGCCAAGATCCCGGTCGACGCCAACGAGGGCTGCACCCCGGAGAAGGCCGCCGAGATCGTCGCCGCGGCGAAGTTCCCGGCCGAGGTCGCCGACCAGGTCGCCGACGTCCTGCAGAAGCTGTGGACCGTCTTCATCAAGGAGGACGCCCTCCTCGTCGAGGTCAACCCGCTGATCAAGTCCGGCGACGGCAAGATCATCGCGCTCGACGGCAAGGTCTCCCTGGACGAGAACGCCGAGTTCCGTCAGCCCGAGCACGAGGCGCTCGAGGACAAGGCCGCGGCCAACCCGCTGGAGGCCGCTGCCAAGGCCAAGGGCCTGAACTACGTCAAGCTCGATGGCCAGGTCGGCATCATCGGCAACGGCGCGGGCCTCGTCATGAGCACCCTCGACGTGGTCGCCTATGCCGGTGAGAACCACGGCGGCGTCAAGCCCGCCAACTTCCTGGACATCGGTGGCGGCGCCTCCGCCGAGGTCATGGCGAACGGCCTGGAGATCATCCTGGGCGACCCCGACGTCAAGTCGGTCTTCGTCAACGTCTTCGGCGGCATCACCGCCTGTGACGCGGTCGCCAACGGCATCGTGCAGGCCCTCGCGCTCCTGGAGAGCAAGGGCGAGAACGTCACCAAGCCGCTGGTCGTCCGCCTGGACGGCAACAACGCGGAGCTGGGTCGCAAGATCCTCGACGACGCCAACCACCCGCTGGTCCAGCGCGTGGACACCATGGACGGCGCCGCTGACCGCGCCGCCGAGCTGGCCAACAAGTAAGGAAGGGGACTTAACACCATGGCTATCTTCCTTACCAAGGACAGCAAGGTCATCGTCCAGGGCATGACCGGCGCCGAGGGCATGAAGCACACCCGCCGCATGCTCGCCTCCGGCACCCAGATCGTCGGCGGTGTCAACCCGCGCAAGGCCGGCACCACGGTCGACGTCGACGGCACCGAGATCCCGGTCTTCGGCTCCGTCGCCGAGGCCATGAAGGAGACCGGCGCCGACGTCTCCGTCCTCTTCGTGCCGCCGGCCTTCACCAAGGCCGCCGTCATCGAGGCCATCGACGCCGAGATCGGCCTGGCCGTCGTCATCACCGAGGGCGTTCCGGTGCACGACACCGCCGCCTTCTGGGCGCACGCCGGTTCGAAGGGCAACAAGACCCGGATCATCGGCCCGAACTGCCCCGGCCTGATCAGCCCCGGACAGTCGAACGCCGGCATCATCCCGGCCGACATCACCACCTCCGGCAAGATCGGTCTGGTCTCGAAGTCGGGCACCCTGACCTACCAGCTCATGTACGAGCTGCGCGACATCGGCTTCTCCTCGGCCGTGGGCATCGGCGGTGACCCGGTCATCGGGACCACCCACATCGACGCCCTCAAGGCCTTCCAGGAGGACCCGGAGACCGAGATCATCGTCATGATCGGTGAGATCGGTGGCGACGCCGAGGAGCGTGCCGCGGCCTACATCGCCGAGCACGTCACCAAGCCGGTCGTCGGCTACGTCGCGGGCTTCACCGCCCCCGAGGGCAAGACCATGGGCCACGCCGGCGCCATCGTCTCGGGCTCCTCGGGCACCGCCCAGGCGAAGAAGGAGGCCCTCGAGGCCGCCGGTGTCA
Organism: Kitasatospora sp. NPDC056076; assembly: GCF_042266305.1. NCBI lineage: Bacteria > Bacillati > Actinomycetota > Actinomycetes > Kitasatosporales > Streptomycetaceae > Kitasatospora > Kitasatospora sp. NPDC056076. The sequence goes on from NZ_JBHJWG010000001.1 coordinate 385,050, forward strand.
AGGTCGGCAAGACGCCGTCCGAGACCGCCCGCCTGGCCCGCGAGATCATCGCCGCCAAGGGCTGATCCCGGTCACCCGCGCGCCGAGCGCCCCCGCCCCTGTGGGCGGGGGCGCTCGCCGTTCCCGGTGCCGTCGGCGCCTCAGTGCCCCGGACCGGTGGCGCAGGGCAGCGGCGACCAGGTCGGGCAGACCGCCGGGTCCTGCTGTGGCGGCGGGGCCACGCCCCGGGCCGCGGCCGGCAGCTCCCAGCGCGCGACCGCCTGGGCCTGCGGCTCCGCCACCACCGCCTCCAGCCCCGGCGTCGGACTGCACCACAGGCTGGTGATGCCGTTCGGCGCCCCGCCCGGCAGCAGCGGCACGCCCGGGGCCTCCACCTCCGCCGTCGGGGCCGGCACGCAGAGCGCGGGGACCGGCTGCTCCGGCCGGTGGAACAGCGCCGCCGGACGCAGCCCGGAGAGCGTCGCCACCGTCGCCCCGCCCACGGCCACCGTCAGCAGCACCGCCGCGCCCGTCCGGGCGGCCGTGCCCATCCGGTGCTTGGCCCGCAGCACCGGCACCGGCGCCCGGTGCGGCTCCGGGCAGCCCCGCACCGCCGCCCGGTGCAGCAGCCCGCTCAGCCCGTCCGCGAACCCCGGCGCCGCCGGGTCCGGCCCCACCAGCTCCGGCACCCACTGCGCCAGCGCCGCCCGCGCCGCCCACACCCGCCCCTCGGCGGCCGCCCGGGTCGACTCCACCTCCACCGCGACCGCCGCCGCCGGCAGCCCCAGCCCGTCGTGCAGCACCAGCGCCCGCCGCTGCGGCCGGGACAGCCGCCGCAGGGCCTTCAACAGCGACTTGTCCCGGTCGGTCAACCGGTCGTGGTCCGGCAGCACCGACTGGGCCTCGTCGGCCGGCCGGACCCGGATCCGTCGGTGCGGCAGCGTCCACGCGTGCACCCGCCGGGGGCCGCCGCGCCGCCACGGCGACAGCGCCAGCTCGCAGGCCCGCACCCGCACCCAGCCCTCCGGATCGCCCGAGCCGACCACCCCGCCCCAGTCCTGCCGGGCCTCCCCGAACGCCCGCCGCACGCAGTGCACCGCGCGGTGGCGGCAGGCGGTCAGCAGGAACACCTGCTGCACCAGCCGGGTGTGCGCGGCCTCGTACAGCTCCTCGAAGCTCTCCGTCAGGTCCCGTCCGTGGCCCGCCTCGCTGAGGGCCGCGCTGATCCGTTCACGGGAGTCGGCGGCGTCGCGCCCGCCAGGGGCGGAACCGGAACCGGAACCGGGACCGGCCACGGACGCGGCCGCGGGCCGGGCGGCCGCGGGTGGCTGCGGGGCGGCCGGGCCCGGGGCGGCGGTCGGGGCGGTGACCGCGGCGGCGGTGGCGGCGGTGGGGGTGCCCGGCTTGCGCCCGGCCCCCTGTGGGCCGCGCGCGCCGTCCGCGGGACGACGGCGCCGACCCTCGGGCTTGCCCGGGGCGGGCCCGGGGCGCGCGGCCGGGCCCTGCGGCTGGCCCTGGTGCTGGCCGGACTGCTGGCCCGGCCCGGAGGCCGCCGGGGTGCCGGGCTCGCCGTGCGCCGTCGACCGGCCGGGGCCGGTGCCGGGTCCGCTGCCGGCGCCGGGGGAGCGGTGGCGGCGGTCGCTGTCGGTGCCGGGCTTCCCGCCGGTCGGGGTGGTCTTGGTCATGCCGCTGCGTTCTCCCGGGGCAGTGGGGGCCACTCGCGTACGGTCGGTGCCGGTGGGGGCGGCCGGGGGGCGCCGGCCCGGGCCGGTCGGGGGTGCGGTCCTGAGCAGGGCGATCGCGGCGGCTTCGGTGGGGCAGCCGAGTTTGCGCATGGCCCGGTGCAGATAACTGCGGGCGGTCGCGGTGGTGACGCCGAGTGCGGCGGCGGTGTGATCGAGGCCGTGTCCGGCGGCCAGGTGGGTGAGGGCCTGGGCCTCACGGGGGGTCAGCTTCCGCAGGGGATCGGTGGCACGGGCGGGTGGCGTGGTCATCAGACGCTCCGGGCCGGGGCGGCGGCGGCTTGGGGGCAGGGTCTGAAAAGGCGCATAAGACAATAATCTGGGACACGGCGGCGGTTTGCCGGTTCACGGAGCATGGCGAGTCGCCTTGGCACCATGAGGCGCATGACGCAGCTGATGGGCCGTCCGCTCCTGGAAGTGCCCGGCGAATTGGGTGGACGCCCGGCGCTGGCCGACCTGTTGGCGGGGGTGCGGACGGCGCTGGTCGGTCTCGCGGTGGTCGGGGTGCCGGTCCTCGGGCTCTGGGTGGCGACGCCGTACGCGGACTCCGATGCGGCCGGTGCCACCCGGTTGGCGGGTGCGCTCTGGCTGCTCGGGCACGGCGCGCCGGTCCTGCGCGGCGGCGCGGACGCCCCGCTGACGGTCACTCCGCTGCTGCTCGGGGCCCTGGCCGTGGTGCGGCTGTACCGGGCGGGGGCCGGGGTGGCGGCACGGCGGGGGCTGCGCTCGCGCTGGGGCGGCCCGCTGGCGCTGTGGGCGGGGTACTGCGCGGTGGCGGTCGTGGTGGCGCTGCACAGCGCGGGCGCCGGGCTGTTCCGCAGCCGGGTGCTGCCGGACCTGCTGGTGGTGGGCCTGGTGGCCGGGCTGGCGACGGCGGCGGGCGCACGGTCCGGCGGAGCCGCCGGGACGGAGGGGGTCGGGGGCGCGGCGCGGATCCATGCCGAGGCGCTGTTCGACCGGCTCCCGCCGGGCTGGCGGCCGACCGGGGGCACGCCCGCGGTGTGCCGGGCGGCGGGTGCGGCCGCGGCGGGGCTGCTCGCGGCGGGCGGGCTGCTGGTGGCGGTGGCGGCGGTGCTGGACGCGGTGGCCGGGGGCGGGCGCGGGATGGCGCTGCTCGGCGGCGGGCCCGCCGCGCTGGTCGGGCTGCTGCTGGTCACCGTGGTGCTGCTGCCGAACGCGGTGCTGTGGGGCGCCGCGTACGCGCTGGGCCCGGGCTTCGAGGTCGGCGCCGGGTCGCTGGTGTCGCCGGGCGGGACGGAACTCGGCGCGGTGCCGGAGTTCCCGCTGTTCGCCCTGCTGCCCCAGGAGGGCCCGGGCGGCTGGCGGCTGGCCGCGCTGCTGCTCCCGCTGCTGGCGGGGCTGGTGCCCGCGCTCCTGCTGGGCCGGGCGGCTGCGGGCCGGCCCTCCCCGGCGGGCGGGGGCGGACCGTGGCCGCCCGCGGCGACGGCGACGGCGGCCCTGGCGGCCGCGCTGCTGCTCGGCACCGGGGCGACGGTGCTGGGCTGGCTGTCCGGCGGGGCGCTGGCGGCCGAGCGGATGGCCCGGCTCGGGCCGGTGCCGTGGTGGACGGGCCTGGCGGCGGCGGGCTGGCTCGCCCTGGTGGCGGTGCCGGGCGCCCTGCTGGTGCGGTACCGCGCGCTCGGCCCCGCCCCGGCCGAGGACCCGGCCGAGGCACTGGACGACGACCTGGCCGGGGCTCCGGCCGGGGACCTGGTCCGGGCCCCGGCGTCCGTCGCGGGCGCCTACGCCCGGCTCGCAACCCGGACGCGCGGGAGCGCGCTGCGGCTGCGCGCCGGTGCCCACGCCCTCGTGCTGCGGCTGTCCGGCCGGCGCCCCACCGACTGACCCCGGTCGGGCCGGCGTTCGGCGCTCCCGCTCCTGAGCCCTGCCCGCTACTCGGCGTTCCCGCTGAAGTCCACGTACCACTGCGGTGCGTACCGGTCGCAGTTCTCGGCGCCGACGTTGGTGAGCGAGTCCCGCACGCAGGTGACGTAGTCCCGGTAGTGGACGCTGAGCCCGATCACCGAGGTGGCGACCATGACGGTCATCGCGCCGGTGAGGATCCCGGCGAGCGCGGCCGGGGTGAGCGGGTTCGGCGCCGGGGCACCGACGGGGCCGGCCTGGCCGTACGCCCCGGCCGGTGCCGCCGCGGGAGCCGGGGCGGCTGCGGTCCGCCCGGCCCGGAGCGCGCCGACGCCCCAGACGATGCCGAGCACGCCGGCCAGCAGGGCGATCCAGTGGAAGCCGGTGAACAGGCAGACCAGCGCGAACGGTCCGGCCAGCGCGGCGTTGCGCGCCTTGCGGTGGGCCGGGTTCGCCAGGTCGAGCCGGGGCGGCTGCGGACCCTGGGGGCGACGGCCGGGCCCGCCCTCGCCGGGGCCCGGTCCCCACTGCTGGGGGTGCGGCGGGCGGTCGCCGCCGGGACCGCCGGCCTGGCCGCCGTCGCCCTCCGGACCCTGGCCGGGCCAGGGGCTGCGCGGCCGCCACGGCTGGTCCGGGGCGTCCGCGGGCGGCGGCGCGAAGGGGTTGCGCTCGTCGGTGTCGTCGCCGCTGCTCATGGGTTCAGCCGTTCCTTCTCGGTCGGGGCTTGTGCGGAGGGTCGCGCTCGGGGGCGGTCTCCTCCGCCCCAATGATCCCGCAAGCGTTCGAGGGCCCGTCGGGGGCCTGCCCGTACCGGGGCCGGTCGCCCGCAACTCCGGTGCGGAGGGCCCGAGGAGATCCCCGTCTCAACTACGCGCGTAGCGCCGGAGGGAGGGTGCAGGGGGCCTCCGACCAGCCGTTATCGTGGTGACGGTCAGCAGCTCCCACGGGTTCCCCCGGTCCCGCGTCGCGGCGGGTTCTCCTGGTGTTCCCCCTCGCTCGACCTGCCGTTCGTAGTGGCCCCACCGCCGGTGGACGTACCAGCGGGCGGCGCCCGACCTACGGAGAATCGCGCAGTGGCCGCCGCCCCCGCCCAGCTCTTCCCGCCCCGTACGCCCGGACCGGCCCGCCTGGTGGTGCTGGTCTCCGGCTCCGGCACCAACCTCCAGGCCCTGATCGACGCCGCCGCCGACCCGGCGTACGGCGCCGGGATCGTGGCCGTGGGCGCGGACCGGGACGGGATCGCCGGCCTGGAGCGTGCCGAGCGGGCGGGCCTGCCGACCTTCGTCCACCGGGTGAAGGACTTCGCGGACCGGGCCGACTGGGACCGTGCGCTGACCGCCTCCGTCGCCGCCCACCAGCCCGACCTGGTGGTCACGGCCGGCTTCATGAAGATCCTCGGCCCCGAGTTCATCGCGGCCTTCGCGGGGCGGATCGTCAACACCCACCCCGCACTGCTGCCGTCCTTCCCCGGCGCCCACGGCGTCACCGACGCGCTCGCGTACGGGGTGAGGGTCACCGGCTGCACCGTCCACCTGGTCGACGCCGGAGTGGACACCGGGCCGATCATCGCGCAGGGCGTCGTCGAGGTGCTCGACGCCGACCACGCCGATGGCGGCGACGCGCTGCACGAGCGCATCAAGACTGTCGAGCGCAAGCTGCTCGTCGACGTCGTGGGCCGGCTGGCCCGCGAAGGTCACCGCATCGAGGACCGAAAGGTATGGATCCCGGCATGAGCGCGAGCTCCACCACGCCCCCCGTTTCGGAGAACATCCGTCCGATCCGTCGCGCGCTGATCAGCGTGTACGACAAGACCGGTCTGGAGGAGCTGGCCCAGGGCCTGCACGCCGCCGGGGTCGCCATCGTCTCCACCGGCTCCACCGCCGGCCGGATCGCCGCCGCCGGCGTCCCGGTGACGGAGGTCTCCGAGCTGACCGGCTTCCCGGAGTGCCTGGACGGGCGCGTGAAGACGCTGCACCCGCGCGTGCACGCCGGCGTGCTCGCCGACCTGCGCCTGGAGTCGCACCGCGCGCAGCTGGCCGAGCTCGGTGTCGAGCCCTTCGACCTGGTCGTGGTGAACCTCTACCCGTTCAAGGCCACCGTCGCCTCGGGCGCCACCCCGGACGAGTGCGTCGAGCAGATCGACATCGGCGGCCCGAGCATGGTCCGCGCCGCCGCCAAGAACCACCCGTCGGTGGCCGTCGTGGTCGACCCGGCCCGCTACGCCGACGTGCTGACCGCCGTCCGCGAGGGCGGCTTCGACCTGGCCACCCGCAAGCGCCTGGCCGGTGCCGCGTTCGCCCACACCGCCGCCTACGACGTGGCCGTCGCCTCCTGGTTCGAGGCCGGCTACGCCCCCAGCGACGAGCGGTTCCCGGAGTTCCTGGGTGCCACCTGGGAGCGCCAGAACGTGCTCCGCTACGGCGAGAACCCGCACCAGGGCGCCGCGCTGTACAGCGACGGCACCGGCGGCCTGGCCGGTGCCCAGCAGCTGCACGGCAAGGAGATGTCGTACAACAACTACGTCGACACCGACGCCGCCCGCCGCGCCGCGTACGACCACGCCGAGCCGGCCGTCGCGATCATCAAGCACGCCAACCCGTGCGGCATCGCGACCGGCGCCGACGTCGCCGAGGCGCACCGCAAGGCGCACGAGTGCGACCCGGTCTCCGCGTACGGCGGCGTGATCGCGGTCAACCGTCCGGTCACCGTCGAGCTGGCCGAGCAGATCGCCCCGATCTTCACCGAGGTCGTGGTGGCCCCCGGGTACGAGGACGGCGCGGTCGAGGTGCTGGCCCGGAAGAAGAACCTGCGGGTGCTGGTCGCCCCCGGGGCCCCGGCCAACCACCAGGAGGTCCGCCCGATCTCCGGCGGCGTGCTGCTCCAGGACGCGGACCGGGTGCAGGCCGAGGGCGACGACCCGGCGAACTGGACGCTGGCCGCCGGCGAGGCGCTGTCCGCGGCCGAGCTGGCCGAGCTGGCCTTCGCCTGGCGGGCCTGCCGGGCCGTCAAGTCCAACGCGATCCTGCTGGCCAAGGACGGCGCCTCGGTCGGCGTCGGCATGGGCCAGGTCAACCGGGTCGACTCCTGCAAGCTCGCGGTCGAGCGGGCCGGCGAGCGGGCCAAGGGCTCGTACGCCGCCTCGGACGCCTTCTTCCCGTTCCCGGACGGCCCGGAGATTCTGATCGCCGCCGGTGTCCGGGCGATCGTCCAGCCGGGCGGTTCGATCCGTGACGAGCAGGTCGTCGAGGCGGCCCGGGAGGCCGGCGTGACGATGTACTTCACCGGCGCCCGCCACTTCTTCCACTGAGCGGCACGAAGCGGCCCGGTCCCTCGGTCGAGGGGCCGGGCCGCTTCGTCGTGGTCGTGCCGTGTGCTCAGTAGCGCGGCCGGTTGAACCAGCCGGAGCCCTCCTGGGTGCACATGGCGGTGATCCAGATGATGCTGATGGCCAGCCACAGACCGGCCATCACATAGCCGATGGCGGTGCCGGCGCTGACGGCGCCCGCCAGGATCAGCAGGCCGACCAGGCTGCCGAGCGAGCCGTACACGATGGTGGTGATCCGGACGTTGTTGCCGCCCTTGCCGAACTTGGCGCCCAGCGTGATGGAGAGCGCGGCGAACAGCGCGAACAGGACCGCGACGACGATCAGGATGCCGGCGGCGGCGTCGCCCAGCGCGGTGAACGGGTTGTCGCTGGTGGTCGCCTTGGCCGTGTTGGTGACGTCCTTGGCGGCGGCGCCTATGAGCAGGTAGACCAGCGCGAGGATCGCCTGCACACCGCCCACGATGAACAGCAGCACCCGGGCGGTCGTCACCAGGCCCGGCATGGACTGCGGCACGGCCGGCGCGTAGCCGTAACCGGGGGCCGCCTGGGGCGGGTAGCCGTAGCCCGGCGCGGGCTGCGGCGGGGCCTGCTGCGGGTAGCCGTAGCCCGGCGCGGGCGGCTGCTGGCCGTACGGGTTGTTCGGGTCGGGCGGGTAACTCATGGATGCCTCCGGGCAGTTGCGGGAACGCGGGGACGGGACGGCGGAGGGCCCGGTTGCGGCCGGCGAGTCGGGTCGCCGACGGAACGGGACGGTATCGGAGCGCGGTGACAGCCCGGCGGCGGTGACGGGCGCGGCCGGCTCAGTGCTGTGACGGGCCAGTGATCGAACGCGAGGACGGGCACGGCGCGGTGAGGGCGCCGTGGCGGTCTGGCTGCGCGGTGTGCTGTGGTCGGATCACTGGCTCTTTCCCCCGGGTACGCCCTGCTGCGGGACCGTCGGCCCGTCACCGGGCCCGGTCGCGGCAGGGGATGCCCGCATATCGTCAACCGGACGGCAGCGCGCTGTCCAGCCGGTTGTGGGCGTGGTGCGGAGACTGTGGCGCAACCGCAACGTGGTGCGGGCCTTCCGTGCCCGTCCGGTCGCCGGGGCGGCCCCGGTACGGGAGGCGGCCGCGATCCGGGAGAATGGGGTCATGACTGCCCAGATTCTCGATGGCAAGGCCACCGCCGCCGCGATCAAGTCCGAACTCGCCGCCCGCGTGGCGGCCCTCAAGGCGAAGGGCGTCACGCCCGGCCTCGGCACCGTCCTGGTCGGCGACGACCCGGGCAGCCGCTGGTACGTCAACGGCAAGCACAAGGACTGCGCCGAGGTCGGCATCGCCTCGATCCAGCGCGAGCTGCCCGCCACCGCCACCCAGCAGGACGTCGAGGACGTCGTCCGCGAGCTCAACGCCGACCCGACCTGCACCGGCTACATCGTCCAGCTGCCGCTGCCCAAGGGCCTGGACCAGAACCCGGTCCTGGAGCTGATGGACCCGGACAAGGACGCCGACGGCCTGCACCCGACCTCGCTCGGCCGGCTGGCCCTGGGCATCGAGGGCCCGCTGCCCTGCACCCCGCTGGGCATCGTCGAGCTGCTGCGCCGGCACGAGGTCGAGATCGACGGCGCCGAGGTCGTCGTGGTCGGCCGCGGCGTCACCGTCGGCCGCTCGATCGGCCTGCTGCTGACCCGCCGCAGCGAGAACGCCACCGTGACCCTGTGCCACACCGGCACCCGGGACCTCGGCGCGCACCTGCGCAAGGCCGACATCATCGTGGCCGCCGCGGGCGTGCCGCACCTGGTCAAGCCGGAGGACGTCAAGGCGGGCGCCGCGGTGCTGGACGTCGGCGTCAGCCGCAGCGAGGGCAAGATCGTCGGCGACGTGCACCCGGGGGTGGCCGAGGTGGCCGGCTGGATCTCCCCGAACCCCGGCGGCGTGGGCCCGATGACCCGCGCGATGCTGCTCAACAACATCGTCGAGGCGGCCGAGCGCCGCGCCGGCGTCTGACCCCCGAGGGACGGCGAGCATGACTGAACCGCGTCCGGCGCGGTCCCGGCAACGGCCGGTCAAGACCACCGGCACCCTGCCGCCCGAGGGGGCCGCCCCGGCCCTCGGGCGCGACTACGCCCTGCCGGTCCGGCAGTGGCCGATAACGCTGGTCCTGTCGGTGGTCGGCGCCGGCCTCGCGGTCACCTGGCTCGCCGACTTCAAGGACGGCTTCAAGTACGGGCTGCTGATCCTCGGCACCGGCGTGCTGCTCGGCGCGGTGCTGCGGCTGGTGCTGCCCGAGGTCGGGATGCTGGCCGTGCGCAGCCGCTTCACCGACGTGATCGTGCTGGCCTTCCTGGGCGCCTCGATCGTGCTGCTGACCCTGGTCGCGCAGCCGAACCCGTGGCTGGAGATCCCGCTGCTGGACAACATCGGCCAGCTGATCGGCCGGCCCAAGCGCTGAGCCGCGGCCCGGCGGCGCCGAGCAGCGGTAGGGCGTCGTGCGCCGCGGCCCCGTCCGGGACTCCCGGACGGGGCCACGGCGCGTTCCGGGCCCTCCCGGGCGGAGCCCGCTGTGACGCATCAGCCACGCCCGCACACGCGGCGTACGCTTCCCTTTGCGATAACCTGACGCCGGTCTCTCGATGTCGAGAGATCATCCTCGGCTCCAGTGCGCCGGTGTGCCTGGGGCACCTGGCGATTTGCTGGAGAAGGTAGAAATGACCCGCACCCCCGTCAACGTCACCATCACCGGAGCGGCCGGCCAGATCGGCTACGCGCTGCTCTTCCGCATCGCCTCGGGCCACCTGCTCGGTGCCGACGTGCCGGTGAACCTGCGCCTCCTGGAGATCCCGCAGGGCCTCAAGGCCGCCGAGGGCACCGCCATGGAGCTCGTCGACTGCGCGTTCCCGCTGCTGCGCGACATCACCATCACCGACCAGCCGAACGTGGCCTTCGACGGCGCCAACGTCGCCCTGCTGGTCGGCGCCCGTCCGCGCACCGCCGGCATGGAGCGCGGCGACCTGCTGTCGGCCAACGGCGGCATCTTCGGCCCGCAGGGCAAGGCCATCAACGCCCACGCCGCGGACGACATCAAGGTCCTGGTCGTCGGCAACCCGGCCAACACCAACGCCCTGATCGCCCAGCGCAACGCCCCGGACGTCCCGGCCGAGCGCTTCACCGCGATGACCCGCCTGGACCACAACCGCGCGGTCGGCCAGCTGTCCGGCAAGACCGGCGCCCTGGTCTCCGACATCAAGCGCGTCACCATCTGGGGCAACCACTCCGCGACCCAGTACCCGGACATCTTCCAGGCCGAGATCGCCGGCAAGCCGGCCTTCGAGGCCGTCGGCAGCGACCAGGCCTGGCTGGAGAACGACTTCATCCCGACCGTCGCCAAGCGCGGCGCGGCCATCATCGAGGCCCGCGGCGCCTCCTCGGCCGCCTCGGCCGCCAACGCCGCCATCGACCACGTGCACACCTGGGTCAACGGCACCGCCGAGGGCGACTGGACCTCCATGGGCGTCGTCTCCGACGGCTCCTACGGCGTCCCGGCCGGCCTGATCTCCTCCTTCCCGGTCACCACCAAGGACGGCAAGTTCGAGATCGTCCAGGGCCTGGAGATCTCCGACTTCTCCCGCGCCCGCATCGACGCCTCGGTCAAGGAGCTGACCGAGGAGCGCGACGCGGTCCAGGAGCTGGGCCTCATCTGAGCCCCGCCGCACGGCCCTTGCGACGGCCCGCCACCCCCGCCGGGGGCGGCGGGCCGTCTGCTGTTCGCCCGCTCGCCCTTTCGGCACCGGCGCGCCCCTTCGGCTCGGGGCGGGTGTTCGCCCGCTCGCCTCCGGGGCGCTCCGACCCGGTGCGGGGCGGGTGTTCGCCCGCTCGCCCCCGGGGTGGAGGCCCGGGCCGGGACACCTCGGCCGCCTACACTGGCCCGCTGTGAACGAAACCCTCGGGGACGCCGCGCTCGTCCTCGTCTTCATCCTGCTGGGCGGCCTGTTCAACGTCGCGGAGATCTCGCTGATCTCGCTGCGCGAGGGCCAGATCCGGACGCTGGAGGCGCACGGCACCCGGCGCTCGGCCCGGGCCGCGCACCTGGCCGCCGACCCCAACCGCTTCCTGGCGGCCGTCCAGGTCGGCGTGACCTGCATGGGCTTCCTGTCCGCCGCGTTCGGCGCGGACACCCTGGCCGGCAAGGTCGCCCCGCTCTTCGTCCGGGCGGGGCTGTCCCAGGGGGTGGCGGACGCCCTCGCCTTGGTCGGCCTGACCCTGCTGATCAGTTACGTCTCGCTGGTGCTCGGCGAGCTCACCCCCAAGCGGATCGGCCTGCAGCGCGCCGAGTCCATCGCGGTGATCGCCGCCCCCGTGGTGGACGTGATGTCGGTGGCGCTGCGCCCGGTGATCTGGCTGCTCGGCCACTCCACCAACCTGATGGTCCGGCTGTTCGGCGGCGATCCGGCGGCCGGGCGCGGCTCGATGAGCTCCGAGGAACTGCGTGGCCTGGTCGCCTCCAACACCGAACTGGGAAGCGACGAGCGGGCGTTGATCGCGGACGTGTTCGCCGCGGGGGAGCGCCAGCTGCGCGAGGTGATGGTCCCGCGCACCGAGGTGACCTTCCTGGACGCGGAGCGCCCGCTGGCCGCCGTACGGCACCAGTCCGAGACCTCGCCGCACTCGCGCTACCCGGTGGTCGAGGGCAGCGCCGACGCGGTGGTCGGCTTCGTGCACGTCCGGGACCTCTACGGCGCCCGCGGCGAGCAGGCCGTCAAGGTCCGCGACCTGGCCCGCCCGGTCAAGCTGCTGCCCGGCACCAAGCGGGTGCTGGAGGCGATGGGCGAGATGCGCCGGGAGGGCCACCACCTGGCGATCGTGGTGGACGAGTACGGCGGCACCGCCGGCATCGTCACCCTGGAGGACCTGGTCGAGGAGGTGATCGGCGAGATCCGGGACGAGTACGACCGGCCGGAGTCCGCGCCGACCCGCCGACTGGCCGGCGGCGGCACGGAGCTGGACGGCCTGCTCAACCTCGGCGACTTCACCGAGGAGACCGGCGTCACCCTGCCCGAGGGCCCGTACGAGACGGTGGCCGGCTGCCTGGTGGCCTCGCTCGGCCGGCTGCCCCGGGACGGCGACCAGGCCCGGATCCCGGTCGAGGGCGGCGGCGCGGTGCTGCTGACGGTGGCCAAGGTGGAGGGCCGGCGGATCGCCCGGGTGAGGGTGAGTGCGGTCACACCGGAGGAGCCTGCGGGGCCGGAGGTTTCCTGAGCGACCGGGGGAACTGGAAGAATGGCCCGCATGGTCAACGCAGCGGTCACCGGTCCGGTCAAGGATCGCCCCCGGGTGCTCTCCGGGATCCAGCCCACCTCCGGCTCGTTCCACCTCGGCAACTACCTGGGCGCCGTGCGCCAGTGGGTCGACCTGCAGAAGGAGAACGACGCCTTCTACATGGTCGTCGACCTGCACGCGATCACCGTGCCGCAGGACCCGGTGACCTTGCGCCAGAACACCCGGGTGTCCGCCGCCCAGCTGCTCGGCGCCGGTCTGGAGCCCGAGCACTGCACCCTCTTCGTCCAGTCGCACGTGCCCGAGCACGCGCAGCTCGGCTGGGTGATGAACTGCCTCACCGGCTTCGGCGAGGCCTCCCGGATGACCCAGTTCAAGGACAAATCCTCCCGGTACGGCGCCGACAGCACCACCGTCGGCCTGTTCACCTACCCGATCCTGCAGATCGCGGACATCCTGCTCTACCAGGCGGACGCCGTCCCGGTCGGCGAGGACCAGCGCCAGCACGTGGAGATCACCCGCGACATCGCGGAGCGGTTCAACTCGCGCTACGCCCCCACGTTCACGATCCCGAAGCCGTACATCCTCAAGGAGACGGCGAAGATCATGGACCTCCAGGACCCGGGCATCAAGATGAGCAAGTCGGCCTCCTCGGCCAAGGGCCTGGTCAGCCTGCTGGACGAGGCGAAGGTCAGCGCCAAGAAGTTCAAGAGCGCCGTCACCGACACCGGCACCGTGGTCTCCTACGACGAGGAGCAGAAGCCGGGCGTCTCCAACCTGCTGCGGATCCACTCCGCGCTCAGCGGCCAGTCGGTCGAGCAGCTGGTCGCGCACTTCGAGGGCAAGATGTACGGCGCCCTCAAGACCGAGCTGGCCGAGCTGTTCACCGAGTGGGTCACCCCCTTCCAGGAGCGCACCAGCACCTTCCTGGACGACCCGGCCGAGCTGGACCGGGTGCTGGCGATCGGCGCCGAGAAGGCCCGCGCGGTGGCCTCCGAGACGCTGGCGACCGTGTACGACCGGATCGGCTTCCTCCCGGCCGCCAAGCGGTGACTCCGCTCTCGCGCATGCCCGATGGTGGCGACCTCCCGGAGGTCGTCACCATCGGCGTGTCCGTGAGCGTGCCGGACCCGCACGGCGCGCGGATCCAGGACGCCCGGGCCGGGCTCGGGGACCCGCAGGCCCGCTCGATACCGACGCACGTCACGCTGCTGCCGCCCACCGAGGTGCCGGCCGAGCTGCTGCCGAAGATCGAGGACCACCTGTCGGCGGTGGCCGCGGCGCACCGGCCGTTCCGGATGCTGCTGCGCGGCGCCGGTACCTTCCGGCCGGTCTCCCCGGTGGTGTTCGTCCGGGTCGAGGAGGGCGCGCACGAGTGCCGGCTGCTGGAGGCGGGCGTGCGGTCCGGCCCGCTGGCCCGCGAGCTGGCCTTCCCGTACCACCCGCACGTGACGGTGGCCCACGGCCTGTCGGAGGACGCGCTGGATCGCGCGTACGAGCAGGCGCGCGGGTTCCGGGCGTCCTTCCCGGTGCCGGGCTTCTCGCTCTCCCGGTTCGACGCGGACGAGGTCTGGCGGCCCTGGCGGGCCTACCGGTTCTCCTGAACTACCCCGCGGTGCGGCCGAGTTCGATCATCCGGTCGACCACCCGGCGGGCCGCGCCGCCGTCGTCCAGGGCGCAGTGCGCGGCCCGGAAGCGCCGGTAGCGCTCCGCGTAGCCGGGCGCCGACCGCTCGCCGCTGTCGGCGAGTTCGCGCAGCGCGCCGAGCAGTTCCGCGGAGTCCGGCACCAGCGGGCCGGGCGCGTCCGCCTCGAAGTCGAAGTAGAAGCCGCGCAGGGTGTCGCGGTAGTGCTCCAGGTCGTAGGTGAAGAAGTAGACCGGGCGGCCGGTGATCGCGAAGTCGAACATGATCGACGAGTAGTCGGTCACCAGTACGTCCGCGATCAGCAGCAGGTCCTGCGGGTCGGGGAAGTCCCCGCAGTCGAACAGGAAGCCGTCGCCGGCGCCGGGCAGCGGGTCGCGCACGTGCGAGTGCGGGCGGACCAGCAGCACGTGGTCCTCGCCGAGCAGCCGGCGGGCGTGGTCGAGGTCGAGCCGCAGGTCGAGCCGGAAGCCGTCGCCGTCGCCGCGCTGCTGGTCCTCGCGCCAGGTCGGCGCGTACAGCACGACCCGCTTGCCCTCGGGGATGCCGAGCCGGCGGCGGACGGCCGCGGCGGCCCGGGGCTCGGGCCGGGCCAGGACGTCGCCGCGCGGGTAGCCGGACTCCAGCACCTCGCCGTCGTAGCGGAAGGCGCGCTGCAGGATCGGGGTGGCGAAGGGGCTGGGGGAGAGCAGCAGGCTCCACTGCGGGGTCTCCCGGTCGAGCGCCTCCAGGTAGCCGTGGTCGGCGAGCCAGGGGTTGTCGACGTCGTGGGCGATCCGCTTGAGCAGCGAGCCGTGCCAGGTCTGCACCACGACCTGGCCCTCGCGGCGCTCCAGGAAGTCCGGGAAGTGGGTGTTGCCGACCAGGTACCGGCAGGTGGCCAGGGCCCGGTACCACTGGGGGCTCCAGATCCGGATCGGGACGACCCCGGGCGGCAGCTCGGCCTGGCCGTCGTCGACCACCCACAGGTGCTCCAACGGCTCGCCGCGGTGCACGAGTTCGGCGTGCACCGCGCGCGGGGAGTCGGCGTAGCCGCGGCCGCCGAACACGTCGTACAGCACCGCCTCGCGCAGCGGCTCGCGGCGGGCCGCCGGGTACTGCTCGGTGCGCAGCCGGGCCTGGGTCCAGGCGCTGCGCTCGGTGGCGTCGAGCACCGGGGTGGAGTCCACCAGCAGGGTGTCGTGCCAGCGGCGCTGCAGCAGGACGTCCTTGCCGCCGGTGGTCGCGGTGGCGGGCAGGGCGGGCAGCACGGTCGGGGCGGCGAGCAGCGGCCGGGCCGGCCCGGAGCGGTCGGCCGGCTCCAGGGCGGCCTCCCAGACGCCCTTGCGCAGCGGCAGCACGGCGCCGTCGGAGCCGGTGCGGGTGGCGGGCACCCGGACCCGGAAGCGGCCGTCCGGCTCGGGCTCGACGGGGGTGCGGACCTCGCCCGCGGTGCCGCCGTGCCGCAGGACCAGCTCCAGTCGCCCGGCGGCCGGGTCCGGGCAGTGGCCGGACAGTTCGAAGCCGCCGAAGTGGACCGCGATCCGGTCGACCATCCCGGCGGCGGGCTGGACGCAGACCTGGAGCCGGCCGTCGGCGAGGTGCTTGAGGTAGAGCACCCGGTCCGGGGTGTGCGGCAGCGGGTACTGGCCGGCCACCGGGCCGCCGCGCTCGTCCAGGCAGAGCTGTTCGGTGCCGCCGTCGGGGCGCAGCAGCTCGACGTCCCAGTGTTCCAGGTCCTCGCGGCCGCGGCCGTCGGAGGTGAGCGGCCGGTACGGCAGTTCGACGGCGAAGGTGTTGCCGGCGCGGGTGAGCGGCTGCTCGATCACCGCGGCGCTCTGCCGGTGCCGCAGCCGCAGCACGGTGCCGGCCGGGCAGTGGTCGGCGACGCCGCCCAGCCGGATGCCGTCGGCGGCCGGCTCGGCGCGGTCGAGCCGGGCGCCGGGGCGTTCCAGCCGCAGCTGCAGCCGGTCGTCCTCGAAGTACGGCTGGAGGCGGACGTCACGGTCCACCCAGCGGGCCGGCGGGTACTCGCCGGAGCCGCACCAGTGGGGGGCGAGGGTGCCGTACTGGCGGCGCAGCCGGGTGGGGCGGGGGCGGGTGAAGAGGGTGGTCCCGATCTGCCAGTCGCCGAGCAGCCAGCGGTCGTCCCGGCGCAGTCGGGAGGGTTCCAGCAGGACGGTGAAGCCGGACCAGTCGTGGTTGTGCTCCGGCTGGGCGCTGTCGTCGGTGACCTCGGGCAGCCTGCGGGGCCTGGAGCGCAGGTGGAGCGGTGGTTCGGCGGCGTCCTCGTGGCGCAGGGTCAGCCAGGTCCAGGCGGAGCCGGGGCGGCCGGTGTCCAGGTCCAGCGGGCGGGCGAAGCCGGTGAGCTCCAGTCCGCGGCCGTGCCAGCGGGCGCGCAGCAGCCCGAACGCCACGTCCTCGTCGACGGCAGGCCGACCGTCGGCCACCGGGGGGGCGGCGTGCGGCAGAACGAACCGGGTGAGCGGAGACATGGTGCGAAGGGCCCTTCGGGACGGGATCCCGGTCATGGCGGTGGCCGGGAGGCCGCCGTGCCGGTGTCGGCCGGACCGGGGCCGATTTGTCATCCCACCCCGGGAAGCCACCCCGGGTCAACTGTACGGTTCGTAGAATTTCCTTTGAAATTCTTCGACTAAACGTGAGTTCGAGTGCAAACTGGACGTAAAGGACAGGTAGTTCTCAGGGAATTCCCAGACAGCAGCGGGGCGGGCGCCGGGGGGGACCCCCCGCGGGCCCCGGGAGGAGACCCGGGGAGAACACATAGGGGGCAGGCGGGGGCCCCCCCC